>JASUSO010000046.1 GCA_030446015.1 Methanobacteriota archaeon
ATGTACACGATGGGAGCACTGATACCCCACGACGCAATGCTTGAAGAATGCCAAGCAACGTCAGAACCCCACGTGCTTTAGCCGTGGGAGTATGTCAGGAAAGGGTTTGCGAGGGGGACTTCCCCCTCTCCATCCAGTGGGGAGGTCTGTAGCCCCACCCCTCCCGCGAGGGGCGGGGGCAGTCATGGCGATAGCGTGGGAAACCGTACACTACGAGAACGTTGCGTTCAGTACCCCGGCACGTCATGCAGATCGTTGTATCGGATCAATATTTTCGATAGACCTTGATCCGGTTTCCGACCTCGATCAGGGTGATTATCATGGTATTTCCTTCGATTGTGAGGATCGCTCGATACTGCCCAACACGAAAAGAGTACAGGGGACTGCGTGAATGCCCTTTTATCTTTTTGACATAAGATTTAGGGTTCGGTTCATCTGCCAGAGCACAGAGTTCATCCTTAATTCGTTTGCGATCAAATTCCGGGATGTTATCGAGGTCCCGCTCGGCGCCTGCCGTGATGAGCAGTCGCCATATCATAGGCCACGTTCCTGAACATACTCCTCAAAGGAACGAACTCTACCGGCACGGATGTCGTCAAAGGATTCTTCAATCTTCTTCATGGACTCTTCGGAGAGCGGTTCCGGATCATACACCATGTCAAGAAGGCGGTTCAGCGTCTCGTCGTAGGTCTCTCGCGGATGGATCTTCACATCATCCAGGCGAGACTTGGTTTCCGGTTGAAGTTGAATCGTCGTAACCATAGTGTTCTATGGGGTAATATTGAGTATAAAGATTACTCCATGGCGATCTCTTCGATGAGAGGACGGTGAAGCGGAGGGTTCCTGGCAGTATGCCAGATGTCGACATACCGTCAGCGTATAACACAGAGTGGCGGGGCCCCGCTTTCATCCCGGAGCGTGCAGAGGGGCTATTCCTGCTCTGCCCAAAAAAGGCGCCTCATCCTGAAAAACGGTAACCTCATCAGTCTGATGGCGAGAATAATCGTATATGTCCCGGCACTGTGACCCGTCACGGCGCCCCTGACCGCCGCGCCGGGCCGCGCGCGCAGTAGAGATACTCCTGCGCGTACCCGGCGTACTCCCCGAAGTAGTCCCGCGCAAACCGCCGGATCCGCTCGTACTCCGCCGGGGTACAGTTTTTCCCGGCAAGGTCGGGAAGATACGTCTCCCCCACGATCCGGCGTATCCAGACATCGACCGGGAACGCCTCAAAGAGCCCGAACGCAAAGAGGAGCACGCAGTCCGCCGCCTTCGGCCCGACACCCCGGAACTCCATCAGCGCCTGCCGCGCCTCCTCAAACGGGAGGGCTGCGATCCGCTCCGCCCAGTCTGGATTTTCGCTTGCGAAAACGGCCGCCTCACGGACGTAGTCCGTCCGGTAGCCGAGTTTGCAGTCCCACAGGCACGCGTGCGAAACCCCGGCGAGCGCTTCCGGTTCCGGGAACGCATACGCCCTGCCTGAGGGCCCGTCTACCGGATCCCCGTAGCGCTCCGCCATCAGCGCGACCCGCCGCTTCACCGCCGGGATGTTCGTGTTCGTGGCGCAGAGGTAGGAGACCAGGCACTCCCAGGGCTGTTGCCTGACAAGGCGGAGGCCCCTGCACTCCTGGACGGCGGCGCCGATCGCCGGGTCGCGGTCGATCGAGGAGAGGATCCGGGGCAGGTCCTGGTCGAGCCGGAAGTAGTCGCGGACGAACCCTGCATCCGCTCCTTCAAACGTGAGGAAACATCCGTCCTGCCGTATCCGGATGGCCCGGCCGTCGGCGACGCCCTGCCACCACCCATCCGTCCTCTCCCAGCGGAAGGCCTGCCCGCAGGAGAGCGTCAGGTCGAGGTCGAACGGCTGGTCGGGGCGAAGTTCGATCGTCTTCATGGCCGGTTGCAGCACCGGGTGAAAAAGAGGCTACTCGTTCTTCTCATCCTTCATCTTCTGGTAGACGCAGGACTGGACGTCATGGCCCAGTTTCCCGATCGCGTCCGCCCGGCATCGTGCGCAGTGGCGCATCTGCTTGATGTAGGGTTCGCACCGGTCCTGCATCTCCCGCTTCTCCTTCGGCGTTGGGGGGGTGATCCCGGCGAACTTGTACTGCGGGATGAGCGGGATGACGTTGAAGGTGAACGCCCCCATCTCCCCGACCTTCTTCGCGATCTCGGGGATATGCTCGTCGTTGATCCCGGGGATGTAGACGGTGTTCACCTTGACGAGCATCTTCTTTGCGACCGCCATCTCAATCCCCTTCAACTGCTGGGAGAGGAGGAGCTCGGCCGCCTCGCGCCCGTGGTACTTCTTCCCCTTGTACTCGACCCAGGAGTAGATCTTCTCGCCGATGGCGGGGTCGATGGCGTTGAGCGTGACCGTGACGTTCCCGACATCGTACTTCGCGAGTTCCTCGATTGACTCAGGAAGCGTGAGACCGTTCGTGCTGATGCACATGATCAGGTGCGGGAACTCCTCGTGGATCAGTTTGAGCGCTTCGAAGGTCTCCGGGTTTGCGAGCGGTTCGCCTGGCCCCGCTATCCCGATCACCTTCACGTACGGGTACTCCTTGACGACGTTCCGAACAAGGTCGAGCGCCTCCTCCGGGGAGAGCACCCTGCTCGTCACGCCCGGCCGGCTCTCGTTCACGCAGTCGAAGTCCCGTATGCAGTAGTTGCACTGGATGTTGCACCTGGGGGCGACGGGGACGTGGCATCTCCCGAAGGCGTGGCACGCTTTGTCGGAGTAGCAGGGGTGCTCGCTGATCTTGCGCAGCTGCTCCGGATCGTACGGAACTTCCCTGCCCTGGACCGTCGCGGTCCGGTATTCGTCGGCCATATGATTGATCTATGTACCGGAGAAGGTTATATATTGATGGCCTTCCCCTGCGGCAAAAAAGGGTGCGGGTCAGGCCGTCTCCTGGCCAAGGTCGAACGGGAGCTGATCCCTGCTCGTCTCCCGCGTCTCCCGCTCAGGCTCCATCCCGAACCGCTCCTCCGCGGCTTTCAGGATCCGGCCGAGCATCTCGGCGTACGTCAGGCCCGCGTACTTCGCCATCCTGGCGAGGTGGCCGTCCCAGCACCAGCCGGGGTTCGGGTTGACCTCGAGGAGTTTCGGGTTGCCCTTCTCGTCGAGCCTCCAGTCGAACCGGCAGTAGTCGCGGCACTCCAGGCGCTCGAAGAGGGCGAGACAGCACCGCACAATCACCTTCTCGGTCGCCTCAGGAAGGTCCGCCGGCTTTGAGGTGATCTTCCAGTAGGGCGAGTCCGGGAGCCACTTCGCCTCGTAGCCGCAGATCCGGGGGAGGTCCGGGGGCAGCGCGGAGTAGTCTTCCTCGATGACCGGCAGCACCGTGCAGTATCCCGACGGGTTCCCGATGATGCCGACGCTGATGTCCTTACCTGTGAGGAACTCCTCGACGAGGAGGGAACGGTCGTAGCCGAGCGTCATCCGGAGCGTGTTGATGATGTCGGAGAGCTCCTCGATGCTGTGGGCGATGCTCTTCTGCGTGATGCCGTAGGAGGAGTCGCCCGCGTTCGGCTTGACGATCGCCGGGAACTTCATCCCGACGTCGTAGGTGCGGTCGCCGGGGGTGATGAAGCAGGCGTCCGGCACCGGGATCCCCATCTCCTTCGCAACCCCGCGGACGAGCGACTTGTCGTAGCAGAACGCAAGCGACTGCGGCCCGGCTCCGGTGTACGGGATCCCGTACATCTCAAGGAGCGCCGGCACGTGGAGTTCCTTCCTCGGGTCGTTGTTGAACCCCTCGTCGCAGAGGTTGAAGACGTAGTCCACCTTCCCCTTCAGTCTCGGGAGGTCCTGGATCAGCGTCTCGTGTTTGCAGAGGTAGGTGAACCGGTAGCCGGGCAGTTCCCGGAGCGCCGCCTTCATCTGGTCGATGGTGTAGAAGTCGTCGTCATCGAAGGTGCAGGAGGGTTTCAGGGCGTCGGGTTTGGACGGGTCGCCGAGGATCACCGCGACGTGTTTTGTCCGCTCCTGGCCTTTCGTCTTCGTCGCCGACCACTCCTTCCTGACGTGCGCGGTGACGATGTGGCGGCGCTCCATCATGCCGAGGTCCTGGTTGCGCTGCGACTCGGTCGCGATCTCGTGGAAGCTCACGTCGGAGAACCCCGCCCGTTCCAGGAGCCGCCGGAGCGCGTCGGGGGTGTAGAGGCGCTCGGCGTAGAACTGGTCGGCCACGACGCCCTTCTCGACGTCGGTGATCACTTCACGGGATATCAGGCGCTGTTCGTCGAACGAGAGCGATCTCTCGCGGCAGACGAACATGGTGTCGTCGATCCACTCCCACGACCTCGGTTGGAAATGCTTGCGCAGGTACTCGCCGTCGGCGACATCCAGGAGCAGCCGCCCCCAGGGTTTGAGGATACGCCGGATCTCGGTGAGGATCCGGAGGTCCTCCTCGACGGAGTCGAAGTAGCCGAAGCTGTTCCCGAGGACGAGGACGACGTCGTAGGTGTCGGTGCGGTACGGGAGCCGCCGGGCGTCCCCCTCCCGGAACCGGATGGGGAGCCCCTCTCTCTTCGCGGTCGACCGGGCCCGCTGGATCAGGTAGTGCGACTGGTCGAGGCCTTCGACGCTGTAGCCCCTGCGCGCGAGTTCGAGGGTGTGCCTCCCCTGGCCGCAGCAGAGGTCGAGAACCTTCTCGCCAGGCTGGAGGTGCAGGACCCGGGCGATCCGGTCGATCTCCCGCTCGGTGATCCGCGGGTCGTCGACGACGTCGCCGTCGGTCTTCAGGTAAAGGCGGTTGAAGATGCCCCGCCACCAGTCGGGTTTTACGTGGTCTTCGAGGTTCGGGACCGGACCGAACGTCCGCCTGTCCCGGTGTCGAACTTTTCGTTTGTTATCGGGAGGTTCGTCGGTGTGGACCTCGTCGATCATGCCGGCCCACTCCCCATGGCTCCGTTTCCGGAATAGAACCCGCGTTCTGTCGGGTTGCAAAAGAGAACGGTTATTGCGTACATAGCTGGATGATCTCTCGATAGGATAGTATCGATAAAAGCATTGCGCCACGATCTCCCCTTCCTGGGGAAACGGGAGGATTTGAGATGCGCTCTGGATCCGGTGCACCCCGGTCACGCACCTGCCTCTCCACGGGAGTTTTTGCCGTCCAGAATTTCCGAGACGCACCTATATATGCAGGCAGGTTGTTCTCTATGTGCAGTTCATCTGCATGGTTGAAGTATATGGAAGAGAGATATTCCCGCAGGGGCCCCCGTTCGTTTGACGACCGTCCCCGCGAGTTCCACAAGGCGGTCTGTACCGACTGCGGCAAAGAGTGCGAAGTTCCTTTCAAGCCCACGGAGGGTCGGCCCGTCTACTGCCTCGGTTGCCTCCCGAAGCACAGGAAACCCCGGTTTTGAGTAGCCAGTCTGAGTTCTGTTTCCAGAAGTGAGTGAAATTTCAATGGAAGAGAGATATCCCCGCAGGGGCCCCCGCTCGTTTGACGACCGTCCCCGCGAATTCCACAAGGCGGTCTGTACTGACTGTGGCAAAGAGTGCGAAGTTCCTTTCAAGCCGACCGAAGGCAGACCGGTCTACTGCCGCGACTGTCTCCCGAAGCACAGAAAACCCAGATTCTAACTTTTTTTTTGTCGCGCCGTCATATGATGAGGCGCCGTCGCATCAGCCTGATCGCGAGAACGAAGAAGATCACGGTAGCCGCCGCTATCCAGGCGAGGTTGAGGAGGTTTATCGGCGAGAACGCCGCGAGCGTGATTGCCCGGTTGACACTGACGACATGCGTGAGCGGCAACGCGGCGAGGGCGAAGTACTGGATCGGTTCGGGCAGGAGGTCGAGAGGGAAGAACGTCCCCGAGAAGAGGAACATCGGGGTGATGAAGAGGAACGAGGGGTAGTTCAGCGCGTCGATGCTCGGGGTGATCGCCGTGAAGCACATCGCGATGCCCGCAAAGAGGAGACCGGCGAGGAACGCGAAGGGGATGAGGAGCAGGGACGACGGCATGGCGACGACGTTGAAGATGATGAGCACGGGGAGCATCAGCGCGGCGTAGATCATCCCCCGGGTGGCGCCCCAGAGCATCTCCCCCGCGATCACCTCGTCGATGCCGACCGGGGTCGCGATGATTGCATCAAACGTCTTCTGGTAGTACATCCGGACGAACGAGGAGTAGGTGCACTCGAAGAAGGCCGAGTACATCACCGATATCGAGACGAGGGCGGGTGCGATGAAGACGGGATAGGGGATCCCGTCGACCGCCTCGATGTAGGTCCCGAGCCCGAACCCCAGCGCCAGGAGGTAGAGGACCGGCTCGACGAAGGGCGGGATGAAGTTGACCCGGTATGTCCGGAGGAAGGCGTCCCAGTTCCTCCGCCAGACGCTCCACACCCTGCCGGTGATCTCGACCATCGCTCGCTCACTCCCGCAGGCTCCGGCCGGTCAGCCGGAGGAAGACGTCTTCGAGGGTTGCCGGGCGGACCGTCACCGCCGCCTCGTGCCGGCAGACCTCGAGCAGTTCTCGTGCGACGTCGTTTGGGCGCTCGGTAAAGACCTGGACCACGTCGCCGGCAAGGTCGTAGTTCAACCCGAGTTCCTCCAGGCGGGCGACCACCTTCTCTGTCCGCTCGACCTCGACGACATCAACTCCCGCATGCTCCCGGATGAGGTCCGCCGGGGCGCCCTCGACGAGGATCTTTCCGTGGTCCATGATCACCAGCCGGTCGCAGAGCCGTTCCGCTTCGTCGAGGTAGTGGGTGGTGAGGACGAGGGTGTTCCCTTCCGCCCGCAGACTCCTGAGTTTCTCCCAGATCAGGTGCCGCGCCTGCGGGTCGAGCCCGATGGTGGGTTCGTCGAGAATGAGCAGTTCCGGTTCGTTGACGAGCGCCCGGGCGATGATCAGCCGCCTCTTCATCCCGCCCGAGAGGTTGTCGATCAGGACGTCCCGTTTCTCTTCAAGCTGCATGAATGCGAGGAGGTCTTTTGCCCGCTGCTCCGCCTCCCGCTTCGGGATGCCGAAGTAGCGGGCGTAGACCAGCAGGTTCCGGTAGGCCGAGAAGTCCGGGTCGAGGTTGTTCTCCTGCGGCACCACCCCGAGACGGCTCTTGATCTGGCGGCGGTGGGTATCAACGTCCATCCCGAAGACCTCCAGGGTGCCGCCGGATTTCGGGGAGATGCACTGGATCATCTTCATGGTCGTCGTCTTTCCGGCTCCGTTCGGGCCGAGGAACCCAAAGACCTCTCCTTCCCGGACCCGGAAGTCGATGCGGTCGACCGCGACGAGGTCTCCGAACCGCTTCATGAGGTCGTGCGCTACGATGACGTCCCCGATCGTCTCTCCTCCCGATGGGTCAGTGGAGTCGTGCGACTACAACATTCTTTCGCTCACCCGTCTGCCGCGCCGGCGGTTCCCTGCCGGGGTGCATGCCGCAGTTCCCGCTCGGTTCGGGCCGGAACTCCTTTCTATCGGGGCGGAGCCACCGCAGCCTTTTTGCCCGGCAGAGCGAACCGCTCTTATCCGCACGTGTGGAGTCGCAGCGAAACCATGATCGACAATTCCAGAGCGACGGTAGGGGTCTTCTCCCCTCCGGAGACCGTATACATCGGTTCGTCGGGATGCCGCGGGCGGGGCGTCTTCGCCCGCAGGGATCTCGTGCCCGGTGAGTTGATCGAGATCTGCCCGGTGATCGTGCTCGGGGGAGCGGACGAGCAGGAACTTCTCGATAAGACGCATCTCTTCGACTACTACTTCGCGTGGGGGGATCTCGCCGCCCTGGCGCTGGGCTACGGGTCGCTCTACAACCACTCCTACCACGCGAACGCGGATCACGTCTGCGATCTCCTCCGGGGCGAGATCCGCATCTTTGCTCACCGCCCAATCTCGAAGGACGAGGAGATCACCATCAACTACGGCGGACCGGCGGACTGCCCCGACCCCGTCTGGTTCGATGTGGTGGAGTGACCGGGGCGGCCGGTGGTGTGGCGGTCTGCCCATCCGGCCTCATTTTGCTCCGGGCTGCCGCCGGGGGAGAGCGACCTTTTCCGGTACCCCGAACCGGGTGCCGCAAGATCGTCCCACACTCGCCGGGCAGTTCAGGGCCGTCTGCCAAAATCTCCAGTGGAAATCAAGGGGTTTGGACGATCCTCCCCGGATCGTAGAGTTTCTCTCGATCCCCCCATAACGGCTGCCGGCCCCGGTAACCGTCCCGGAGGGCCTGCGGGCGTCCCAGAATCGCGCTTTGATTTGGGTAATTCTGGTGTATTCAAGGGCAATTTGATGAGATCACAGTTGTGCATCCGGGGTCCCGGAGCGTGAGCGGGGACCTGCGGCCGCGACGTGGTGCGATCCGCCTGCAACGGTCATTCCGGCCGATATGCCGTGCCGGCTCTCTACCTCCTGATGACCAGCTGCACGCGCTCCGTCCGCACGGTGCCCCCTCCGGTCGCCGTAACCACGGCGTCCACGGTCGCGGTGGAGACGAAGGGCGGGAGGTCGGGGACCGCGCCCTCGTAGGTGAGCGGCGGGTAGGGCGCGGAGACCGTGCCGAGGTCACGGTTCTCGCGGTACACGCCGCCGAGCGCCGTGGCGGAGACCCTGATCGCGACGGGTGCGGAGAACCCGCCTTCGGGGTGCACCGTGAGCGTGAACCTGACCGTCTCGCCGGGCCGGGTCGCGACGGATGCTGGGGCGACGCTGATGGAGAACGAGCGGGAAGCGATCTGCACCGGAGTACCCGTCGCGACCGGCGTTCCCGGGGTTCCGGTCGGAGCCGGGGTCTTGCCGGGCTGTCCGGGAGGGGGTGCGCTCGCACCCATGAGGAGGGCGTAGACGATGACGGCGCCGGTAAGCGTGACGCAGATGAGGACCGCGATCAGAAGGGGGGGATATTCTCGTACCATGGTGCCGGCACCCCGGCATTCCCGCGGGGGTATGCCGGATGAACGGCCGCCGGCATATTTATGCGTTGCCACCCCGTCGTTTCCGGGGGTTGCAGGCCGGCCTACGGCTGCCGGGTGCGCCGGCCGCCTGCATAGAGCGGGGTATCCTCAGTCGACGGCGACCATGACCTCGGTCGACTTGACCACGGCGTAGACCTTCTTGCCGACGGAAAGTCCGAGGCTCCCCGCGGACTTCTTCGTGATGACCGCGACGAGTTCGCCGCCGCCGTCCAGTTCGATGACGACCTCTGCGGTGACGACGCCCTCATTGAGGGCCTTGACTTTTCCGGGAAGCTGGTTTCTTGCGCTTAACTTCATGCTGCACCGCGGCGGTGATCCTGCTCGCCGGGGGATATAGGTTTCGATGAGCGGGAGGCTGGCGGGGTGGTGACGGTGCGATGAAGGTGTTCGGCGGAGGGCGAGCTTCCTCTTGTTAGAGGGCCTTGGAACGATCTTTTGGGATGTGCTTATTCTTTTATCGGTATGGAATTAACTTGGATGTTCTTGTAAAAAATGGAGCCCTCTTTCGTATTAATTTCTGAAAATCAATGGGCCTGCCCGGATTCGAACCGGGGATCTTCGCCGTGTAAGGGCGACGTCATAACCAACTAGACCACAAGCCCCGTGGATGCCTTATAGTGTTTTGCACCGTGACGGATAAACGTGTTGCCTGCCGGTGATTCCGGGGGCGTCGTGCGCGGCATCTCCCGTCCGTTGTGGCTCATGCTCGCAGGGATGCTTTATTGGAATAGGCGGGAAGGAAGTTCGGACTCTGCAGACTTCGCGTTCTTCGCGGCTTCGCGTGAGGTAGCTGGCGCAGATAGCGATACAGTCTCACGCGAAGGACGCGAAGCCGCGAAGGGGAGTTGCTCTCAGATTAACCGATCATCGTGCTCTTCGCACCTGACGGTGCTCTAACTCCTTTCCCGCACCTTGCGGTGCTCAAGCTCCGTTCCTACGGAACGTCGCACCCTGCGGGAAAGTCGTTCTGCACGTGAGGTAATGGAGATTGCTGAGCCAATCACAAAAAAAAGAGTTTAGATAAACCCGAAGGACTTCAGCGTCACTTCGGGGTTGACGGCGCCCACATGGTAGACGACCCCTTCGGAGAGCTCGTTGATGACGACCTCGGCCGGGGAGAAGAGCGAGGTGTCGATCTGGTAGAAGTCGAAGTTGGCTTCCTTGAAGATGTCGTAGAACGGCTTCCCGTATCCCTTGGACTTGTTGCTCGGGATCCTGTCAAGGTAGTCCTTGATCTCCGGCGCGTTCATCGTCAGCATGATGCTACCGTGGTAGATCGTCGCGTCGTTGGTGCTGCCCATCGCCTTCGTGCCGTCCTTCTTGACGGGCGCGATCGGGGCGTGACCGATACCGGCGGTGATCTTCCTCGTATCGAAGCCGAGTTCATTCAGCTTGTAGACCGCCGTCTCGACGCAGCGTCCGGCGACCTGGATCGAGCCGACGAGGGAGGCCGTTGGGGCGACGACCGCGCAGGTGTTCGCCACGTCCACGTTGCAGGCCTCGGCGATCTTCTCCATCACAGCGGCGTTCGGGAGGTGGTCGCTCTCGAGGCAGATGACCGCGTAATCGAACTCATCCTCGTACTCGATGACCTCGTAGGTGTGCTTGGGCTTCAAGGAGAGCGCCCGTGCGGGGCCGCTTCCCATCGCGAAGTACTTGTTGACGTTGATCGTCCAGCCCGCCTTCTGGGCGCCGAGGCACGCGATCGCCGGGAAGTCGGTGCTGACCTCGATGAACGGAATGGGGAACTCCTTGATCCGGCCCATCGTAATGTTGACCTCGCCGAGCCCGCCCATGCAGATCTCGGTGAACCGCTTGCCAGTCAGGTACCCGCCTGAAGTGCTGACGCCGCAGTCAACGATGCGTGCGCCGTTGTCGAGCTCGTGCGGGACGGCATGAAACTCCTCTGCGTATTCGAAGAGTTCCTCAAAAATATCCAGTGCCAGTTCGTTCACGCTGAGCATGTGGAAAACCTCATCAGAATACAAACGGTGGGGGAACTGATAAGGATTATGAAACGATTGCGGGCTGACAGATAACACTCCCCTCACCCGGGCACAGGGAGGGTGAGGGAGTTCTCCGGGTTATGAGATCGATTGCTCCTGCCCAAGGTACTCCAGCACGCGGCCGGGATCGTACCGGAGGCTGATCAGGCGTGTTCGCCCCCTCCCCTGGCGGTAGTGGAGGTTTAGGAGCCGCATCGAATCGAACTTCTGGATCATCTCGTAGAACTTGGTGTAACTGACCCCCACCTGCTCTTTGACGAAACGGTAGACGTCGCCGGCGTTCATCTCCGTATCGTCGCGGGCCGACATATCCGCGATCCTGGCCAGTACCGCCCGCTCCTCGGTCTTGAGCGCCCGAAGCGAGAACGCGAGGTGGAGGTACCGGGAGACCTCGTAGGCCTTGCAGACGTCGTCCCGCTCGACCGACCGGCGTGCCTCCCGCTCGGCGTTCAGGGCCGCACGCTTCAGGAGATCGATGCCGACGCGGAGGTCGCCGCTCTTCATCGTCTGCTCCACCACGAGATCCAGCATCTCGGATCTGATGACATTCGGGTAGAGGCCCTGCAGGACGCGCTCCTCGAGGATGGCGTGGACCTCCTCCTCCGAATAGGGGGGGAAGTAGATCTCCGTGGGGCGAAAGACCGACGCCACCCGTGCGTCGACCTCGGTCTGCAGGGTGACGGACATATCGCTGACAATGGCGACGACCCCTATGCGGACGCCCGGGTAGGCCTCGTGCGAGCGCAGCAGCGGATAGAGCACATGGTTGATCTCGTTCTCGTAGAGGAGGTAGTTTGCGTCGTCGAGCGCCACCAGGAGCACCTGCTCCTCGCGCTGCAGCACTCGTGCTATGGCGTCGAAGACCTGCTTGAACGACGTGCCCGACGGCGGCGGCGGATGCCCGGTGACACGGCGGTAGATCTGGGAGAAGATGGCGAACCTGGTGTTGTCGATCTGGCAGTTGATGTAGACAGGGACGAGCTTCTTCGTGGCCTCTTCGATCTCGGCAAAGATCTTTTTTACGCTCGTCGTCTTCCCGGTTCCCGGGAGGCCGCGGCAGATAGTGTTGAGCGGCCTCGCCCCCCGCATCCCGGGCTTGACCTGAAACGCGAGTTCCTGGATCTGGACGTCACGGTGGTTGAACTGCTCGGGGACGTAATCGATCTCGAAGACCTCGGGGTCCCGAAAAAGCGTCTCGTCCCACATGAGCAGGTTCTTCTTCATTATACAATCCTCGGGTACAGTAGTATTTATATCCTCCAGGTTGGGATCTCCTCATCGCGTGGGGTTTGCAGGAATTACGGCTGTTCCATGCACTTCTTGCAGAGCGTCTTGCTCATGAAGAGCTGGGAGAGTTTCGCCTGCGATTTCGTCACTTCCGCCCCGCAGACCTCGCAGACGTCCTCCGCGGGAGCCGCAGACGGTTTTGCCGGCGCCGGTTCCTGCACCGGGGCTGCCTCCGGCTGTGCGGGGGGCTTCTCCTCCGGCACAACGGGTGCCCGGGGCGGCTCCGGTGCCGGCGGGATCGCCGCCGCGATGGCCTCGGGCGTCGGGCAGGCCCGCGGCTCCGCTTCCTTCGGAGCAGCCGGCTCGGGCGCCTTCATCTCCGGGGCGACTGTCTCCTTCTCCGGAATGGGCATCTTCCTCTCCGGGAGAGGGGCCTCCTTCTCCGGGGCGGGCGCTTCCGGAACCGCGGGCCTTGCCGCGAGAACGCGGCGCCGGTATGCGTCCACACGCTCGGCGGTCGCCTGATCGCCGCGCCCGAGCCGGGCAAGGATCCCGTCGAGGAATGTGATAAGGTCGTCCACATCCTCATGGGTCTCTACATCCCCCTCGACCTCGAGGCGGAGGTTTTCGTAGTTCTCGAGGTTGATGGTGATCCCGATGGTGACTTCCTTCTTGCTGGACATATTTCCCGAATAATATTGTATTTCTTTATATACAATTCCTCCGGCGCCCCGCCATTTGCCCTTCCGGCCGCAGATCTTCGTCCCCGGCACCGGGTGCGATCCGGGCCGGCATGGTGGGGCGGGGGTGCGCGAAACCCAATGTCTGGCGGCTTACGGCAGTTTTACCGCGCATGGATTTTTATATGTCTATCGCTATATTGGTGGCTGGTCCCGACACCTCTACCCGACAGCCCGTACGATATGCCCGAGGAGCGTGATGATTACCCGCCTGCGTCATAACGCGTCAGACTCAACCCGGCCACGCCCCCCCTTCGCGGACCTGCCGGTCGTTCTCCTGGTCGGCGTGGTCGTCGGCCTTCTGCTCGTCCCGGGTGCCGCCGCCGCACCAACGGTGCCGATCGTCGTGGCAGCGAACGGCAGCAGTGCTGCAGCGGCTGCGAATTACATCTGCGACGGCCTCGACGACCAGGTGGAGATCCAGGCGGCGCTCGACGCACTCCCCCCGGGCGGCACGGTCGTCCTCTCCGACGGCACCTTCAACTGCTCGGGCAGCCTCGCCCTCCCCGCCGGAGCGACGCTTCTTGGGCAGGGGGCGGAGAAGACGTCCCTCGAGTTCAGCGGAAACGGCCTCCTCAACGTCTCGGAGGAGGGCGTCACCCTGGACGGGTTTCACGTCCGCGGCTCAAACTACGTGAACGCGAGCACGAACACGACCCTCGACCTCACCCAGTGGCTCGGGGTGGTCACCGTCTACGCGAGCCACACGAAGGTCCATAGCGTCACGGGCACGGCGGACGCGAGCATCCAGGCGGTCTTCCTCCTGTTGCACAACCCAAACGTCTACGCCCCTCCCCTCGAGGACGTCGAGTTCGTCAACTGCCGGGCCGCCGACACCGGGACCTACGGGTTCCTCCACAACGCCTGGGGTTCGGATAATCGGACGATCAAAAACGTCCGCTATGAGAACTGCTCCGCGATCAACTGCGGGAGCAACGGTGCGTTCAACCAGTGGGTGACCGGGTTCAACTTTGCGGAGTTAAACGACATCGAGGGTCTCCGGGTGACGGACTGCCTCGCGGAGGGGAACCTGGAGTCCGGGTTCCACTTCGAGTGGGACCCAAAGAAACGGGACTGCATCTTCTCAAACTGCGTGAGCAACAACAACGGCCAGAAACCCTACCCCGACGACTACCTGGTGGGCGACCCCGACTTCTTCGGCGCCGGCTTCTACCTCCCGGGCGGGGAGGTGACGCTGCTGGACTGCCGGGCAGAGGGGAACGGTGCGTTCGGGTTCTTCGTCATCAACCCCGAAGGCGTCCTCCTCTACAACTGCACCGAGAGCGAGACCGGCCGGAACTCTGCCGCCGTCATCTCCGCAAAGCCCATCTCCTACTGCATCCTCCAGTCCCTGCCCGTCTCGAAGAGCCCGTCCATCGTGATGGATCACTGCCGGAGCCTCGGCTCCTATGGCTGGGGCCTCTTTGTCTGCGGCACGGAGAACGCCCTCATCAGGAACTTTACCATGACCGACCCGGCGGGCATCGACGGGGTGGGGGCGATGCTCGGATGCCCGTCCCACGAACTCCCGGTGAACTCGACGATCGATGCGGGCATCTCCGACTCGGTCATCGATCTTGTCGCATCGGGAGACCGGCCGCAGACGCTGGTCTCCATCGTCAACAACAGAAACGTCGTCTACTCCGGAAGGATCGTCTCCGACGCCCCCCGCCCGGTGGCTGTCGAGTGGACGCTCGCTGGGGGTGCGGACCTGACCGATCTTGCGGTGCTGCCGGCATAAGGCCGCGGGAGCGGCCGTTCCCCTCCCGGCCTCCCGTCCGAACCCCTCCGGTTCGTGGGCGTCGGCTAAACCCTTAAATGGTACTTCCGTGCCATAGGGGTATGGTCCGGGGTGATAAGCCTCATCCCCGGGCGGCAGCACTAACGGATAGATCGTTACCATGTCGGCAGGACTGCACCTTGGAGGGAGGGAACGGCGCATCCTGATCGCCGTCGCGATCATACTTGCGGTGATCGTCGCCGTCGTGCTGGTCCTGCACTTCTACCCCCCGGTGCCGGTGCCCCCGCCCCCCCCGCCTCCCCCGATCACCCCGATCCCGACGACGCCGGCGGTGCCCCCGGAGGTCGCCGGGCCGACGATCGTCGTTGCGGCAGGCGACAGCAGCGCGATAGATATGGCCCGGGCCGACATCGTCTGCGACGGCACCGACGACCAGGTGGAGATCCAGGCGGCGTTCGACGCGCTCCCCTCGGGCGGCACGGTCGCTCTCCTCAAAGGCACGTTCAACTGCGCGGGAAACATCCGCCCCGGCCCAAAGACCATGCTCCGCGGTGAGGGGGCGGATGCGACGTTCATCGAGTTCACCAATAATGGGCGGCTTCTTGTCTCGCAGGAGTCCGTCACGCTCTACAACTTCCACGTCAGGGGCACCAGGTACCCGAAGATCGAGCCCGACCTCTGGCTCGGCGTCGTCACCATCTATGCGAGCCACACGAAAGTCCTCGCCGTCGAGGGGACCGCCGATGCCACCACCCAGGCGGTCTTCCTCCTGCTGCACGACCCTGACGTCTACGCTCCCGTCCTCGAGGACGTCGAGTTCGTCAACTGCAAGGCCGCCGACACCGGCACCTACGGGTTCCTCCACAACGCCTGGGGGACGACGAACCGGGTTATCCGGAACGTCCGTTACGAGAATTGCCAGGCGATCAACTGCGGGAGGTTCGGGGCGTTCAACCCCTGGGTGACCGGGTTCGACTTCGCGGAGTTAAACGACATCGAGGGCCTCCGGGTGACGAACTGCCTCGCGGAGGGGAACCTGGAGTCCGGGTTCCACTTCGAGTGGGACCCGGAGAAACGCGACTGCATCCTGACAAACTGCATCAGCAGAAATAATGGGCAGAAGGCCTACCCGACAAAACCCTACCGCGAGGACGACAAGTCGACGCACTACTTCGGGTGCGGCTACTACGCCCCGCGGGGGGACATCACCTTCGTCAGCTGCTACTCCGAGGGGAACAGCCGGCACGGGTTCTACGCGACGAACGGCGGCAAGCTCTACAACTGTGTCGACAAAAGCGTCGGGGCCGGGAAGACCGATTACCGGTTCGTCCAGCCCGCATCGTTCTACGCCGCTCCGACGCGGTCGATCGCCCCGTCGCTTGTGCTTGAGAACTGTTCAAGCATCGACTCGTATGGCTACGGCCTCCATATCGACCTTGCAAGCGACGTCCTGATCAGGAACTTCCACCTGGAGAATCCTGCCGGGATCGACGGCAAGGCGACGAACCTTGGGGGATCGCAGGGCGGGCCGCTTGCGAACTCGATCGTCAACATCTATGCTTCGGGCGACAGGGCCGAGACGCTGATATGGGCAAGGAATAACGAGAACGTCGAGTACTCGGGCAGGATCGTCTCGGCCTCGGCAAAGCCGTTCGTGATCGAGGGCGACCGCACCAAGAATGTCCGGATCAAGGATATGGAGATCGTCTCCGAAAGACTTTCGCCGTTCAATAACGGCGTCATCCTCGCAAATACGGTCCCCGCCGGCGCGGTGACGTTTGAGAACGTGGCGGTCGTCTCGGGATCATTCTGACGTACCCGTCCGGGGTGCGGCAGGGGGTCGTTGCCGCCGCGGCCGGGCGGGCGCGAGGTGCAGCACAATTTAGCGAGTTTTATAATATTTCTCGCATTATATTTGATATTCAGGCCCCGTTCACCCGTCCGGAATACCCCTGTCGATCCCGGGTCTTGATGCGTATTCTGCGGGGTCGGTGCGCTAAATTTAGCAATTCTATATATGTTTTTTTGTTAAGTTACAAATCTCGAAAATATTGAAAAAAT
>JASUSO010000047.1 GCA_030446015.1 Methanobacteriota archaeon
TTGTTGTTGGTTTCGCCATTAACACAAGGAGCAACGGTTTTTATAGATCTTTCCCCTCAGATGGAACCGACCCTCGACTAGAGGGTTTCAACAGAGCCGATCTTATTATAAAGCTGTCTTTGGCTGGATCTGGCTGGATCTTATGTACTGACGACGAAGGTGATCTTCTCGCTTCCGTTTTTGAGTTGTGATCCGATAGGTGATGAAAAGTCTGGGATATCTTTTATCAATCTCATCTTGTCTTTACTAGCAGAGTATGATCATAATGAAAACATAATCGATAATCAGTGTATTCAAAAAGAGTCCAAGGAGATTATGGAATCGCCCAAAAGCAAAATGCTGCTATGGGGATTTGAACCCCAGTCGTCGGCGTGAAAGGCCGACATGATTGGCCCCTACACTATAGCAGCTCGTCTACGCACCGAAGTGCTATACAACTTGGACGTGTGCGGATAAAAAAGTTATGCCTGGGAATCCCGGCCGGCCCGGCCAGCGGCCCGGTTCTCCTTATCCGTCGATCGGGGTCCCTTCCTTCTGGGTGACGGCCTTGAAGGCCGCCATCAGCTGTCGGGTGATGGGGCCGGGCTTGCCGTTCCCGATGACGCGGCCGTCGATCTCGCGGATCGGGCCGACCTCCGCCGCGGTCCCGGTGACGAAGACCTCGTCGGCGGTATAGAGGTCGAAGTAGCCCAGGTTCCGCTCGAGGTGGGTGAGCCCCATCGAGGCCGCGATCTCGAGGACGACCGCCCGGGTGATGCCGCGCAGGTTGTTCAGGGTCGGCGGGGTGATGATGGCGCCGTCCTTGACGACGAAGATGTTGTCCCCGGAGCCCTCGGCGACGTAACCCTTGGTGTCGAAGAAGATCGCCTCGTCGACGCCGCGGTAGTTCGCCTCGATCTTTGCGAGGATGTTGTTTAAGTAGTTCAGGCTCTTGATATTCGGCGGCATCGACTCCGGCGGGGTGCGGCGGACCGAGACGCAGACGGCCCGCAGGCCCTTCTCATAGAGGTCGCCGTACATCGCGCCCCAGGTGACGGCGATGACGATGACGGTCGGTTTCGCGCACTTCCGGGGGTCGAGGCCGAGGTCGCCCTTGCCCCTCGTCACGATCGGGCGGATGTAGGCGTCCCGCAGGTTGTTCTTCCGCAACGTCTCCTTGATCGCCTCGGCCATCTCCTCCTTCGTGATCGGGACGGCGAGGTCGATCGCCTTCGCTGAATCGTAGAGCCGCGCGATGTGCTCGTCGAGACGGAAGATCCTGCCGTTGTAGGCCCGTATCCCCTCGAAAACGCCGTCACCGTAGAGGAGCCCGTGGTCGAAGACCGAGACCTTCGCCTCCTCCTCGGGGACGTAGTTGCCGTCAAGGTAAATTATCATGGGAGTAATGTGGTATCGATTCGCTTGTATCTTTTGCGCTTCGTGCTGCCGCCCGGCGACGACCGTGATGGCCGGAGGCGTGATGTCCCTTGAACTCGGTTACTATGGAACGTTGCATTTCGCGTGCGACTACTGCATCGCTATCCGCACCCGCTAGTTCACGCGAAGCCGCGAAGGACGCGAAGATCGGTAGATGGGTAGAGCAACTCCCCTTCGCACCTGACGGTGCTCATGCTCCCTCCCCCGCGGGGGAGGTCGCACTTCGCGGCTTCGCGCTCTTCGCGTGAGGCTGTACTGCCCCTCTGTACCGAAAAACTCACGCGATGTGCGAGCGAAGCGAGCATGAGCATCGAAGGTGCGAGCCACGAAGAATGCGAAGTCTCAAAAAATATCGCCTGCGGCCCATCAGACCCGGCAGCAGTCCACAAAGTGCGCGAGCATCCCCCTGCTCGTCACCGGGTGGAGGTGCGTGTAACTCCCGATCGTCCGGTCGCGGATCGCGCCGTCGAAGCCGTCCCGGATCCCGCTCCCCCGGCTCAGCCGGTAGGCGAACCGCGTCTCCGGTGCGAGGTCGACGCTGCTGTAGTGGAACTCGTGGCCGCGGAACGCCGCCTCGCCCACGGGGCTTCCCGCCGTGCTCGTCCCGACGACGTAGCCGAGCATCCGGCGTGAGGGCATCCGTGTCTCCCCGGCGAAGACCCCGGCGAGGTCGTAGGTCTCCTCCTCTCCCGAGCCCGCGAACCCCGGGGCAAGCACCATCCGGTCGGTGAGGTAGATCAGCCCCCCGCACTCCGCGTAGATGGGGGTGCCGTTCCGCGAGGCCTCGAAGATTCCCTCCCGCATCGCGGTGTTCGCCTCGAGTTCCGCACCGAAGAGCTCCGGGTAGCCGCCGCCGATGACGTAGCCGTCGGCCTCCGGGAGCCGGTCATGGATCGGGGAGAACGGAACCGTCTCGGCCCCGCACGACGCGAGGACGTCGAAGAGGTCCGCGTAGTAGAAGTTGAACGCCTCGTCGAGAGCGACGCCGATCCGGACGTCCGGGTCGCGGGCCGAGTACACGCCGCTCTCCTCCGCCGGCGGCTCCCCCTCCCGTGCGAGCGCGAGGAGTGCGTCCAGGTCGACGTGCTCCCCGATCATCTGCTTCACCACCTCGATCCGCTCGATGAACTCCCCGTGCTCCTGCCCCTCCCGGTAGGGGACGAGGCCGAGGTGGCGCATCGCAAGTTCCATCTCCTCCGTCCGGGGGATGACCCCGACGACCGGGATGCCGCAGTAGTGCTCGATCGCACGGACGGCCTTCTCCCGGTGGCGGGTCCCGGTGACGTTGTTCAAGATCACCCCCTGGATATCGACGTCCGGGTCGAAGGCCAGAAAGCCCTTCACGAGCGCCGCCGCACTCCGGGTGATGCTCCGGGCGTTGACGACCAGAACGACGGGGAGATCGAGTTGCTTCGCGATCGCGGCCGTGCTCCCGAGGTCCGTGAGCGCCTCCGCACCCTCAAAGAGCCCCCGCACCCCCTCGACGACGGCGACATCCGCACCCCGGCACCCGTGGGCGTAGACCGCCCGGACCTCGTCCGGGCTCATCACGTAGCCGTCCAGGTTCCGGCAGGGCCGTCCCGTCACCCCGGTAAGGTAGGAGGGGTCGATATAGTCCATCCCCACCTTGAAGGTCTGGACAGCCCGGTCGGTCGAGAGGAGGGCCGAGAGGGCGAGCGTGATGCTCGTCTTTCCGCTCCCGGAGCGGTCGCCGGCGACGAGGAAGGACTTCATCGCATGCTCCGCAGGACTTCCCCGAACTCGCTTGCGACGATCTCCCGGACACCGAGGGTCTTCGGGTGCAGGTCGATCTCGACCATGACGTGCCGGTGCCCCATCTCCCGGAGCGGCTCCACCTGCCGGGGGCCGTTCGTGATCGAGAAGACCTCGATGCCCTCCGTGTACTCCGGCGGGACGGCGTGCGGGACCCCGACGATGAGGGCGAAGTCGGGGTCGAGCTCCCGGATCCGCTCCCCGATCGCGGTCCCGTTCGCCCCGTACTCGTCGAGCGCTCCGAGGAGTTCGGGGTCGACCCCGCGCTCCCGCATCCCGGCGAGGATCCGGGCTGCGTCCTCCCTGACCTTCGGGAGGCCGCGGTCTTCGAGGTTCGCGATATACGTGACGGCGGCCTCCGGGCAGGCGTCGTGGAGCGCGATGAGCTCGTCGGCGAACATGTAGGCGGTCTCTTTCTTCGCGTTCATGATCGCGACCCCGGTAGCGCCCGAGTCGGCGAGTTCAACGAGGCGCTTCGCCGCGACGTGCTTGAGGTCGCCGCGGGAGGGTTCGATGTACGTCCGCGACGCCGCTCCCCGCAGCCGCTCCACCTTGTTTGCCTGCCGGAGGAGGTAGCGCTGCCGTTCAAGTTCGTCGGCGCTGATCCAGCCTGCGGCAGCCGCGGGTTCGAGCGTCGCAAGCACGCCGTCGATGTTCTCCCGGAACCCCGCGTGGATGTCCACGGCGATCGCCGGGGTTGCTATCCCGGCATCGTGGATCGCGGACTGGAGGTCTTCCCCGATGATCATCGCGACACACGTCCCGACGACTGCCATCCGGCGGGGCGAGAACGTCTCCTCAGCGTAGCGGAGGACCCGCATCAGCGGATCGTGCCCGCCGAAGATGAACTCGTTGTCGGCAAGCGACGTCGTCAGCACCCGCATGCCGTCCTCTTCGAGGAGGCGGGCGTGCTTGAACGAGCAGCCCGACGGGCCGTGGAGGATCGCCACGTCCACCCCCAGGTCGCGGGCGGTGTACAGCGCCGCGACGATAGAACTCGGTCTTGGTTGAATGTAGTCCATACTCATCTCCACGTCTTCACCGCGAGGACGATCGCGCCCGCCGCCGGGGTGATCGCTCTGGCGGCATCGAGCCCCGCATCAAGCGTCGCCGCCACATACCCCTCCCCGACGTAGACCGTCTTTGCAGGAGCGACGGTCGAGACCGTCCGGAGGATCTCGTTTTTGGAGAACCCCTCGCAGATCGCCCGCGCCTCCTCGCCGATGACGAGGGTTAGGGGTGCGTTCCCGGAGAGTTCCCGTGCGTAGCGGGCGGCCTCGATGGTGGTCGCCATGTTCGTCCCGCTGTTTGCGTTGTCGACGATCAGGATATCGCCCTCCCACCGGGCCGCCATCCGGCCGGGCAGGGCGGCAAACCGCCCGAGGGGAGCGGGATCGACCCCGAGCACGCAGGCGGCCGCGGCCGCGAGCGCAAGCGGCGTCTGGTAACCAGGGAGGAGAGAGAGCGGGTTCTCAAACGACCCGCTGATCCCGTTCCCGGCGTAGCGGCAGGTCCGCCCCTCGAAGGATACCATACTGTCGGCCGCGACCGCTCCCGGGAGGTCGATCCCCGGCGGGAGCACGACCGTCCGCGCCCGGGAGAGCAGCCGGCACTTCTCCGCGATCGCGCTCTTCTTCCCCGCCGCGACCGGATAGTCGTCGGGGGACGTCAGCACCGCCACGTCCCCGGCGGCGGCGACCCCGAGCGACTCCTCGGCGACCAGCCAGCCGCCGATCCGTTCCGCCTCGCGCACCGCCGGTATCAGGGAGGCCGGGGTGATGCTCCTCTTCCAGAGCAGCTCCCGCTCCGGGTAGCGGTAGGTTCCGGTCGAGGTGTGCAGGATGCCGGGCCCCGGCAGGAGCGCCGCGAGGGCGTGGGCGGTCGTGGTCTTCCCCCGCGCCCCGGTGATCTCGATGAAGGGGTGCGGGAGCCGGCCGTCGAGGACGCGCTTCACCATCTCGTGGTGCGAGACCGCGGGGCCGTGGCGTCGCAGAAGCGGGTGATCGGGATCGAGGTGGACCGGTGCTGTGACGAGGTCGTAGGTCCGGCCGAGCGCCTCCTCGATGGGGATGCCGGCCTGCCCCCGGTAGACGTCCACCTCGTCCACCTGGTGGCCGGCACCACGGAGTGCCCCGGCGAGCTCCGCCCCGCCGTGGATGGTATCCAGCACCAGGATCCGCATAATGTGTTAGGGTTTCAGTTCGGCGATTGCGTCGGACGCGTTCTTCAGCATCAGTTCGGCAAGGAGCGGGTCGCTGCCGATGGGGTTCGCGTAGACGAGCGGCACCGTCTTCCCGTTCATCTGGAACGTTCCAAGCCGCTCTCCCTTCGGAAGGCCGAGGATCTCGGGGATGTCCTGTTCGATGTGGACGCCTCTTGCGAGGAAGAGCGGGACGACGACGAGCATGTCGATATCTTCACTGCGGAACGCCTCGAGCTGATCCGCCACTGTCGGGGTGTTGAGGCTCATGAATCCGGGTTTGACGATGTATTCGTCCGTCTTTTCGGCGATGAGTTTTGCGGTGGTCTCGATGAGTTCCTTATTGTAGGGGAGTTTGCTCCCGTGCCCGACCAGTAACATGCCTTTCATAGCCATATGTTACAAGGTACTACGAGACTATATTAAAATAATTACCGATTGTTTTTAAGGCCCGGGTTCAAGATCTATCTGATGGCAAACTTCGAACGGGAGATCACCCACTGCATCAACCGGTTCTTCACGCACCGGCGGATCCACGGGTTCGCCTACCGGCTCAAGCAGAGCAAATTCAATACCCAGTACGTCGACGTCCTCGTGGACTCTCTCGACCCCCGCTACTACCTGGCCATCGAGTGCAAATCGATATCGGGCAAGAAACTCTACTTCTCCCAGCACTTCCACGTCGATAAGAACAACGTCCACCAGATCGACGCAATCACCGACTTCATCAGGAGGACCGGCCGCCGGGGGTTCCTTGCCGTCGAGTTCCGGTTCGGTGCGGGGAGGGCGAAGGAAGCATACCTCATGCCCTGGGATACGGTGCTCGAGTACTACGGGAACGTCCCGGGCATCTCGATAGACGATTTCCGGCTCTGTTGTGCGCTTGACCGATCCGGTGAGGAGTATGATCTGCCGGGACTTGACACAAATCAATATCCTCTCTTACCGCCAACTGATGGAGAAGTATGATGGAAGCATATGATCGTTTTGAACTCCTCATAAACGATCGGATCGTGAAAACGCCGGTGGCAATAGCGTCCATGGCCGGGATCGTGGACGCGGCATACGTTCTTGAGCGGGCGGATCACATCGGGGCAGCGTTCATCGGCGGCTACTCCATCGACGCCCCCACCCTTGAAGCAAGCCGGCGGATGGCGGAGGAGGGTCGCAAAGAGTTTTTGTACGACGACCCTATCGAAGCGCTGGGCCGCGAGATCGACGCCCTGAGACAGAGCGACGTCGTTGTCGGCCTCAACCTCCGCGGCAGTGCGCCCGATTCCTACGCCGAGGTCGCCCGGGCGTTCGAGGACGCGGTGGTCTACGAGATCGACGCCCACTGCAGGCAGCCGGCGATGATTGAGGCCGGATGCGGCGAGTATCTCCTGCGGAACCCGGCGAAACTCGTCGAGACCATCCGGGCGCTGAAGGCCGAGGACGTGACCGTCTCGGTGAAGATCCGTGCGGGTGTTGCCGCCGACGACGCCGCTCTCGCCCGCACCGTCTGGAAGGCGGGAGCCGATATCATCCAGGTCGACCTGATGGACTTCGGGCACAACAAGGTCCGCCAGATCCGGAACGCCTCTCCCCTGACGCTGATCGCGAACAACTCCATCACCACCTTCGAGAAGGCGATGGACGCCTTCTCCCGCGGGGCCGATCTCGTCTCGCTCGCCCGCAAGTCCGATCCCTGGACGCTCGCCGGCCTCGACGCCGCCATCACCCGGGCGGCCGAGGAGGGCGGCTGGTACAACGCCCCGAAACAGCTCTGCCGCGGCGGCGATATCAGGGCGCTCGCCTTCTGCTGCATGCCGGTGAAGCCCTGCCCGCTCCTCCCGGCGCTTGAGAGGATCGGGCTCTCCCGCGAGGACTACCTGAAGTTCAAGCAGGAGGCGGTGAAGGAGACCCCGCTCGATGACGGGAAGAGCACCTGTTTTGGGAGCCTTGCCTGGTGCTGCAAGATCAGTTCCCCCTGCATGTTCCGCAACATGACGCTCGAGCAGAGGGGCCTCTCTGCGCGGGAGTACATGCGGTGCAAGCATCACCTCGCAGACAAGATCATGCACAGGATATTCGATGAAGAAGAATCTGCCGATGAATCGAGCTGAACGTGCGCAGATGGCGATGATGCTCGAGGTCTCCGCCTACCCGAAGCCCGGGAACGTGGACAGGTGCCACGACTACGCGGACACCCGCCTCGAGCACTTCCTCGCCTCGACGATCCTCGTCCGCCCGGTCTACGATACAGCCGAGAAGACCGGCGGCCGGGTCGGGAGCCTCATCCGGGAGGCGGTCATGCGCACGAACGGCCACTCCGGGGGGAACACCCATTTCGGGGCGTTCATCCTCCTCATCCCGCTCGTCCTCGGGGGGGATATCGACGGGGCGCGGGCGGTCGTCGCCGCAACCGACGTCGAGGACGCGGTCGATTTCTACGCGGCGTTCGGCCTCACGAGCGTCCGGATGGCGGAGAGCGACGACCTTGATGTGAACGACCCGGCCTCGGTCGCCGCCATCCGGGAGCGCGGCATGACGCTCGCCGACATCATGGCCTACTCGGCGCCCCGGGACATGGTCGCGCGGGAGTGGACGAACGGGTTCGCCCTGACCCGCCGGTGCGCCGACCTGCTCCACGCGCACGGGTGCGGCAGACAGTCGATCGTCGCGGCGTTCCTCGAACTCCTCGCAACGGAGCCGGACACCTTCATCGCGAAGAAGCACGGGATGGCCGTGGCGGAGAGGACGATGCGGTCCGCGGCGGAGGTGCTCGACGGGAAGCGCGATCTCGCCGCGTTCGATGCGGAGTGCGTCGCCGCCGGGATCAACCCGGGATCGATCGCCGACATCCTCATCGCCGGGATATACGTGGCGCTCGGGGAGGGGTGGCAGTGGGACTGCTGACCGAGGGGATCAACGAGGTGATCGCCACCACCGGCCGCAACGCCGCCCCCATGGGGATCATCAACCGGAACGGCGTCCTGCATATGGTCCTCTTCCGCGGCAGCCACACCGCAGAAAACATCGTCCGGGAACGGCGGGTGGTGGCGAACTTCGTCTTCGATCCGGTGATCTACGTCAGGACCGCGTTCGACGACCTCCCGACGGACGCCTTCGTCTCCGAGGAGATCGACGGGACGGTCGTCTGCCGCCTCCGCGACGCTGAGGCCTGGGCCGCGTTTGCCGCCGACGTGGAGCGGTCGGGCGACGAGTCGATCGTCGTGCGGCTCCGCCCCTTAAAAGAGGAGGTGCTCGGTCTGCGGCTGCACCCGGTGAACCGGGGGTTTGCGGGCATCGTGGAGGCCGCCGTCCACGCCACCCGCTACGTCAAGAGCCGCGACCCGTGGCTCGGGCGGCTGATCGAGCACCACAGCAGCCTCATCCGGAAGTGCGGCGGTCCGCGGGAGTGGGAAGCGCTCGAACTCCTCGAGCGGTACATCGCCGACCTGACCCGGGAATGACCCTGCCTGCTTGTTCTTCCCGGGAGGGGCGTATCCCTCCGCCGACATAATTCTTTCAGATGTATAATAATAATCATATATTAGAAAGAACCACGAACCGCCCTACAGGGAGGTACCTTGTATGGCGAAGATCTTTGATACGTTGCAGAACGACGGGAGGTTCGGCCGGCTCGTCGAGATCATCCGGACCCTCGGGGAGGAGAAGACGTTGCAGAGTGAAGGACCGATGACGTTCTTTGCCCCGGTCGACTCGGCGTGGGATGCGATCCCCGAACCGAACCGGTCGATGATCTTAAACGACAAACAGATGCTCTCGCACCTGATCGACTTCTTCACGATCGGCAACCATAAGTGCACGCTTGAGGCGCTCCTCAAGCAGAACGTCGTGAAGACCGTCGAAGGGAACAACATCATGGTCCGGAAGACCGACCGGGGCACGCAGGTGGACACTGCCGTCGTGCTTGAGGGGGACATCGAGGCGGAGAACGGCATCATCCACGTCCTCGACAGCGTTCCCTTTGCGACGCTTGAACAGGCCGAACAGGCCTACCTCTCGACGAGCGTTTGAGAACCCGTTCCCAAAACCCTCTTTTTCGGCAGGATACGCCGCTCCCCGGGCCCCTGGATAACATGTCCGTAATTTTATATATCTGGCCCAATGAGTCTGGGGCTACCTATGAAGAGTATCTTTGAGACGGCCCGGGAAGACGAGCGGTTGAGCACCTCCGTTGCGATGTTGCAGGCCGGAGGGATGGCGGAGACGCTCCGGGAAGAGGGGGAGTATACGGCATTGTTCCCGACGAACGATGCGTACTCCGGTTTCTCCCGGGAGGCTCTGGACGCTGTTGTGGCCGACCGGGAGCGGCTTGCAGCCATGATCCGGTACCACGTGCTCCAGGGCAAACTCACCGCGCACGAACTCTCGCAGATGGAGGCGATCAGGACGCTGCAAGGTGACCACCTGGACATCACGGGCACCCCCGGCGGGATACGGTTGAACGATGCCGCCGTCATCCAGGCCGATATCGAGTGCACGAACGGGATCTACCACGTCATCGACAGGGTGCTCCTGCCGCGGGCGGTCGCGGCGCGGGTGCAGAGGTAGGTATCTGCCAGGCGGGCGGGATTACCCGTAGGTATATATACTCACGCCCCTCCTGTCCACGCCGGGAGCTGGTTCGCATGAAGAGTATCCTCGCGACGCTGCGTGACTCAGGATCGTTTGACGTCTTTCTCGACCTTGTACGGGCGGCAGGCATGGAGGAGCGGTTCGAGAGCGAAGGGCCGTATACGCTCTTTGTCCCGGATGACGATGTCTTCCGGGAGATTCCCCGGTCCGACCTCGAGGCCATCCTCCAGGACGCCGGCCGGCTCGGCGAGACCTTAAACTACCACGTCGTCCCCGGGGTGCACTCCATGATCGACCTGCTCGGCATAGGGACGCTCCGGTCGCTCCAGGGGGACGACCTGACCGTGGAGGTCGCGCCGGAGGGGGTGCTGGTCAACGGCGTGGCGGTCGTGGAGTCCGATGCCTGGTGCACCAACGGGATCTGCCACGCGGTCTCCGCGCTGCTCCTGCCGCCCGCTGCACGAACCGTCGCCGCACGCGGGTAGTCGGAACGTATAAATAATCCGGTACGGTTAGTGGTGCGCGTGGAGAGAGCAATATGAAGAGCATCATCGATACCCTGGAGGACTCCGGGAGTTTCAGCACATTTCTCGATCTCGTCCGGATTGCCGGCATGGAGCCGATGCTCCGCGAGAGAGGGCCGTTCACGGTCTTCGTCCCGACGGATGAGGCGTTCTCGAGGGTTCCGAAGGACCGGATGGACGAGATCCGGCAGGACGCGGACAAACTTCTTTTGATCGTGAGTTACCACGTCGTGCCGGGGCAGTTGACCTCGGAGGATCTCCGGAGCATCGCCGCCGTCCGGTCGAGCCTCGGGACGGATCTCATCATACGATCGTCTGACCGGGGGATCACCGTCAACGGCGTTCGGATCGTCGAATCAGACGCATTCTGCACGAACGGGATCTGCCACGCGATAGCGTCGGCGCTCGTCCCGCCGACGCTGGAGATCGTTGCCCCCTGAAACGGCGCTACCGCTCTCGCGGCGGGCGATCCCGGAGAGGCATCAGGCCTTACCTGCAGGTGTACGCCCCTTCGCTCTCGGCGACAAACCCCTCCCGTGTGAGGTCGCCGAGGATCCGCTTCACCCGCCCGGGCTCTTCGCAGAGCCGGAGGATCAGGTCCTCCTCCGTGATTGTCCCCTCCTCGAGGACGAGCGCGAGGATTCTCCCCCTGATCTGCCGGTCGGACCCCTCGAACCGGCTCTGCCGGGAGTAGGAGGCGCTCCTCCGGTTCGGGTTCGCCGTCCGCTTCTTCAAGACCGTCCCATAGTCCATCAGTGCGCTATACCACTCCCGCGGGTTCTCGCGGTAGAGCGCCTGCTCGACGAGTGGGAGGATCTCGTCGTCCCGGACGCCCTCCCGATCTTGGAAGAAGAAGTGGATGAAGATCCGCCGGATGTTCGTCTCTATATAGACGACCGGCATGTTGAACGCGTACGCGCAGATCGCCGCCGCGGTTGCCTTCCCTATCCCCGGGAAGGTCGCGAGCGTCTCGATGTCGGCGGGGAGGTCGCCGCCGTACTCCTCCGTCACGCGCCGCGCGGTCTCTTGGAGCGCGATTGCCCGGCGGTTGTAGCCCATCCCCTGCCAGGCGAGGAGCACCTCGCTTCTCGGGGCGCGGGCAAGGCTCCCGAAGTCAGGGAATCGTTCGAGGAACTCGGTGTATTTCACGGCGACCCGCTCGACCTGCGTCTGCTGGAGCATGATCTCGGAGACCAGGATCCGGTAGGGATCGGTGGTGTGCCGCCAGGGGAGGTCGCGGCCGTGGGCCCGGAAGTACGAGAGGATGAGGTCCCGGAAGAGGCTGATGGTCTCCTGTGTTGCCCCCTCCGCCCGGATAACGTCGAGGAGCCGGCGTTCGCGCTGGTTCTGGTCGGGGTCGAGGCTGCCGTTCACGGTATATCTTCTGTCTGGCGGGGGCAAATAGGTTGGGCACCCGGGGATCCGATCGTCTTCAGCGTCTGCGCTGTCGGCATATTCCCCAGCAAAGAGAGCAATTTCGTCACTTCATTCCACCCGCGCCCGCATCACCGTGAGCCGGACACCCGCCTCGCCGTCGAGGTCGAACGTCCGCTCCTCGCCGTGCGCCCGGCAGAACTCCTGGAGGTCGAGCATGTGCCGGAGCCCCGCCGCCGCCTTCTCGTTCTGCACCAGTTCAAGCGGCGGCTCAAGGAGCGGCCGGGGCAGGAAGACCACGCACTTCGCCCGGCCCCGGGTCAGCGATACGTTCAGGCGGTTTCGGCTGTAGATGAACTCGGCCTCGCGCAGCGCGGTCTCGACGTCGCTCACGCCGTAGCTGATGATCGCGCTCTCTGCCTCCTGGCCCTGCATCTTGTCGACGGTGTCCACGAACGGCGGGTAGTGCCATGCCCGCACCCCGGCGAGACTGCTCTTGATGGCGCCAATTTGTGCGTGGTGCGGGCTGACGATGAAGAGCCCGTGGCGCCAGAACCGGTAATCCCCGTCCTCCGTCGCCGGGTACCGCTCTCCCGAGCCGGGGTCGATCTGCCGCTCCCGGAGCGCTCCGGCGAGCCGGGCGACCAGCGCCGCCTCGACCCGGTTCTCCACCGTCGTCCGGACGCCCTCGAGGACGCAGAGCACGAGCGGGTAGCCCGGATCGATGATCCATTCCATCCACTCCTCTCCCGGCGGAGCTGGTTCGAGGGCGATCCGCTGCGTTGCAATCGCATCGGTTGCGGGAGCGTACCCGGTGCCGTAGAGCGTCTCCGCCGGGAACCGCGAGAGGGTGCGGTTCATCCGCCAGTTCTCCTGGAGCTGGCAGGTGTAGACGGGGCGGGAGGGGTCGTCGCGGTGCCGGAGGTAGGCGAAGACGGAGTCCTCGAGACCGGGGAGGCCGTCGTCCGGCGCCGGATACGCCCCCTGGACGACCGGCGGGAGCTGGAGGTCGTCCCCCGCGAGGACGAGCCGCCCGCCTGGCCCGAGCATCGGGAGCACCATCGCGAGTTCCGCCGCCCGCATCTGAGACGCTTCGTCGACGATCAGGAGGTCGAGGGACGGGAGGGACTTCTCGAGTTTTGCGAACCCGTGCACCGTCCCGCCGAGGAGGAGGGCGGGGTAGCCGACGACGGTCTCGGCCCGGTCGTGCGCCAGCACCTCGAGGCTCCGCTCCCCGCCGGGTGTCCGGAGATCCCTCAACTTGTAGATGGGAAGACCCGCGGTGAGGCCGAACTCGTCGACCGAGCCCTGCACCTTGACGAGCAGGTTCTCGACGGCCGCGTGGGTGAACGCCGCGACCCCCACCCGGATCCGCTCCCCGTGCGCCCGCCGGGCTTTGACGAGCGCGAGGATCGCCGTCGCGAGGAAGTGTGTCTTCCCGGTTCCGGGAGGGCCCCAGACCAGGGTCAGGCGGTTCTCCGTCACGTGCGCGAACGCCGCATGCTGGCTCCTCGTGAACCCGGCGTCGTGGGCGAATCGTCTCGCGTCGGCGGCAACCTCTCCGGGCTCGGGGAGCGGCGCGGCGAACCCCTTCGGGTCGCGGAGGAGGCGGATGAAGTCGTTCTCCGGCTGCTCGTCGAGAGCGAGGAGGCGGTCGACGTAGCGCGGGGCGGTGAAGTCCGTGAACCGGGGGTGCAGCACCGCGAGGTCGCCCTCGGCAAACGGCGGGTGATCGCGGGGGTAGGTCACCTCCAGCACGAGCCCCCTGACCTCCCCGGCCGTCCGGTCGACGATGGTGTCATGGACCCGCGCGAAGCAGACCCCGCTGTTCCCGGGAGTCGGGCTCGCCCGGTAGCGGAGGTCGTCGAACGCCCGCTCCGCCTCCTCGCCCGCCGGGTTGTCCGGCACGAGGAGGTAACTGAACGCCCGCGACTGCTCGAAGAGCGCGAGGTCCAGAGGGGCGAGAACCTTCCAGAAGTTCCCCTCGATCTTCTTGAGCGGGATGCTGACGCCGTCCCGGACCCTTGCCGCCCGCGGCCCGCTCCGCAGTTCCTGTACCTGCCGCGCGCCCATCGTCGACTCGTACTCTGCGATGAAGAGGAGGCGGGATATCTCGGGTGTCGCGGCCTCCCACGAGGTCGGGAACCGGAACTTCTCCGCCCACCGCACCAGCCTCTCCTTCGTCCGTTCCCGCAGCCCGTCGAGGACGCTCCCCGCGGCGAGCAGGCGGCGCGAGACCTCCTGCCGAACCCAGTCGAGAGCCTCCGGCCGGTTCCCGTGCCAGGCCATGGTGATGGCGTCGCTCTTCATGGCGTTGCTGTGCTCGTTCCAGAAGAGGGTGCCCGGGTCGAGGCGGTACGCGAACCGGGAGGAGGGGATCGCCGCGAGGACTTCGGGCAGGCGGAGCGTGAACGGGACGGGGAGCGCGAGCAGCCGCCGGATCTCCCTCGTCAGGACGACGATCGGGAAGGGGACGGACGCGCTTGGGTGGCTCGACCCGAGCGCGATGCCGGGGTCCTGGTAGTAGAACCGCAGCCGGAGCGCGTCCTCGGCCGTTGCGGGGTCGTCGAGCGCCTCTTCGAGCAGCCGGGTGAAGAGTTCCTCCTCGTAGGTGTCATAGACGTAGGTCTGCACCGACTCCTGCTCGGCCCAGTCGCGGCCCCGGTTGTAGTCGTCGACGGCCGCGAGTTCCGCGGCGAGCGCCCGGATGAACTCCCGGCGCACCCGGACGCAGTCGCCGGGGTCCGCCGCGACGAAGATCGCTTCGTGCGAGGGCGTCCCGTAGACGGCCTTACCCCTGCTCCGCCGGAACCCGAGCGCGTAGACCCGGCCGGAGACGGGGTCCTTCTGGAGGGTCAGGACGACGGCAATGTCCTCGTAGACGGGGAGCGCGAGCGAGGTTGCGGCGAGTGAAACGACCTCCCCCGTCGTGAGCGCCCGGACGGTCGCGCGCAGGCGGTCGCCCTGGCCGGCGAGCGACCCACAGTTATCGAGGCGGCCGTCGCTTGCCGGGTCGCGGAAGAACGCTTCCAGGTCGGGGAGCGTGTTGACCGGGAGCCCGCCGTCCCACGGGGCCTCCCGCAGGTAACGCCGCCCGGCGGACGAGAGCCCCGGGATCTGAGATACCGAGGAGGTGGCTTCTGCCTCGGCGCGGCAGTATGAGTAGAACTCGCAGGACTCGCATCGCGACGTGAGGTGCCAGGGCACGTCATCGAGAGGGGCGGAGAGGACCTCCGGGAGGCGGTGGCGGAGGAACTCCTCGATCACCCGGATGTTGAGCGCGAGGTCGAAGGGTTCTGGTTCGTCCTCCCCGTAGAGCCAGATCGCCGCGCGGTTCCGGTCGACCGGGAGTTCGAGTTCGAGCAGGTTCAGGGCGTGATCGAGAATCAGGACGTACAGTGTCGCCTGGATCCGGTGGCTGACGCTCAGTTCTTCGCTTGCCTTGATGTCGATGATCTGCAAGCGCCCGTCTTCGCCGGCCCTGATGAGATCGGGGCGGCAGGGGGAGAACCGGTGCACCCCGGGGTCGAGGCCGTAGTTCTTCAGGAAGTGGACCGATGCGGGGATGGTCGTCTGGTAGATCGCCTCGCCCGGGGTGAGCCGGGGGAGGAGGTTGAAACTCTCCTCGATGGAGAACGACCGCTCGGAGATCGGCCCCGCCCCGTCCGGGATCCGCACCCTGCCCGCGAGTTTTGTCCGGACAACCTCTTCCTCCCATCGGATGCCGGCATCGAGGAGGGCGCGCGTCACCGGACTCGTATCGATCGCGGCAGTTGGGATGCCGGCTCCTGCGCGCTCCTGCTCCGGGGTCGCGTGGTAGCGGAGGTGGCGTTCGCAGTCGTGGTAGAAGAACCGGCCGATGAGTGACGGGCTGAGGTTGAAGCGTGGCATGGACGAACTCTGGAGTCTGGGGTGGCTTTCTGTTGTGGTTCTCTATTTGCGGGGGCGCGGGAAAACAGTTGTTATTCGGTTCTTTTTGGCTCCGCATGGCGGATGGGGCCGGCCGGGAGACGTCGAGGGGTATGCTATGGCACGGGAGTGCGCGTCCGCGCTGTCGCGCGGTCTTCAGGATCGGGTCTTTTGGGTGATCGCCGGCGCGTGTTGCACCCCTGCGGTGTCCGGCGCGTCGTCGGTTGGGTGTCTCTGGGGTATCTCGCGCGTGTGCGTAAAAGAAGAGCCCTCCATCTGTTTTCGGCTGCGAAATCCCTCCTATGGGCTGGTGGGAGAGATAAATACTGTCTGTCGGAATGAACCGGGACGCACTCGTCCCGACTCATTCTCCCGTCGCTCCAGAGATCCGGATCGTGCCGGAGCCTAGGAAATATTTATGTAGGTTCGGGATCAACTCTGTATCTCACGCTGGCGGAAGATGTTTCCGCCTGGAATTCGTGATCCGGCGAAAGTTCTTACAGGATTTTCGCTGAATGATCCCAAGCAGGGAAGTAATGTTTATATGGGAAAACCGACAAACATTATTTCCTGCGCAGGGAGTTGCTTCGGCCGAAAGCGGCCGGAGTTTCCTGCATTCGGGGATACGCGGGTTCGAGATTCGATCTCGAATCTGATACGGGAAACAAATGTTTAAATACATGGAAAACAAACATTGTTTCCCTGTTGATGGAGAACCGACGCGACCGCGCCGTGACGCGGGTTGGTTCTGACGTTGGCATTGGCAA
>JASUSO010000048.1 GCA_030446015.1 Methanobacteriota archaeon
GAGCACCGCAGGTGCGAAGTGTGACGTTCCGCAGGAACGGAGTTTGAGCACCGCAGGTGCGAAGTGTGACGTTCCGCAGGAACGGAGTTTGAGCACCGCCAGGTGCGAAGGGGAGTTACAGGTAATTACACCGATCTTCGCGTCCTTCGCGGCTTCGCGTGAGTCAACAGGTACAGGCAAGTAACTCACGCGAAGTACGACGTTCCGCGAGGAACGGAGTTTGAGCACCGCAGGTGCGATGTGCGACTGGCCGATGGATGGGTCGATGGTTTGGCCTTCGGGGGCCCTCAGAACTGTAGCAACGTGCTGATACCCCTTCACCCCGCCTCCCCGAGCGCTTTCCAGACCCGGTTCCGCTCGAGGATGATCCAGTAGCGGCGCAGTTCGGCTTCCGCCGCCCGGTAATCCGGGTAATGCTCGCCGACGAGGCGCCAGAACCGTCTTGAGTGGTTCTGCTCGCGGAGGTGGGCGGCCTCGTGGACGACGACGTACTCGCGCAGCGTCTCCGGGAGGGCTACGAGGCGCAGGTTGACGTTTACGTTGCCGAGCGTCGAACAGCTCCCCCACCGCGTCTTCTGCATCTTCACCGCGATCCGCCCCTGCCACCGGCCGGTAAGGGCCGGGCAGGCCTCCAGCCGCTTGCGCACCTCCTCCTTCAGCATCCGGGAGAGCCCTCTCCGGAGAGCGGGGACGGAGGGGGAGGCGACGGTACCCGAGTCTTCGTCGACCGCGAACCGCGCGCCCGGGACCACGCGGCAGAACCGCCCGTGCAGGAGGAGCAGGTCTTCCCGCCCACACCCTTCGGCGGCCAGCCGGTCGAGTTCCCGGCGCCGCTTCTCTATCCAGGCCGCGTTGCGCTGCAGGAATCCCTCGACGTCGAACGACGGGGGCGCGACCACGCGCAGGCTCCCGTCCGGCCGCACCTGAAGGCGGGCGGACCGCACCGGCTTCAGGACGATGGTGGTTTTGCCCGCGACGCTCCCCCTCTCTCCCCGGTTCATGATTACCAGTACTTGGGCGCCGGCGGGAAAAACGTGATCCGGCACGTACCTATACCTGATGACGACAAAGAATTACGTAGGGCTCCCGTCCCGGGACGCGGGCGGGGCGCAGAGGATGGCAGCATGCATGAGAAGGAGTTGAAGATCGGCGATATCGCGAACCTCACCGGACTCTCGGAGCAGGATGTCCGGGCGCTCATCCAGACCTACGACAGCCTCTTTACCTACCGGACGATCGGGCGGGCCAAACTCTTCCCGCAGAAGGCGGTGAAGATCGTCCAGGAACTTATGGAACTCTCCGGGCGGGGGCTCTCGCCCGACGAGATCGCCGAGGAGGTCAGGACCGGGAAGAAGTCGGATGCGCCGGAGGCACCGGCAGAAGAGATCGAACGGACGGCCGCCCCGCTCCCGCCCGAGGTGGTGATCGATCTCGGGGTGATGCGGGATACACTGGCCCTGCAGGAGCGCAGGATCGCCCGCCTGGCGGAGGACCTCGAGCGGGAGCGTGAACTGCGGGCCGAGGAGGCCGAGCGGTTCCAGAAGATCGTCGACGACCTTGAGGAGCGTCTCTCTGCGCAGCAGGAGCAGCTCGCCCTCGTCGCGGAATGGGTGGACTACTTCGACCGGCAGATGGACGAGGTCACCCGCCCGGTGCTTGACCGGATCCTGAGGACGGGCGCGAAGAAGAGGGGTTCAGCCCCGTCTCCAGGCCGTTCCGGCTGATGCGGCCGCGGCGAGCCAGAGAGTCCCCGGCTGCCCTCTCCCTGCTATCTCACAGGAGATATGTGGTAATATATAGCACTATTGTGTATAAAAATAACAAAATTTAAATATCTTCCCCGCCTCCGGGACGCAGGGTGATAGAATCTCCCAGCAGAAGATGGCCACATTACTGACCGTCGCCATCCAGGCACTGGTTGTCGGCGGCTTGATAGCTTGTATCGTTGTTGGAACACAGGACCGGCCGTCTCCCGCGTCCCTGCCGATCACCGAGGCCCGAGATGCTCGCGATCTGCCTGCGAGCGCCTCGCCGGTCGCGTATTCCATCGTCGGCCACCAGGCGGCGGGCATCCACGCGGGAGCCGGGGAGACGTTCATCCTCTTCTCCATGGGGGGCGGATCCCCTACACCATCACGATCTGCATGACCGTCGGGTACCGGTTCATGACCGCGTAGACGAGGGGTTTTGCGATCCAGAGCCTTCCACCCTGCATCCTCCGGAGGCTGCTGATCTCCCCGAGGTTCTGGAGGGCCTGCACCGCAGCCTCGTCCGCGAGGAAGAAACTGTCCGGGACCGTCGAGTCGAAGTAGACGAGGATCGGGAGCCGGAGTCGCCTCTGCAGTTCGCCCGGGAGTGCCTGCTCGAGTCGGAGAAGGACGTCCCGGTCGAAGTCGTAGCGGCTTCCCCCCTTCGTGACCGACGATGGGTGCTCCTCCCGCAACAGCCGGGAGAGGCGCTTTCGCTCCGAGACGACGCCGTCGTTGATCCTGCCGATCTCAAGCCGCATCCACCGTAAGAGGGTCGACTCGTCGCTTGCTGATGGTCGATCGGGTATGGTAAGCACCTCTCGTGGTCGGTCTTCTGACCGTCTGGAAGACCTCTCTTGTGCATGCAATATATACCCTGGCCCAAAGACCCGCGTCTCCCGATTGTACTCCCTCCCCGGGAGAAAGTATATATCTCCTCCCCTCCTTTCGACGCATCCTGCGTGATCACCCATGAAACGGGATTTTGTGCACAGAAGGGAGACCCGGCGGGGTGCCCGGTCATCCGGGACGCCGCTATGCATCTTCCTGCTCGCCGGCATGGCGGTTCTCCTCGCAGCCTCCCCGGCAGCCGCCAACGGCACGCCCGAATTGGAGTACGACCCCGGGATCGCCGCGATGCTCGAAGAGGTCAACGAATCTGAACTCCGGAAGACGACGTGTGACCTGCAGAACTTCTCTACCCGGGTATACGGCACCGACGGAAATCGGGAGGCGGGCGAGTACCTCACCGCGAGGCTTGCGGCCATCCCGGGGCTTGAGGTGGAGTCACGGGGCGGCGAACAGAGCAACATCGTCGCCACGCTCCCCGGGGCCGACGCCACCGATGAGGTCGTGGTGGTGGGGGCGCACTACGACAGCACGTCGTTCGACCCCGCCCGCGCGCCCGGGGCCACCGACAACGGCTGCGGTGTTGCGATCGTCCTGGAACTCGCTCGGGTGATGAGCGGGCACTCGTTTAACCGGACGGTCGAGTTCGCGTTCTGGAACGGCGAAGAAGTCGGCCGTCTCGGCAGCATCGACCACGCCGCCGACGCGGCGGCCCCGATCGTGCTCTGCCTCAACTACGATTCGTCCTGCTACGACCCGCTGAACCGCTCTGTCCTCGATATCGGCTACGACGAGCGCTCCGAGGATATCGCGGCGCTCATGGCGGAGTGCAACGCCCTCTACGCCACGAACTTCACCCTGACCGGGAAGAACTTCTCCTGCACCTCGGATCACGTATCTTTCCGTGAACAGGGCTACCCGGCCGTGACGACCCACTGCGAGGGGCACGGCCCGGGCCATACCCCGGACGACACCGCCGAGCACGTCTCATTCGGGTATGCGGCGAGGAACGCCCGGCTCGGCCTTGCGGTGCTCGCGGAGGTGGCCGGATTCCGTGAAGAAGAGGATGTCGGCAGCACCATCCCGAAGGCCCCGATGCTGGTGTGGGATCTCTCCGGGAGGCTGGACGGTGCGCAGCTGGTGATCGGAACGGAGCCGTTATCCGCCGCGCGGGGGGTGTGAGATGGTTGTGCGGCCGCGTCCCCTTCCCGGGAGGCTGCCGCCGCCCTCTGTCGGGCGATCCATCCATCCGTTATCCGGGAGCGCGGTGCCTCTGTTGAGCCGGATGCTGAGAGGAGAAGACTCATTTTTATACGGTCGAAACCAACGTTAAAAAAATATGAAAGATTCTGAGATCCTGATGAACCCCAATGAGCTGGTACGTTTTCTCAAGAAGGATCCAGCGGAATTTACAAAAGAGGACATCATACGGTTTTGTGAGGCGAACGGGATTGAGATGATCAACTTCCGGTACGCCGCCGAGGACGGTAAACTCAAGACCCTTAATTTTGTCATCTCTTCGAAAGAACATCTCGACACCATCCTCTCGGACGGTGAGCGCGTCGACGGCAGCAACCTCTTCTCGTTCATCGAGGCAGGGAGCAGCGACCTCTACGTCATCCCCCGGTACCGCACGGCGTTCGTGAGCCCGTTTGCCGAGGTGCCGACGCTCGAGTTCCTCTGCTCGTTCTATGACAGCGACGGGAAACCGCTTGAGAGCGCGCCTGAATACGTGCTCCGCAAGGCGAACGAGGAGTTCACCCGCAGGACCGGATGCACCTTCAAGACCCTCGGCGAGCTCGAGTACTACGTCATCAGCCCGCGGGACGACCTCTACCCCGGCCGCGACCAGAAAGGCTACCACTCGGCCGAACCCTTCGTCAAGTTCGCCGATCTCCGGGACGAGGCGATGCGCCTCATCGCCCGGGCCGGGGGCAGGATCAAGTACGGCCACTCCGAGGTGGGGTGCTTCTACAACGACGACACCTACTACGAGCAGCACGAGATCGAGTTCCTGCCGATGCCGGCGGAGCAGGCGGTCGAGCAGCTGATCATCGCGAAGTGGGTTCTGCGGATGCTCGGCAACCAGTACGGCGTCGAGATCAGCTTTGCCCCGAAGATCACCGTCGGCAAGGCCGGGAGCGGGATGCACTTCCACATGCTCGTCGAGAAGGACGGCAGGAACCTGCTGGTCGAGGAGGGCAGGCTGAGCCCGCTCGCCCGGAAGATGATCGCCGGCATCCTCGACGCCTCCGACGCCCTGACGGCCTTCGGGAACACCATCCCGACCTCTTACCTCCGTCTCGTCCCCCACCAGGAAGCCCCGACGACGATCTGCTGGGGCGACCGGAACCGCTCGGTCGTGATCCGGGTGCCGCTCGGCTGGATCGGCGCCGACGGCATGACCCGCGACGCCAACCCCGGCGAGAACGGCCTTACGCCGAACCGCCCCTCGAAGCAGACGTTCGAGTACCGTGTCGCCGACGGTTCGGCCGACCCCTACCTGGTCGTCGCCGGCCTCATCGTGGCGGCGCTCCGCGGGATCGAGATGCCCGGCGCCCTCGAAGAGGCCGAGCGGCTCTACGTCAGCGGAAACATCTTCCGCCCCGAGTTCAAGGAGCGGCTCGCGACGTTCAAGCAGCTTCCCGCCTCCTGCGTCGAGTCCGCCGAGGCGCTCGAGGCGAAGCGCGCGATCTTCGAGGAGAACGGGATCTTCCCGGCAGGGATGATCGACAGCCGGATCGCCACCCTGAAGGCGTTCGATGACCGGGGGCTGAGCGAGCGGCTCTACGGCAACAACGAAGCGATCCGGAAACTGGTCGAAGAATACCTCCACGTCGCGTGAGAGGGGAAGCATACTTTTTTCTACGTTCATCACGGAGCCCCGGCCGGGGCAACCTTATTATCAGGAGGGCACCAGAGGGGGTGGCTCCCGGGCGCTCGCCCGGGTGATGAGGAACGCGTATGAGAGGAGAAGCGGAAGAGATGATGGCCAGGGAGGGGGGGCCGGTCACGTTTACGTGCTACCGCGTCACCCCGGGAGAGGAGGAGGGCGCCCCGGAGGAGGGTATGAAGACCTACAGCGTCGTGGTGCTGCTGCCCGACGGAGATTTCAGGCACCAGGTCGTCTGGGCACAGGCGCCCGAGGATATCGGCGAAGCGATCCGGGTTCCTCCGGGATCGAGGGTGATCATGACCGAGATGAAGAGCCCCCTCGTGTGGGACAGCGAGGAGGTGGGGGCCGGCTAGGCCCCCTGACCATTTTTCCCGAAGAGAAGGGTTATGGTCTCCGGTTCGCCGCGATGGCTCCGCCCATGCAGGCGTTCACGCGTATCGGGAAGATCTCGATGCAGTCCGGCGCCGGCAGGTCTCCGCCGGGCTCAGTACTTCGCTAAATTTGGCACCTGGCATCACATGATGCGGCCTCGCGCAACGCTGTAATGAAACGTTGGTGGTACCCCGGACACCGGACTTCGCGCTCTTCTCGGGTCGCACCTTCGGTGCTCCAACTCCGCTCCGCGGGAGCGTCGTTCTTCGTGTGAGGTAGTTGGTGCTGATAGCAAATACGGTCTCACGCGAAGCCGCGAAGGACGCGAAGTGCGACGGTTCGTAGAACCTGAGCATGAGAAGCCATCAGGCTTCGAAAGGAGGTCGACGGTTTGACCTTCGAGTGGGCTTCCTCAGAACTTTAGTGAAGTACTGGGGCTGAAAAAGAGAGTGTTCAGGCGTTCTCTCCGACGATCTCCGAGAGATAGACCCCCGACCCGACCCACCAGTCCTCATCGACCGGGAGGACGTAGCCGATCTTCAGTTCTCCACGGTTCCCGTTATCAGGGTTCGGCCAGACGAAGACGATGAATCCACCGCCGTCGCGTGCGGTATCCCTGAGCGCCCGGATGTTCTTCATCCCGAAGGGATCCTGCCGCTCGATCAGGCTGCTTCCGATCGCGGCCTGGAGGTAGGGGTGGGCGAGGAGCGTCCCGTTGTAGTCGTAGGCGTAGAGGTAGTGGCCCGCCGGGTCGATGAATTCCCCGGTCTGGTTCGCTATCCCGGCAAACGCCTCCCCCTTCTCATGGTCGCGGCCGTAGGCGGCGCCGCGCTCGACGAGATCGACCATCGCCGATACGGCTTCCGGGTAGGCTTCCCGGCCGGTCCCGGCGGTATCGGAGAGGTAGATTCCCGATCCGATCCACCATCCCTCCCCGGCGGGGGCGACGTAGCCGAGTTTCGGAAGATACGACTCTCCTGCCGATTCATCGATAGAGCCATTTTCCGGCGCCGGGTAGAGGTAGGCAATGAACCCCCCGCCGTCTGCCGCCGTCGCGGCACCGATGCGGATCACCGGGAGTCCCCGGACGTCGGTCCAGTTACCCCGGTCGGTTCCGACCGCTTCGCTCTCGTAGGGGTGCGCGAGGAGCGTTCCGTTGTAGTCGTAGGCGTACACGTAGAGGTCTCCCTGCGAGAACCGGCCGGAGGCGTTCCCGAACTCGGCGAGAGCCATATCCTTCCCGGCGGTCTTTGCGTAGGTTGCGGCTTCCTGGACGAATGCTGCAAGGTCCTCCGCGGCTGTGTTCTCCTCCGTGACCTCCGGGACGCCGGGGCTGCTGCACCCGGCCGCGAGGACTGCGAGGAGCGCGAGAAGGCAGACCGTGCCGGTGAGATGGTATCTCTTCATATCCTTTCGTGCGGCGGCTCCCCTCAAAAAGACGCCGGTATTATCTTCTTCGTGGGAACGGTGCGCTCTCCCGCTCACTGTGGGCTGCGGAACTCCGCGACGGTTTCACCGGTCGTGTTGCCCCGCAATATAGATGGCAGCGGCGGCCTACATTCGATCATGCATCAGTCCCCGGACGTTCAGCCCGGTGCAATCCCCGCGGCAACCGACGTCGCGACGGCGTTCGGCCGTGTCCGCATCATCTGGGTGCGGTCCGATACCGGCCCGAAGGTCCAAAGGATCATCCTCCCCGGCGACCTTCGGGCCGATCCGGCGATGAACGGCGAGATGCTCCCCGTTCCGGAACCCCGGGATGAGAGCATCCGGGCGCTGATGGCCACTATCCGGTTGTTCCTTCAGGGAGATGACGTGCGGTTCGATATCGATCTCCTCGACCTGGAGCGGTGCCCGCCCTTCCAGCGGCGTGTGCTCCTCGCCGAATACGGCATCCCCCGGGGGTATGTCAGCACCTACGGGCGCATCGCCCGGCATATCGGGAGCCCACGCGCCTCCCGGTCGGTCGGCAGCGCGCTCGCGAGAAACCCGTTCCCCCTCGTCATCCCCTGCCACCGTGCCCTCCGGTCGGACGGGCGGCCGGGCGGGTTTCAGGGGGGCCTCGCCATGAAACGGAGGCTGCTTGAGATGGAGGGGGTCAGGTTCCGTGAGGACGGCCGGGTGCTGATGGAGAACGTGTGGTATTGAGGGGGTCGGGGGTTGCGAGACTGTCCATCGAGAGGTATATGTGGGATCACGTCCCCCCGACCGTGAGGTGATCGAATGGCGAATGTCATCCAGCAGATGGAGAAGGCAACGGAGTACAGCGCGGTCAACCTGATGGCCGATGCCGGCGTCGATGTGGAGCGGTGGAACCGGGTGCCGGACGAGGCGACGCTCCGAAAGACGATCGAGGCGGTCGAGGCCCGGAACGTCCGGGTGATCCTCGTGGACTCGGCAGAGGACGCCCTCCGGGCGCTCGTCGACCTGATCCCCCGGGGGGGGGCGGAGGTCATGAACGGCTACTCGACGACCCTGGTCGAGATGGGGTTTGACCGGGTGCTCCGCGAGAACCCGAAGGGGTGGCGGGACTACCACGCGGTCATCACCGCCGAGAACGACACCGAGAAGCGGCACGCGCTCCGCCGCAAGAGCGTCGCCGCGGACTACTTCCTCTCCGGGGTGCAGGCGATCGCCGCCACAGGCGAGATCATCGGGTGCGACAAGACCGGGAGCCGGATGGGGGCGTGGCCGCACGCAGCGGCGCACCTCATCCTCGTCTCCGGGGTAAACAAGATCGTCCCGACCGTCGACGACGGTCTCCGGCGGTGCCGGGAGTACTGCCTGCCCCTCGAGAACCAGCGTGCACAGCGCACCTACGGCGTCGGGAGTTACATCGGCAAGTACGTGATCCTCGACCGCGAAGACACCGACGGGAGGATCACGCTCATCCTGATCCGCCAGCCGCTCGGGTACTGAACGGGGAGGCTTACTCCCCTCACCGGGTGCGCCCGAAGTCGATGAAGCCTTTGTAGGGGTCGACCGCGAGGAGGCGGACGCGGATCCTCTGACCGACCCTGAGCCCCTGCTCCCCGAGGACGACCCTGCCTTCGGCCGGGGGGTCGGTCAGCCGGACGTAGGTCCCCTTCTTGGAGGCGCCGGTGACGAACGCCTCGAACATCTCGCCGATCCGGTCATGGAGGAGGACGGCGGCCGCGGCCTTCCGGACGTAGCGCTCGACCTTCTGCGACGCTTTCTCCCGGTCGGTGAGCCGTGCGGCAAGGTCGTCGAGTTCTTCGGAGGTATACGGGCACCTGTCCCCGTCGATGACCGATTTGACCAGCCGCTGAATGATGAGGTCGACGTAGCGCCGGTTCGGGGCGGTTCCGTGGGTGTAGTCGGTGACGGCGAGGGCGAAGTGGCCGATCGGCTCGTCTCCCGGCCGGAACGCGACGTATTCTCCCGCTCCCATCAGTTTCACGACCGTGAGCGAGAGGTCGGGGAAGCGGTCGGGGTCGGCCGCCTTCTGCCGGATGAGGAACCGGGTGAGCGCCCCGGCGTCCGGCCGGTCGGGCAGAGTCTCGCCGCGCTCCGCGGCCTCGGCGACGATCCCCTCCCAGTTCTTGGGGGTGCGGACGACCCGGTGGATCATGGGTAGATCGGCCCTATTCAGGAACGCCGTCAGGGTTCCGTTCGCCGCGACCATGAACTCCTCGATGAGGCACCGGGCACGGTTCTGCTCCTGGACGACGAGGGCCACGACCCGGTTCTCCTCGACGAGCGGTTCGGCCTCGATCGTCTCGAGGGCGAGCGCTCCCTGCTCCGTCCGGCGCCTCTTCATCCGCATGGCAGCCTCGTCCTGGAGGAGGACCTGCTCCGCGAGGCCCGGTGTTCCCGCGACCGTCTCCGGGACGGGCCCGCTCCCCTCCAGCCAGTCGCCGACCTCCTCGTAGACGAGTTTCGCGTGGTTTCTGACGATCGCCCGGTAGACGTCGCCGGGCACCACGCTCCCGTCCGGACGGACGGTGTACTCGATGACGACCGCCATCCGGTCGCGGCCGGGGAGGAGCGAGGTGATGTCCGCCGAGAGGCGGTCGGGGAGCATCGGAAACGTCGTGACGCCGGTGTAGACCGAGGTTCCGTTGTGGGCGGCGTGCCGGTCGGTCTCCGAGTCTTTCGGAACGTAGACGTCGACGTCGGCGATGGCGACTCGGACCAGGATCTCCCCACCTGGTCCCTCTTCGCAGACCTCGATCTGGTCGAGATCCTGTGAGTCGTGGTTGTCGATTGAGGACCAGAGGAGCGAGCGGAGGTCGCGGGGGTCGTCGAGGGTCTCCGGGAAGACCTTTGCGTCGAGCCCCCCGACCTCGCGGAGGACGGACGGCGGGAATCCGGGGATAAAACCATACTGCTGCATCGCCGCCCATGCGATGCCCTTGAGGTTGACGGGCTGCTGGTTCTGCATCTCTGCTTGAGTGATTCGTTTACGGGTATAAAAAATGGCCTGTGGGGGCCTTCGCTCTATCCACGGCGGTTTCGACCTGCTCTTATCATGCCGGACGGTTCACCGGATCTCGATCCGCTCCCCCGTCGCCATGTAGTGCACCTTCTCCGCGATCTTGCACGCGTGGTCCCCGCACCGTTCGAGGTACCGGGCGATCATGACGTAGTTCGTGCACCGCGTGATGTTCTTCGGGTCCTCCATCATGTAGGTGAGGCACTCGCGGAATATGGAGTACCTGAGGGCGTCGACGACCTCCTCCTGCTTTATGATGTTGTCTATCACGGAGAGGTCCTCGCGCTCGAATGCGATCAGCGTATCCGCGATCATCCCCTCGACGAGATTCCCCATATGGGGGATGCTGACGAGGTTTCCCACATGCGGAGCGTCGGCGAGATCGGGCACGACGATGGCGATGTCTTTCCCGTAACGGCCGATGCGGTAAAGGTTCGTGATCACCTTCATCGAGGCTGCGATCGTCCGCAGGTCCTTTGCCATCGGCTGGTGGAGGGCGATGAGTCTCAGGCATTTCTGTTCGATCTCGTGGTCGTAATCCGCGAGATCCTTCTTGTCGCGGTCGATCGATCCGGCGAGCGTCGCGTCCCGTGTCCGGAGCGCTTCCATCGACCGGTGCAGCATGCCCTGCGCGAGGCGGCCCATCACGAGGACGTCCCCTTTCAGGGACGCAAGTTCCGTATGAAATTTCTCTACCATAGTCTCCCTACCCGAACCGTCCGGTGATGTAGTTCTCCGTCAGTTCTTCGCCGGGATCTTCGAAGATCTTCGTGGTCATATCGAACTCCACCAGTTTTCCCATGTACATGAACCCGGTGTAGTCGCTGGCCCGTGCCGCCTGCTGCATGTTGTGCGTGACGATGACGACGGTGTAGTTCCGGGCAAGCCGGATGATGAGGTCCTCGATCTTTGCTGTGGCGATGGGGTCGAGGGCGGAGCAGGGTTCGTCCATCAGGATCACCTCGGGTTCGACCGCGAGGGAACGCGCGATGCAGAGCCTCTGCTGCTGCCCGCCCGAGAGGGCGAGCGCGGGTTCATGAAGGCGGTCTTTCACCTCGTCCCAGAGCGCGGCACTCTTCAGGCTCTCTTCGACGATACGGTCGAGCGCCTTCTTCTCCCTCACCCCGTGAATGCGGGGGCCGTAGGCGACGTTCTCGTAGATGCTCTTCTGGAACGGGTTCGGTTTCTGGAAGACCATGCCGATCTTCTCGCGGATCGCGTATACGTCCGCAAGGGAGTCGTGGATACCGTTCCCGTTAAAGAGGATCTCTCCGGTGATTCGCGATGAGTCGATGAGGTCGTTCATCCGGTTGAAGCACCGGAGCAGGGTTGATTTCCCGCATCCCGACGGCCCGATGAGCGCCGTAACCCTGTTTTTCGGGATCCGGATCGAGATATCGATGAGGGCGTGGTTCTGCCCGTACCAGAGGTTGAGGTCTCTTGTCTCGAGGATCGTGGATTCATCCATTTTTTACATCACCTTTTCCCGGTTGTATCGCCGCCGTACAAGGATTGCGGCGAGATAGATCGCGAGGACCAGCAGCAGAAGCACGAACGCGGTCCCGTAGCTCTGCGTGCTCGCCCCCGGAATGCTCGTGGTGAGGACGAAGAGGTGGTAGGGAAGGGCCATCACCGGCTCCGTGAGTGACGACGGCAGGTATCTGCTGCTGAAGATCGCTGCAGTGAACATGATGGGGGCCGTCTCGCCTGCAGCACGCCCGATGGAGAGGATCGCGCCGGTGAGGATCCCGGGGAGCGCCGGGGGGAGAACCACCCGCGAGATCGTCTGCCATTTCGTCGCCCCGAGAGCGTAACTTCCCTCCCGGAGTGAGCCGGGGATCGACCGGAGCGATTCTTCGGTCGTCCGTATGATCGTGGGGAGAATCATCAGGCCAAGGGTGATCTGCCCGGCGATCAGCGATATCCCGAAGTTCAGGAAGATGACCAGGAAGGCGAAACCGAACAGCCCGAAGACGATGGACGGCGTCCCGTTCAGCAGGTCCACCGCGGCACGGATGCTCCGCGTCAGCGGGGTCTCGGCCGTGTACTCGATGAGGTAGACGGCCGTCGCAATCCCGAGCGGAAGGGCGATGGCGAGCCCTCCTCCCACGAGGTAGAACGTCCCGACGATCGCGGGGAAGATCCCTCCTGCTCTCCCGAGGTCTCTTGGTGACCCGGTCAGGAACTCCCAGGATATTGCCCCGGCCCCGTTGACGACGATCCCGAAGAGGATCATCCCGAGGGCCGCGAGCACGATCACGACCGAGAGGGATATCAGGAAGAACGCGCATCGCTGCGACGTTCTCGGGGAGACAACCCCTCCGAACGGCGCCGATACGGCGTGGGCAATCCGTGAGGCCGCTGCTACGAGCGCCCGGTGCGCCGTGGGCCGTGCCGTCCCCTGCGGCCCCTGTATCCGGCTGATGACGATCCTTGACGCGCTGTTGATCGCGAGCGTGATGAAGAGCAGGACCACCGCAACGCCGAAGAGCGCGTGGTAATGCGTGCTTCCGAATGCGACTTCGCCCATCTCGATGCCCAGCGTCCCGGTCAGCGTCCGCACGGGAGAGAAGACGTCGGTTATCGGGTCCGGGATGACGGCGGCGTTCCCCGTGACCATGAGCACCGCCATCGTCTCGCCGATGGCCCGCCCCATCCCCAGGATGATCGCCGCGCTGATGCCGGGGAGAGCACGGGGCACGACGACATTCTTGATCGTCTGCCAGTGGGTTGCCCCGAGAGCGAGGCTGCCTTCCCTGAACTCCCGGGGAACCGAACTGATGGCGTCCTCGGCGACGCTCGTGATCGTCGGTATGGCCATGACCGCGAGGAGGATCGAGCCTGCAAGCCAGCTCGACCCCGACGGTTGATCGAAGGCGATGCGTATCCAGTCGGTCAGGAGGATCAGGCCGAAGAACCCGTAGACGACGGAGGGTATGCCGGCCAGCAGTTCGATAGCGGGTTTTATAGCCGCTTTCGTTCTGGCGGCGGCGATCTCCGCGACGAAGACGGCGCTCCCGATGCTGAGCGGGACGGCGATGGCCATCGCGAGCGCCGTCACCAGGAGCGTGCCGACGATGAGCGGAAGTACGCCGTAGGCCGGATTCTGCCCGGCCGGATTCCAGTTCTGGCCGGCGAGGAAGTTCCACGCGCCGGTCTCGAGAACGATCTGGTAGCCGTCGCGGAGCAGGAAGACAATGATGAAGATGACTGCAGCGATCGCGACCAGCGCGGCAAAAAAAAGGAGTTTGCCGGCGATCAGGTCGGTGAGGTGCCTATTTGCCCCGGCAGAAGCACGATCTGCCCCGACTTCGGGCCGTTGGAGCCGCCCGAAACCCGGGAACGGAACCGGTGCCGCTTGCTCTTTCTTCATGGCTGCTCCGTGCGGTCAATAGCGGGGCGGGGTCACCCCTGCACCGGGATGTAGTCGAGGCTCGCCACGATCTCCTGCCCCTCAGCGCTCATGATGAACTCGAGGTACTGCCGTGCAAGGCCGCCCGGCTCCCCGTCCGTCAGCATGAAGAGCGGGCGGTTGATGGGGTACGTCCCGTCCGTGATGTTCTGAAGCGTGGGCTCGACGGCGGTTCCGTCGACGTCCAGCGCGAGCGCCTTCACCCCCTCGGTGTAACCGAGGCCGACGTAGCCGATCGCGCCGGGCGTCCGCGACACCTTCTGCTGGATCCCGCCGTTCGAGTTGAACTCCTCCTGGGTTCTGATGAAGTCTTCCTTATCCATGATGAACTCGGAGAAGAACTCCCGCGTCCCCGATGCGCTGTCTCTCCCGACGACGACGATCGGCTGATCGGGCCCACCCACCTGGTTCCAGTTCGTGTAGGTGCCGTTGTAGATGCCCCGCACCTGTCCGGGCGTAAGGCGGTCGACGCTGTTTTCCGGGTTGACGACGAGAAGGATGGCGTCTCTGGCGATCTCGTGCCTGACGATGCCGGGGTAGCTTGCAGCCTCTTCGGGTTTGAGATCCCGCGATGCCATGCCGATATCTGCAGTGCCCTCACCGACGGCTTTGATTCCGACGCTCGAGCCTCCTCCGCTCACCATGATCGCGGCGGAGGCGTCGTTCGCCTCGAAGGCTTCCTTCGCTCTCTCGGCGATGGGCAGCACCGTCGTCGAGCCCGTTACCGTGATCTGCTGCGACGGGGACGTTACGGAATCACCCTCACTGCCGAGACATCCTGCTATCATCAGAAGAGCCACGAGAGTGCCGGCGACGGCAACCGCGGCCATGTTTGACAGACTCTTTCCTGCCATGGTAGGTTGTAGGAGAGGAGTGGGCATATGGATTTTCGACATTGAATATTTTCGAGGACAGGGAGACAATACAAGTATATACCTTATGGGGCAGGTCAATATATTTATCCCGCAGAATGATAATACGTATCGTATGGAGTTTCGGAAGGTTCAGAGGACAGGGGGGTCTTCGTACGTCATCTCGCTTCCTAAAGAGTGGGTTCAATCGATGAATATCAAGAAGAACGAACCCCTCGCGATCAAGATCCAGGCCGATGGAAGCCTGCTCATCCTCCCCCGCCCCTCGGAAGAGAAGGAGCCGCGGACGAAGGAGTTTGATGCCGATACGATAGAAAACCCCACGTTCCTGTTCCGGTGTCTCGTGGGCTCGTATATCGCCGGCTACACGACCGTCCGGATATCCTCCTCCACGAAGTTGTCGCCTGCAACCCGCAAGGCCGTCCGGGACTTCAGTTCGATGACCATCGGCCAGCAGATCGTCGAGGAGACCGATTCCTCCATCCTCGTCAAAGATATCCTGAACCCCTCGGAGATGCCGTTTGAAAACAGCGTGAAACGGATGTTCGTGATCATCGGGACGATGTTTACCGATGTGATGATCGCTCTCGAGACGAAGGATAGGGTTCTCGCAGAAGATGTCATCAACCGGGATGTCGAGGTGGATAAACTCCAGTGGCTGATCTCGCGCCAGTATCATCTCATGTTCAGAGATACAACTCTCCCGGAGAAACTCCATGTTTCCGTCGAAGAGGCTTCGAACTACTATGTCGTGAGCAGAAGCCTTGAGCGGATCGGCGATCACGGCGTCCGGATCGCTTCACATATCCCCATACTCATAGAGCATGACGTTATTCCGGAGGTCGTCGCCGATATGAAGGTAGCCACGAAAGACGCCATGGAGATTCTACATTCAAGCATGCGGGCTCTTTTTTCGTCAGATATTGGTGATGCCAATCGTACCATCGATATGGTTGCCGGCCTCGCAGGGATGACCGATGAGATCAGTGCCCTCGCGCACCGGGAAGAAGGCGAACTCGCCCAGTCGATCGGTTATATCGCCGAGAGCATCCGGCGGGCGGGCGAATACTCGAGCGATATCGCCGAAGCAATCATCAACCAGCTCATCCGTGAGAACGACGGGTGAGCAGGGCCGGCGTCACCCCACCTCTTTCTCCCACCAGACCGCCGCGGTCGGCCGGACGGTCCTCTCGACGTACTTCCCGGACTCGGTCCGGCGAAGCGTTCGGCCAAAGTGGTCCACGACCACCGAGAGGTCCTCCATCCCTGGGTTGTGCATCGCCGTCCAGGTCCGGACGGCCTCTTCGACCGAGTCGTAGACCGCATCCCAGACGGCGTGATAGATCCGGACGTTCGGGTAGATCCCGGCGTCGTGGAGGATGTTGACGAGGTAGATATAGTCCGGGTAGCCCCGTCCGGCAGCCGCCTCCTCCCCAAAGACCGCTCGATAGAGCGCCATCTCCTCGGGGCCCCGCCACTCGCCTGCGTGCCAGAAGAGGTAGACCGCCCGGCGGGCCGCAGCGTCGAGTTTTTCGAGGGCGGCGGCGAGGTCGTAGAACCCGAGCGAGAACGCCGCG
>JASUSO010000049.1 GCA_030446015.1 Methanobacteriota archaeon
ATTTCCCCACGGTCCACTGCATCGGGATTTTTCCCCGCTTCGGTCGGTCTGTGCATCGCAGCCCAATGGAAACCGGTGATAGGTTTGAGGCAGGACCGGCCCGCAGACCCGGAACCGTTTCCCGGGAAACCATCGGCATACGAAAAAACCAGATCGTTCATATCCCCCGGCGGTGCATAGGATAGTATGCCCCCAAAGAGCGAATTCGGCAGAGGGTTCGTCGTCAACCTGATGCTGCTTTCACGGCACTTCGGCCTGCCCCCCGAGCGGGCGTTCTACGGCGCCGCGGACCACCTCAACGACTTCATCGTGCCGGAACAGTTCCGGGGAACCGAGATCGAGGAACTCGTCGAGCGGCTCCGCAAGATGGTGATCTGGCACCAGCCCGGCACGCTGGACAAGGAAGATGCGGCCGACGTACGGCGGATCCTCAACCGGCTTGCGGTCGCGGTCGATAAGGAACTCGGCATACCCGATCCGGACACGGGAAAATACGATTGACGGGAGCGCGCATGCTCTCCGTCCCATACCCTGGATCAGTCGGAGCATCGGGGCGTCCCGGGCACACCTGCACAAGAATGCGATCCATCCATAAAACAGCAGGATAACCCCAAATCAGGGAAATTCCCAAAGCCATACAATATAAGTGTCTATAAAGCCAATATATACTGTGAATTTTGCTGCGATTCAGGACACCGCTTCTTCGGCGGAGGTCACAGATGACTGATACTTACGATGCATCACACATCACGGTACTGGAGGGGCTTCGGCCTGTGCGGGAGCGTCCGGCCATGTACATCGGCAGCACGGACACCCGGGGGCTGCACCATCTGGTCTACGAGGTCGTTGACAACTCGGTCGACGAAGCCCTCGCCGGGTTCTGCGACCGGATCCTCGTGACCATCAACCGGGACGGCTCGGTCACGGTCGATGACAACGGGCGCGGCATCCCGGTCGATCTCATGCCCCAGTACGGCAAGAGCGCGCTTGAGATCGTCCTCACCGTGCTTCACGCCGGCGGTAAGTTTGATAAAAATACCTACCAGGTCTCCGGCGGGCTGCACGGCGTCGGCGTCTCGGTCGTCAACGCCCTCTCAAGCTGGCTCGACGCAACGGTCTTCAAGGACGGCAACATCTATACGATGCAGTTCCGGCAGGGTCAGGTCTCAAAACCGCTCACGAGCCGTCCGGAGACCGAGCACGAGATGGAGGCCCGGTACGAGGAGCGGTACGGCCCCCGGGGCAGGCAGCCGCTCGATTATAGGCGGCTCCAGGGGACCCGGATCACGTTCCTGCCCGACCGGTCGATCTTCGAGACGGTCGAGTTCGATTACGATGTCCTGGATCACCGGCTCCGCGAACTTGCCTACTTAAACAGCGGCCTCACTATTGTCCTCCGGGACGAACGCACCGGAGACTGTGCCACCTACTGCTACGATGACGGGATCCGGCAGTTCGTCGCTCATCTCGGCGAGGGGAAGGAGAAACTCCACGACGACATCATCTACTTCCAGAAGAGCGATCCCGAGAGCATGATCGAGGTCGAGGTCGCCCTGCAGTACAACAACTCGTACTCGGAGACGATCTACACCTACGTCAACAGCGTCAACACCCGGGAGGGCGGCACCCACCTTGAGGGGTTCCGGAGCGCCATCACCCGGGCGATCAACAACGCAGCACGCAGAAACAACCTCCTCAAGAGTAACGATGCCCAGGTCAAGGGCGAAGACGTCAGGGAAGGGCTCGCCGCCGTCATCAGCACCCGGGTGGCGAACCCGCAGTTTGAGGGGCAGACCAAGATGCGCCTTGGGAACAGCAACGTCCGGGGCATCGTGGACTCGCTCGTCTACTCGTCGCTCACCGAGTACTTCGAGGAGCACCCGAAATCCCTCCAGGCGATCATGGAGAAGGCGATGGCGGCCGCCCGGGCAAGGGAAGCCGCCCGGAACGCCCGCGAACTCGCCCGCCGAAAGAGCACGCTCGAGTCGACCGGCCTCCCCGGAAAACTTGCCGACTGCCAGGAGCGCGACCCGGCAAAGAGCGAACTCTACATCGTGGAGGGAGATTCTGCAGGCGGCTCCGCAAAACAGGGGCGGGACAGGAAGTTCCAGGCAATCCTTCCCCTGCGAGGCAAGATCCTGAACGTCGAGAAGGCGTCGGAGCACAAGATCCTGAAGAACGCCGAGATCCAGGCGTTGATATCCGCTATCGGGACCGGGGTCGGCGACAGCTTCGATGCGGAGCGGGCCCGATACCACCGGATCATCCTGATGACGGATGCCGATGTCGACGGAGCGCACATCCGGACGCTCCTCCTCACGTTCTTCTACCGCTACATGGTGGGGCTCATCGAGAACGGCTACATCTACATCGCTCAGCCGCCGCTCTACCGGGTGGCGAAGGGCAGGCAGGAGCAGTACGTCTACCGCGAGGAAGAACTGCGGGCCATCACCGCCGAGTGGGGCGAGAAGGGCGTCACCGTCCAGCGCTACAAGGGTCTTGGTGAGATGAACGCCGAGCAGCTCTGGAGCACCACGATGGACCCGGCGAACCGGATCCTCAAACAGGTGAAGATCGAGGACGCCGCTTACGCGAACGGGATATTCGAGAAACTTATGGGGGAGAACGTGGAAGCCCGGCGGGATTTCATCCGCAGGCACGCAAAGGAGGTGAGCAACCTTGACATCTGAAGGGGTCGTCCCGATCAACATCGAGGAGGAGATGAAGTCATGCTACATCGACTACGCGATGAGCGTGATCATCGGCCGCGCCATCCCCGACGCGAGGGACGGCTTGAAGCCGGTTCACCGCCGCACCCTCTACGCGATGTGGGAGATGGGCAACACGAGCGACAAGCCCTACAAGAAGAGCGCCCGTGTTGTCGGAGACGTGATGGGTAAGTACCACCCACACGGCGATTCGGCCATCTACGACACGATGGTGAAGATGGCCCAGCCCTTCACCTACCGCTACACACTGGTGGACGGCCAGGGTAACTTCGGCTCCATCGACGGCGACGCTGCAGCCGCCATGCGTTACACGGAGGCCCGGCTCACGAAGGTCTCGGAGGAACTGCTCGCCGATATCGACAAGAAGACGGTCGACTTCGTCCCGAACTTCGACGGGTCGCTCCAGGAGCCCGACGTCCTCCCGGCAAGGATCCCGAACCTCCTCGTCAACGGCTCAAGCGGGATTGCCGTCGGGATGGCGACGAATATGCCGCCCCACAACCTCAGGGAGGTCTGCGAGGCGACCTGCCGCGTCATCGACGATCCCGGCATCTCCACCGAGGAGCTGATGCGGATCATGCCCGGGCCGGACTTCCCGACCGGCGGGATCATGATGGGCACCGCAGGCATCCGCGAGGCCTACCTGACCGGCCGCGGGAAGTGCGTCGTCAGGGGCGTCGCGGAGATCGTGGATGAGGGGCGGACACCGCAGATCATCATCACCGAGATCCCCTACCAGGTGAACAAGGCGCGCCTGATCGAGCATATCGCCACGCTCGTCCGCGACAAGAGGATCGAAGGGATCAGCGATATCCGCGACGAATCCGACCGCGACGGCATGCGGGTCGTGATCGACCTCAAGAAGGGTGCCGCGCCCCAGGTGATCCTGAACTACCTCTACAAGCACACGGCGCTCGAGTCGTCCTTCGGCATCATCAACCTCGCGATCGTCGACCGCCAGCCCAAAACCCTGAACCTCAAGGAGCTCATCCACGAGTTCCTCAAGCACCGGGTGGACGTGGTCAGGCGGAGGACCGAGTTCGACCTCGCGAAGAACGAGGAGCGGATGCACATCCTCCGAGGCCTCCTCATCGCGCTCGACAACATCGACGCAGTCATCGCGACGATCCGGGGCTCCTCGACGACCGAGGAGGCTCTGCAGGCCCTTGTGGCGAAGTTCGCGCTCGACGAGGTTCAGGCGGACGCAATCTTAAAGATGCAGCTCCGTCGGCTTGCGGCGCTTGAGCAGCAGAAGATCCTCGACGAACGCGACGCCATCGCGGCGGAGATCGAGCGGTTGTCCACGATCCTCTCTAGCGAGGCGAGCATCCTCGCCGAGATCAGGAAGGAACTCGTCGATATCGGCGAACGCTTCGGCGACGAACGGAGGACCCGGATCGGGGACGAGGCCGAGACGCTCGAGAAGGAGGACCTCATCGAGGACAAGCCGATGCTGGTCTCGCTCACCTCCTCGAACTACGTAAAACGGATCGATCTCGACGCCTACCGGAACCAGCGGCGCGGAGGGCGCGGCGTCATCGGGATGGCGACGAAAGACGACGACGGCGTCGAGAAGGTCTTCGTCGCGAACATGCACGACAACCTCCTCTGCTTCACCGACAAAGGGCGGGTCTACTGGCTGAAGGTCTACGACCTCCCCGAAGGGCAGCGGGCGAGCAAGGGCAAGGCGCTCGTCAACCTCTTGAACCTCGACGGCGAGGAGCGGGTGACCACGGTGATCCCGGTCAGGGAGTTCAGGCCCGACCACTACCTCTTCTTCGCGACGAGGGGCGGAACGGTCGCGAAGGTGGCGCTCGACGAGTTCTCGCGCCCCCGGCAGACCGGGATCAACGCCATCAACCTCCGCGACGGCGACGAACTGGTGGACGTGAAGGCGACCGACGGGAACCAGGAGCTGATCCTGACGACGAAGTTCGGGCAGAGCCTCCGGTTCCACGAAGAGGCCGTCCGCCCGGTTCACCGCAACGCCATGGGCGTGCGGGGGATCAAGCTCCGCCATGGCGATGCCCTTCAGGCGGTATCGGTGGTCGAGAAGGATCACCTCCTCACCATCACGGAGCAGGGCTATGGGAAGCGGACGGAGTTCGACGAGTTCCGCGGCCACGGCAGAGGCACGCTCGGCGTCCGGAACATCGTCGTCGACGTCCGGGCGGGCAGCGTCGTTGGGTCGATGGCGGTCTCGGATGACGACGAGATCATCGTGATGAGCGCGTCCGGCATCGTGATCCGGACAAAGGTCTCCGAGATCTCAATCCAGAAGCGGGGTACCCGCGGCGTCCGGGTCATGAAACTCAATGACGGCGACCGGGTCATCGGGTTCACGATCCTGGATGCCGAGGAGAACGGGGAAGAGGCGTAACGCCTTTTTCATCCCCTCTTTTTACACCTTTTTTCGGATCCCTGCGAGCCTTCACCCTCCGGATTGACCGTTTTGAGGCCCAGGAGATGCCGGCCCCCATAGAGAAGCATGTTGTACCATATAGGAAGTTATTTACACAATAAGAGAAGTACTCGTTACATGATGGAAGCATGAAGCACCGAACCTATCTCATCTGCATCGCCCTGGTGGCAATCGGCCTGGTCTTTGCTCTCGGATTCGGCCTGACGACCGCAAACATGATCGTCCCGGTCGTCGCCGTCATTGCCGGCATTGCTATCCTGGCTCTCTGCCGCCGCAGCGTGACGGAGGTCACGGAAGACGAACTCTCGACGATCCTGCACGGGAAAGCGGCGCTCAGCGCACTTGAGGTGACCATCCTCATCGCCGCGATCGGATTTGCTGCGCTGATGAGCTTTTCGTCCGGCGGTGGATCCGGCTGGGGCCTGGCAACATACGACAATGGATCGACCAAGGTCTACTACGGGGTACTCTCTATCTCTCCAACACTCTCCGTCTCTCCTCTAGATCTGAATTACGAAAGTTACTCCCTGTACGAAGGCTCCTACCTCATCCCCGACCCGGCAAACCTGACTTTTGACGACGTCATCGCCATTGATGCGATGTTTGCAGAAGGCCACCGCATCCGGGACGCCACCCGCGCGTTCGGCGCAGCGCTCGGGATGGTCACGGTACTGCTGGCCGTGCTGTACGGCGCGTTCCTGTGGTATTACAACAGAAAATACGGGGCGTAAAGCCGATGAAGAACAGGATCAAGGTCTTTCGCGCGATGCACGACATGACCCAGGAGGAACTTGCCGATGCGATCCGGGTCACCCGGCGGACGATCAACTCCATCGAGCGGGGGAAGTACAACCCCTCCATCGAGGTCGCCTACAGGATCGCGAAAACCTTCGGTGTCACCATCGAGGAGGTCTTCTGCTTCGAGGACGGCGAGGATACGGAGGACCGGCGATGATCCGCTGCGACCACCTGACCAAAATCTACAACGGCGTCCCGGCCGTGGACGACCTCTGCCTCGAGATCCCCGCCGGCGAGGTCTTCGGGCTGCTCGGCCCGAACGGCGCCGGCAAGAGCACCACCATCCTGATGCTCGTCGGGCTCATCCAGCCGACCTCGGGCGCGTGCTACATCGACGGGGTCGAGGTCGCCGCCCACCCGATCGAGGTGAAGAAGAAGATCGGCTACATGCCCGAAGACGTCGGGTTCTACGCCGACCTCGCCGCAGAAGAGAACCTCGACTACGCGGCGAGGTTCTACGGGCTCAGCGAGGCCGAGCGGAAACGGCGGGTCGACGACCTCCTCGCCCTCGTCGGGCTGGACGGCGTCGGGACGAAGGTCGGCGGCTACTCGAAAGGGATGCGGCAGCGGCTCGGTCTCGCCCGGGCCCTCGTCAACGATCCCGCCGTCGTCATCCTCGACGAGCCCACGGCAAACCTCGACCCCCGGGGGGTGCTGGACTACCGCCGGATCGTCAGGAGTCTTGCCGACCGGGGAACGACCGTGCTCGTCTCCTCGCATATCCTCCCGGAGGTGAGCAAAGTCTGCACCTCCGTCGGTATCCTCGCACGCGGAAGACTCATCGCGTCCGGCGACCGGGAGATGCTCTCGCGCGCCGCGATGCAGGACCGGGTGACGATCGACGTCGAGACCGTGACCCCGATGCCGCGGCTCACGAACCCGGAAGTCCTCTCTGCGGAGTATTCGCAGGACGCCTGTTCCGCCCGGATCGTCGCGAAGCATGATATCAGCGGTTTCATCGCAGAGACCCTGTATGCCGAAGGCATCCTCCCCCGGCGGCTGGCGGTCGAGATGCCCGACATGGAGGATATCCTGCTCTCGTACTACACGGAGGGGACCGCATGACCGCAACAGGGATGCGCATCATCGCGAGTAAGGAGTTCTCCGACCATCTCCGGAGCAGGCGGTTTCACCTCCTCTTCGCGATCCTGGCCGTCGTCGCCGCCGTCGGCATGATCACCGGAGCGGTCCAGTACACCAAAGACCTCTCCGACTACAACGCGGTCCAGATGATTGCAGAGAATGAAGACGACCCGACGCTCGCCGGCAATCTTGCCGGGCTGAAACCCTCCATCCTCTCGGCATACTCCCAGATGGGGATGCTGATGGCCGGTATCGGCGTGGTGCTCGGGATCGCGATGGGGTTCGACCTGGTGACCCGAGAGAAGGAGAGTAAATCCCTCAAAAGCCTGCTCGCCTACCCGGTGTTCCGGGACGAGGTGATCAACGGAAAGGCCCTCGGGGGCGTCGGCGCAATCGCGCTCGCGATGGGGGTCGTTCTGGTCGTCTCCGTTGCAATCATGACCCTGTTCGGCATCGTCCCGAATGTTGACGAGTTATTGCGCGTCCTGGTCTTCGGGGTGACGTCGTTCCTCCTCGTCTTCACGTTCTTTGCCCTCGCCCTCCTGATGTCGACGGTCTCGAAGGACAGCGGGAGCGCCCTGCTGTACTCCCTGATCGTGATGATCGTCCTCTCTTCGTTCGTCCCGATCTTTGCGTACACCCCGATATACTCGGCCGTCTTCGGCGATGCCCCCACCCCGCCGGGCATGTCCACCTACTCCTACCAGCAGAGTTCTTCGGCCTACACGGTGACGTCGGTCGCGGTTGCATACAAATCCGACGATGCCGTAGATCCGGAAGCCCTCGAGGAGTACGAGCGGACATCGAGAGAATACATGAACCAGAAACGGACGATCACCGATATCGTCACGCTCATCTCGCCGACCGGCAACTACCAGACGATTCTCGGCGCCATATCGCAGCCCGCAGGGGATAATACCCCGGGACTCGGAAGCCTCATCGGCGCCCTCGTCTGCAACATCATCGCCCTGCTCGCGATGCCGGCGGCCTTCTTCGGGTTGGCATGGGTCCGGTTCATGCGGGAGGATATCCGATGACTAGAACCACCCCCTGGCTGGAGAAACCGAGCGTGGTGCTCATCATTCTCCTTGCCGGACTGACGGCGGCGACGGTCTCGAACATCGGCGGGAGGGAGGTCGCCGTCTATCTAATGGTGGTGCTGGGGGTAATGAGTGCAGTCGTCGTGTACTTCGATGCGACGGCGATCGGTATTGGAACCCGGACAAAGACCGAACGGCTCCGGGATATCGAGACCTGGAAGCCGGCCTCGTGGGCGATCTGGGTCCTCCTCTTCTGGCCGTTCTTCCTGCCATATTATCTCTGGAAGCGGAATGGGGTAAAGAGCCCCTGAACCCCACCCGGGAAGATGGTCATCCGACTGCGAACCGGGGCTGCGGGGCTGCTGGCTCACGTTCCGCAGGGGTTCGCCGGACGCCCTCATGGAGCTCAGAACGCCGGTTTCGTGAAGTACCTGAGCGCTTCAGGCCGGTGCTGCTTGAGTTCCACAAAGAAGTACTGTGCGAGTTCTGGGTCGGAGTCATCGATAGCCTGCTGCAGGGCGTAGAGCAGCCACCCCCGGATCTCCGGGTCCGCATCGAGCGTATTCATCACGACAACGACCGCCTCGTCTACATCCTGTCCATTGTTCCAGCAATAAGGCATCCGGGACCATCTCCGGAGAGGGAGATACCGATTCACACATAAAGCGTTTACGGGGTGTGCCGGCTCTGCCGGGGCACGAGGTTTAAGTGACCCACAGGACAACAGGAGGTGCGGATGAGGTATCCATGATGTTTCGTACGACAATCAGGGTAGATACGCACGGGGAAGGAGAGATCGTCGACCTCACGCCCCGAGTAGCGCAGGCGGTCGCCGAGAGCGGTGTTCGGGATGGGCTCGCGAACGTCTTTGTCGCGGGCTCGACCGCCGCCGTCACCACCATCGAGTACGAGCCCGGCGTGCTTGCCGACCTCTCCCGGGCGCTCTCGGTCATCGCCCCGGCCGATATCCCTTACGCTCACGATGCGGCATGGGGCGACGGCAACGGCCGCTCGCACGTCAGGGCGGCGATCGTCGGCCCGTCGCTCTCCGTCCCGGTCATCGGCGGTGCGCTCGCGTGCGGCACCTGGCAGCAGATCGTCCTTCTCGAACTCGACGTGCGGTCGAGACGCGAGCGGACGGTCTACGTCACCGTCATGGGCTGAGGAATACGGTCTGGTTGCCGCCGACGTTCAAAAGGGGTTGGAGATCGGGCCGGCAACCAGGATAAGTATCGCCCTGCTCCCGGCCTTCACCGGAGTCGCTCGGGAAGAATGAGTGCGTTAATCGAGAGGTACCGTCTCAAGCTGAGATACCAGTTCCCAGATGCGGGTCCGTGCGTGGACCGGCATGTTCGGGTCGTTGCTGATCTCGTCGATCATGGAGATTGCGGTTGCGGCGCGAAGACCGATGTTCCTCGATTCATCCTGGAGAATTGATCTGGTCGAGTCTGCGACGCGCCGGATATTTCGTGGAATGGTGGAATCTTCACTGATATTCTGCAGCATCTGGATGCAGATCCGTATTGTTTCTTCTGGACTTGCCATTAGAATTACCCCTCTATTATTAATGGCATCCAGACATATATAAGTTCATTAAGGGAGTTCAACGAAATGACGGCTGATCAGGCTGACGAAGTCATGGCCGAGTATCTTCTCAAGGGAGGAAAGATGCTCGCTAAATCCTGTAAGGTCTGCGGCTACCCCCTGTTTGAGTATAAGGGAGAGACACAGTGCGTCGTCTGTCCTCTTGCTGCGCAAGAAGAACCTCTTCCCGAACCGGAGCCTCCTCGACCGGCCCCGGAGTCCCCGGCGCCGGCCGCACGGGAGGTGCAGGGCGAGGTCGCCGCCGAGATCGAGCGGACGATCGTCCACCTCTGCGGACGGATCCGGACGGAACAGAGGCCCGACGAGTGCCTGACCCTGATGAAGGCGGTCGAGCGGGGCGCAAGAGCCCTCGCAACGCTGGGTCAGCGGTAAGATCTCCGGGCGAGATCCCATATCGCACGGGCGGTCTTCTCCCCGATCCCGTGCACCGCCGCCAGTTCTTCCGGCTCGGCATCGACGATCGCCTTGAGCGACCCGAAGTGTTCGAGGAGGAGGCGTGCGCTCTTGAGACCGACGTTCGGGAACGCAGCGAGTACGTACTCCTGCTCCTCGCGGACGGAGCGGTACGACTTCTTCGGGTGCACCTTCCTCTCTCCCCGCTCGCTCCCCTCCCGCTGTGCGAGGACATAGAGCGTCTCGGCGGTGTCATTCGCGTCCCGCGTCCGTATCAGCGCGACGCCCATATCGACCGTGATGGCCGCAAGCGTGCCCCGGACCGCGTTCGGGTGAATGTTCCTCACCGAGCAGAGGTCGTCCTCTCCTTCGATGATCAGGACGGGGCGCAGAACCGCGTCGGCCATCGCCTTGATCTGCCCGAAGAGGTCGCGCTCGACGAGGGTGTCCATGAAGTCCTGCACGGTCTTCCTCTCGACGATGATACGGTCGCCGATGGCGTAGTCGCCGACCTCGAGCCGCTCCAGCGCGATCGATGCCCCGAGTTCGTACAGGCGTTCGACGACCCGCGACGACGTCTCACGGTCGTCGACGGTGATCGCCGGCCCGGACGGAGCAGCAAACGAGAGGATGTCCGCCTGCCGGGTGACAGCCGGGATGGATGGGGCAGGCGCGGGAGCGGGCGGGGGAGAATTGCTCATCTCCTTGATCCCCGTCACCATCGCCCGCTCCCGGTTCTGGCTCACGTACCGGAACGTCTCATCAGACGTGCCTTTCGTCACCAGCACGACGATCGTGCCGCTGCCGCTCCTTCCCGTACGCCCCTTCCGCTGGATGCTCCGGATCTCCGAGGGGACGGCCTCATAAAAGATCACCATATCCGTCGAGGGGACGTCGAGCCCCTCCTCGCCCACGGAGGTCGCGATCAGGCACTTGAACTCGCCCTCCCGGAACCGGGCGAGGCTCGCGATCTGCTCCTTCTGCGAGAGGCCCCGCTCCGCGTCCCGCGAAGCCTGGCCGACGAACCGCTCGCAGGCGATACCGGCAGCGGTGAGCGTATCCACGAGCGTCTGGACGGTGTCGCGGTAGGTGGCGAAGACGATGATCCGGCTCTCGGGGTGCGCCGCAAGCTGCGCCCGCACCAGTTCGCGGACGATTGAGGCCTTCGGATGCAGTTCCTCCTTCCAGCCGGCGGCGGCCTCGACGAGGCTTCGGTATGCGGGATCGACGACGAGGCGCTTGCTCGCCTTGCTCCCCGAACTCGAGGCTCCTTCCGCGCCGAGCCGGCCGAGGTAGAGTTTGAGCGCCTCGCTTCCTTGCGTCTCGGCAAGCGATATGGCATGCCGGAGTTTCATGCACTCGGCGTGCAGGGATGCCGCGATGAACGCCGAGGGGTCGCGCGTCCGTATACGCTGCTGGATCTGGGCGTTTAAGGCGTTCAACGCCTTCATCGAGAGTTTGTCCGGTTTCGGGACGCGGAAGTTGAGCTTCGCGAGCCGGGCAAGGCGCGACTCAACGAGCTCCCGGAGGACGACGATCGCTGACTGCAGTTCTTCGGGCAGGTAGACGTCGACGTACTGGATCTCACGTTCGTGGATGTAGGGCCGGACATCCGGATCGGTCTCCACCCGGGTCTCGACCGCCTCTATATGCAGGTTGTCGCAGACCTCCTGGACCTTCGCCGGGTCCCCGCCGGGTGAAGCAGTCATCGCGAGCAGCAGGGGGTCTTTCGCCACGGTACAGTAGTGCCCGGCAAGGAAGACGTAGGCGTAGTTCCCCACCGCCCGGTGGCACTCGTCCACGACCAGCAGCACGACGTCGGCGAGGCTGTACCTCCCGGCGAGACAGTCGTTCTTGATCACCTGCGGGGTGGCAAAACAGACCCGGCAGGCCTCCCAGGCCCGCGCCCGCTCCTCCGGCGAGGTGTCGCCGGTGAACATGGCAAAATCGGCTTCTTCCGGCTCGGAGCCGTCCCGGAGAAGCAGGAACTGTTTGAAGAAACGGAGATGCTGCTCGACCAGGGGCTTTGTCGGCGCAAGCACAAGCACCCTTCCCCGGTGAGAGTAGAGGCGGGACGCCGCGACGATGAGCGCGACGGCCGTCTTCCCGAGCCCCGTCGGGAGGACGACCATCGTGTTCGCGTCAAGCGCCCGGAGCGCGATGGAGAGTTGATATCGCCGCTCTTCGATACTCTCCGGCCGGATCAGCGGGTGGGAGACGTAGTTCATGCCCTGATTTCGCGGAACGTGGTGGCGCCGGAGATGAGTGCGGAGAGGGTCTCGGGCAGGCGCTCGATCGGTACGCGGACCTGCTCCATGCTGTCGCGGTCTCTCACAGTCACGGTGTTGTCCTCGAGCGTATCGTAGTCGACGGTGACGGCAAAGGGCGTCCCGATCTCGTCCTGTCTCCGGTAGCGCCGGCCGATGGCGCCGGAGTCGTCGTACTGGGCAAGGATGCGGCACTGGGTGAGCCGCTCGGTGATCGTCTGCGCGATATCGTCAAGACCGTCACGGTTCATCAGCGGGAAGACGGCGACCTGGATCGGCGCGACCGCCGGCGGGAACCGGAGCACTTTCCGGATCTCGCCGTCGACCTCTTCCTCGTCGTAGCTGTGCTCGAGGGCGACGTAGATCATCCGGTCGATGCCGTAGGACGGTTCGATGACGTGGGGCATCACCTCCTCGCCGCGGACCTCGACCTCCTCCTCGCGGACCTGGTAGAGGTCGGCAGGGATGAAGAACTCCTCGCCGTCGACGGTGACCCGCGCACCGTCCTCTCCCGGCTCGGATGCAGCGAGAGCATCCGCGATCGCCTTCGCCTTGCCGCGGTACCGCGGGCCGAGCACGCCCATGTCGGCCACGATCCGCCGCTTCACGACCCTCTTCGGCTCGTCGTAGGGGATGAAGACGGTCATCGAGGTGCCGGAGTGCGCGGCATGCGAGCGCAGGTCGTAGTTGGTGCGGTCGGCGATGCCGACGATCTCCACCCACCCGAACCGGCCGGAGTAGACCTCGGCGTCCCAGCAGTCGGCCGCGTAGTGCGCCCGCTCGTCGATCAGGTGCTGGCGGAACCGGAGCCGTGTCGGGTCAACGCCGATGGAGGTCAGGATCCGGTGCGTGAGCGCGATGTAGTAGGCGACGTACTCGTTCGCAATCACTCCTTCGTCCACGGCGGCGCGCATCGTCATTGCGGCCGGCTCCTGGCCCTCGAGCTGCCGCGCGATGGTGAGGAGCGGGGCCGTGTAGTCCGCATAGCGGTGGAAGGCGGGGTGATCCTTGCACTCGGGGTGGACGAAGATCTCGGCCTCCGCCTGGGAGAACTCCCGCAGCCGGATCATGCCCTGGCGGGGGGAGATCTCGTTTCTGTAGGATTTCCCGATCTGAACGGCGCCGAAGGGGAGTTTGTCCCGGTAAAACCGCAGGAGCCGGGCGAAATCGGTGAAGATGCCCTGGGCGGTCTCGGGGCGCAGGTAGCCCTTTCTTTGCGAGCCCGGCCCGATGGTCGTCTCAAACATCAGGTTGAACGCAAAGACGCTCGCTTCACCCAGGGGCTCCTTGCACGACGGGCAGGGGAGTTCATAGAGCGTTGCCTGGAGCGCCTCCGCCGAGAGCGCGCCTGCGTTCTCGATGCCGTTCTCCTCCGCGATGTGATCGGCGCGGAGATACTCGCCGCAGTGCGGGCACTGCACCATCTTGTCGGCGAACTCTTTCACATGACCGGAGGCGACGAAGATCGCTTCGTTTCCGACGGTGGGGCATTCGATCTCGTAGTAGCCTTCCTGGAAGACGTAGAACGACCGCCAGAGATTCTCGACGTTCCGCTTCAGCATCGCTCCGAGGGGGCCGTAATCGATGAATCCAGCAATCGACCCATATATCTCGGATGAGGGCCAGACGAAACCCCGTCTTCTGGCTACATCCATGACTTTTTCGTAAATATCGCTCGTCTCGGCCATAGTCTTACAGTACAGTTGAGCGGCGGTGCTATTAAAGAATAGGCCTCACTTGCGCAGGGTCACAATCCTTCAAGAAATGGGCAGTGCAGCAAAGGTTTTTTCCATGGCGGGGAATATCCCGGAAGATATGGTTACATCCACCGAAACGATCCTTCTGTTTTGAGAGCCTATATGATAAAGTTTAAATGTTAGCGGTTGTAATGTAGGGAACGTTGCGCCCCGGCCCGGGGAGAACATTTATATAAAAAGGGTCGTCATGGGTGACCCTCAGAACCAGACGGTGAAATACAGAACTGAGAGAGACGGACATGGCAGAAGATACCCGCAAGCAGCAGCTCCTCGAGCTGTTCACGACCATCACGAACAAGAAGACGATCGTCGAACCGATGAGAAAGGTTCACGGTACGCTCCGGGATCGCGACGCTGTGGAGCGCGAGATTGCCCTGATCATGCGGGAGATCCTCGATCGGGGGTACTTCAAGACCAAACTCGCTCCGCGGCAGCTCGCGAAACTCGTGGTCGCGTACTACGACGGTAAGAACGACACCGAGATCGCGAGGGCGCTCGGCGATGAGAAGCTGAGCAAGACCGTGGCACGTGCTCGGGTTCGCCTCAAACTCTTCCGGGATCTCGACTTTAAGATGCCGTTCGATCAGGCGGCGATGGGGGAACTTCTTGATTCGGGGAAGACCATGAAGGAGATCAGCGAAGAGCTCAATATCAGTCCCTCGACCCTTCGTGAGTACCGCCACGTGATCGAGCAGCAGAGAGACACCACGCTCGACCCGTTCCTGGAACGGATCAGGGACGTCATGGAGGACCGTGATCTCTCCGAGATGATGACGCGAGGCGTCGCAAACGACGGCCTTAGCGAAGCTATCGACATCACCGAAGCGATCGACATGGGGGAGTTCTAAACCCCGCCGATCACCATACCCCACTGAACACTTTTTTAGTATTCGTGCCGATCTCTTCTTCATGAGGTTGACCTGGCTTGGCCACGCGTGTTTCTTGCTTTCCGGATCGCGGACGATCCTCATCGACCCCTTCATCCCGGAGGGCTCTCTTGCCGTGGAGCCCGATATCGTTGCCGTGACGCACGCCCACGCCGACCATCTGGGCATCGCCGCAGAACTCTCGAAGAAGACGGTCGCCGTCAACGAGGTGGCGAAGTACCTGAGAGCAAAGGGCGTTCCCGCCGAAGCGATGAACCTCGGCGGCACCATCACCGTCGACGGCGTCCGGTTCACGATGACGCCCGCGCTCCACTCGTCGTGGCTGGAGGACGAGGGGGCGGGGTTCTACGGCGGCGTAGCCGCCGGGTTCGTCATCACGATGGACGGCGTCAGGATCTACCATGCCGGCGACACGGCGCTCTTCTCCGACATGCAACTCATCCGCGACCTCTACCGGCCGGACGTGGCGCTCCTCCCCGTAGGCGGATGCTTCACGATGGGGCCCGAAGAGGCGATGATCGCGGCGCGGTACGTCGGCGCGCCGCTCGTGATCCCGATGCACTACGACACCTTCCCCGTCATCCGGCAGAACCTGGAGGAGTTCAAGCGAACCATCGAGCGGACGACGTCGATCCGCGTCGCGCTGCTCTCGCCGGGAGAGAGCATCGAGGTCGGCCCGGAGGGGGGCGCGGGGTGAGGAAAACCCGCACCCTGTTTTGCGGTTACACGAAGTGTATGCCTAGATAGTGTTGTTTCGGCGGCATGTGTGACCGAGACTTGAGGGAGATCAACTCAAACCTTCGGTGCTTGCGTTTTCCCCGCCACGTTCTCGGCGTCTCAAGTCCCGTGTGCGGATTTCGGAGGATTGTACACCATCGCACATGGCGGTGCTTAAGCTCGGGGCGTTCCATCCGTCATTTTTCGCACGTCTGATCTTCTCCTGCGGCGCCCTGTGGGGACACAGCCTATCGCCACGCACTGCCCGCCCCCTTGGG
>JASUSO010000050.1 GCA_030446015.1 Methanobacteriota archaeon
CCCCGTGGCGATATCCCCACGGTCCACAGTATGGGGAGATTCCGAAAAAGAACAGAATCCCAACTCGCTCCCGGGACACGGCTTCCCACCGGCTATCGCCACGCACTGCCCCCGCCCCTTGGGGCGGGGAACGACTGCCGGGAGCGTAGCGGACGGCAGGAGTTTGAGCACCGAAGGTGCGTATGAGGAGGCCGGAGTCCGGGTGGGGTGGGGGTCACAGGTATAGCCTTATGGAGTAGAGACAGGGGAGGGGGGCTGCTCCCTCGAAGAACTTCGTTCTTCTCGTGTTCGCTTCGCTCCCCCCTCGAAACTCTTCGAGTTTCTCATGCTCACTCCGTTCGCACCTCGACGCCTCACGGCTTCTCGTGCTCCGCTCCTCCGGAGCATCGCACTCGCACCTCCGGTGCTCAAGCTCGCTTCGCTCGCACTCCCTGTCAGCCCCACAGCGAAGACCTTCGGTCTTCTCGTTTTCGCTTTCGCTCACACAGCGAACCCCTTCAGATTTCTCGAACTCCTGTCTCGCACCTTCGGTGCTCACGCTCCAGTTCTAGCGAACTGTCGCGTCCTGCGGACAGTCGTTCCCCCAATGGCGGTAAGCGACTGGCCGAAGGGCAGGAGCTCGAGCACCATCAGGTGCGCAGCCACCACGGTCCAGCGTACTGGTAGGTGCTGTGGCCCAACACACTCTCATCGGTGTGTGTTTCAGGATGCCCTTGTTTCCATCGACAGCGAGACACCACTCATGGAACGTAAAAAAGGAGCCTGATCCCGGAATTACTCCGGGCTCGTCTTCTCGCGGTAGCGCTTGAGCGCCTTCTCGACGTAGGACGTCATCTGCACGGCGCCCACGACGCAGGCATCGGCGCACTTCCCGCAGCCGATGCAGGTCTCCGGGTTCGTGATCCAGGCCTTGTCGATCTTCTTTCCGAGATCCACGAGCTCGATCGAGCCGGTTGGACAGACCTCGACGCAGTCGCCGCACCCCTCGCACGAGAAGGGAATGATCCAGGGGAACTGTTTAGGAATCTTTTTTTCGTCGCTGCTCATCAGAAATCAGTCCCTCTTCCTCGGCACGTCCTTCCAGCGCTGCCGCTCCCACGCATCGAGTTCCTCCGGCGTCATGCCGTCGAGCCGCTGCCCGGCCTCGTACCCGGGCTTCGTGCAGTAGAGTTCGGTCAGGCGGACGAGGAGCACCGATTCCGCGTCAATCCCTTTCTCCTCTTTTGCCTGTGCCGCGACCGTGTCGAAGACCGATCCGGAACGGAGGAGTTCTCCGGTTCCCTTGAACTGGTACGCCGCGCGGATACCGCCCTGGCGCGAGACGCCGAACGCCACCCGGGAATTCTCCGACAGCACGGGCGCAATCACCTTCGCTTCGTCCTGTGCAAGCGCGAACGCCACCTCATCGCTGGCCGTCGCCTTCGCATACCGCCCCAGCACCACGAACGGCACGCCCTCCGGCGTCGCGACGCAGAGGTGGCAGCCCATCGCCTCGATCCAGGCCTTCATCCTGTCTGTAAGATTCACCGTCATCTCGATCACCCCGTTAGAACCTTCTCTCCCACGTGCCCCGGCTCGATGGAGTAGGCCTCCTCGACATGCACGACCACGACCCCGCGCTGGACGGCTTTCGGGAAGACGATGTCCGGCGGCACCTCATCCGGCGGTTCGGCCTTGTTCCAGTTCCCCCACTCGTTCAGGATATCCGTCGCGTTCGCGCCGTACCAGTCGAAATCGCGCGGGAACCCGTACTCCATGTCCACGGCCTTACCTTTGAAGACCCACCACCGCCCCTCGTCGAGCGGGTGGCAGATCGTGACCGCGACCTCGGGGTTCTCCTTGATGTTCGCCTTCGTCTTCAAGAGGAACATATCGGCGATCAGGATCTTGTCGTCCATGTGCGTGGCGACGAACCGCATCGCGGCGATGTTCGGGTTGCCGTCCCTGCTCGACGTGCAGAGGTAGATCAGGCTCCCTCCCTTGCCGGGAACCCGCAGGGCTTCTTTCATCTCCTTCGTAAACTTCACCATTCTTCTCACCTCGTCTGGCTACTTCACCGGATACCCGAACGCGGCGGTTCCGGCAGGGCCGAGTTCCTCGCCCAGCGCCTGTTTCACGAGCTGGGTGATGTAGATCGGCTCGATCTCCATCTTCCGGCAGGTCGCGCGCATCACGGAGATGCAGGCCGGGCAGATGAAGACGAGTTCTTCGGCGCCGGCTTGTGCGGCATCGCCGATGTTTTTACGCTGGATATCGACCGCTCGCTCGTGCTGGGTGTGGAAGATCCCGCACCCGCAGCAGAGCCGGTCATCTCCCGTATACGTCCGCTTCTCCTCGACGGACTCTACACCGATCATCTCGAAGATATCGGCGAGCCAGTCCGACCAGATCTCGCGGTCCCCGCCTCTCGGGGCGTAGCGCGTCGTGCAGCCGCCCTGCACCGCGATGCTGATGCCGAGCGGGTTTTTGATCCGGTCGGGGTGGTCGCGCAGCCAGTTCCTGATGTGCTCGAGGAGATGAACCGGCCGGAACGGCACCTCTACCCCCTGCTGCATCGCGAGGGTCGTCGCCACGTTGTAGCAGGCGTCGTGGGTGAAGACGATCTCGTCGACCCCGAACTCTTCGGCCGCTTTCGCGAGATTCTCGATGAACTGCGGGAGGTTCTTCAGCGGCCGGGACGCCCGGCCGAGGTGGGTCTCGGTGAACCCGCACGCGTACGGCCCTCCCCCGATGATGGTTGCGTCCTCAAACACCTGTCCCGTGAGGAACTCCGCCTGGGGCACCACCTCGTAGATCCCGCCGGCCGAGATCAGCGCCCCGCCCGGCTTTCCTCTCCGGATGACTACGGCCGGTTTCGTCAGCCAGTCGCTCGACGGCTTCGCGTCCGCCGGGATGCCGAGAGCATCCGTCTCTTCCTGCCGCCGTGCGATGAGGTCCCAGGGATCGGCGCCCAGCGGGCAGAAATCGTTGCACGCTGCGCAGGTGATGCACTCTTTCAGGATCTGGTGGCGTTCTCCCTCTATCAGGGACTTCATTGCTCTCTTTGCGTCGTCCTCGTCGTATGATACGTACGGGCAGCGGGCGAGACATTCTCCCCTGCAGCGGGAGAAGTCGCATTTCGATAGATCAAATGCCATCACATATCCCTCGTTCTACCCTGTGTCAATACCCTCACTTTAACGTGGGGTTCCCGGCAAGACAGGTTTCGAACCGATCTCCGGCCCTTTCCCGGCGGAGAACCGTTCAGGGAGTAGATCCGGTGGGTGCCGTGGACCCCTGAGAGGGGCCGAACATGTAAGTATCAATACTACTTTCTGTTAACGTTGTTAACATTATTGTGCGAGCCGTGTTGCATGACCCTGTTCGGGAAGAACACTCGTGCGGGCTCACAATCACTTCGTGACCGGTGGACGGACGATTCCGCCCACTGGAGATGAGGTGTTGAGGGTACGTTATGGCAGAAACAGACAATACAACGAAGGATGCTGGACAGCAGCAGAAAAACCCGTTTGAAAAGGTTTCCGTGAGCGTCAAGCACGTCATCCTGGTGCTGAGCGGAAAGGGTGGCGTCGGGAAGAGCACGGTGGCCGCGAACCTTGCAATGGCGCTTGCGAACCACGGCTACCAGACGGGCCTTCTCGATCTCGATATCCACGGCCCCAACATCCCCAAGATGCTGGGCATCGAGGAGACCAAACTCACGTCGACGAACGGCACGAGGATCGAACCGGTATACGTGGTGCCGGCACTCGGCGTCGTCTCGATGGCGTTTCTCCTGCCGGATAAGAGCACTCCTGTCATCTGGCGCGGCCCCATGAAGATGCAGGTCATCAAACAGTTCCTCGCGGATGTCAACTGGGGAGACCTGGACTACCTCGTGGTGGATCTGCCCCCGGGCACGGGAGACGAGGCGTTATCGATCATCCAGCTCGCCCCGAACGTTGCCGGTGCCGTTATTGTTACGACGCCGCAGGAGGTTGCCATACTCGACTCGACCAAAGCCGTAAAGTTCGTCGAGAAAATGGATATTAAGGTTCTCGGGATAGTCGAGAACATGAGCGGCATGGTTTGCCCGCACTGCGGCAAGGAGATCGACCTCTTCGGACAGGGCGGGGGGAAGAAGGCCGCAGAGGACCTTGGCGTGCCGTATCTCGGCAATATCCCTCTGGACCCCGACATGCGCAAAGCCGGTGACGAAGGACGCCCCTTCATCGTCCGGCGTCCGGGTATGAGCGCGGATAACCCCACGTGGGAGCATGTGGACAGGGTCATGCAGGCAGTTCTCCGCAGTATCGGAGAGACACAGTAGGATGCAAGCGGATGCTGCAGTGAGACGGAGGCAAGCAGAGGCATGAAAAAGTTCCGTATAGAACTGACCGGGTTCATCGAGATGGACACCGACCAGGAGCGCGACGCGCGGATACTGGCCGAGCGGATTCTTGAGGAGATCCGTTCGGTCTTTTCCGGGCACGGCGCGATACAGGACTGCGACGTCGGGATAGACTCTGTCACGGAGAAACCGCTTACCCGGCGCTACAGGTAGGCCGGACGTCACTCCCGGTCGTGCCGCCGGAGGAACGCGCGAACTTCCCGCGACTCCACCCATCCCCGGTCCAGCTGCCTGATATACTCGTTGATCCGCTCGACCTGATCGTGGATAACCGCCGACGTCTTCGGATCGTCGGCCAGGTCGGCCATGCCGAGGATCACCTGCAGGGGCTGGCGTATGTGATCGCCGAGGACGGCGAACTGCTCGATGTTCCGTTCGATCTGCTCGAACGCCTGCTGGTTAAGCTGCTCGGTCTGTTTCCGTTCGGTGATGTCTCTTCCCACCGCCTGGACGCCGACCACCTTTCCGTTCTCCACGATCGGGGATTCGTTCAGCTCGACGAAGGCCATCGTTCCGTCCTTTCGGCGGAACTCGACTTCGAGCCCTTCGATCGATTCGCCTCTCGCCATTTTCTTTTGCCCCTCCTCCCATGCGGCGAGCGATACGGGGGTGACGTAGTCACGGCACTTGCAGCCGATGAGTTCGGCGGGGGTAAAGCCGAGGATGCGGGTCACGGCCGGGGACATGTAGGTGATCCCCCGGTCGTGGTAGCAGGTGTAGATCATGTCGAAACTCCGCTGCGCTATCTCGCGGAACTTCTCCTCGCTCTTGCTGAGCGCCTCTTCGGCCGCCTTTCGCTTGAATCCCAGTGCCAGAACGTTTGCGGCCGCCTGGACGAAGTGATGTCGTCCCGGGTGAACCTGCGCAGGGTCCGGGTATGGGCGCCGAGCACCCCGTACGGTGCCTCGTCACCCTGGATAATGACGCTGATGCCGCTCAGGATCCCCTCGTTTCGCAGGAGGGCCGGGCCCCGGAACCGGGTCTCGGCGTCGAAGTCTTCGACGATCACCGGCTCATGAGAGAGAAGGGTGTACCCCGCCTGGGAATCGGTTCCTCCATCCACTTTCTCGGTACCGACCCGGACTCCGCCGAATCCCACCGCCGCCTCGAGGATGAAAAGATATTCATTGGGCAGGTACCGGAGCACTTTGGCGTACTCGACTCCCAGACACTCCGCCACCATCCGGACCACGGCGTTCATCAGTTCGGGAAGCTCCGCCCCTGCAAGAGCGAACTGGCCGAGGTCCGCGATGGCTGCCTGCTGCGCCGCACGGACGGCGGTGAGCCGCTCGGCCTGTTTTCTCGCGGTGATGTCGAGATTGATTCCGGCCCAGAGGACGATCTGCCCGTCCCTGTCACGGATCGGCGCTCCCCGGGAGAGGATGGTGCGGCACTCCCCGTCGGGATCCGGAACCCTTAACTCGCGATCCCAACGGCACCCCATATCGAGGCACCGTCTCCAGTCGGAACGCACTGCTGCCGCGTCCTCGAGCGGGATGCACTCCAGCCACCCGGCGTGCCGGCACTCCTCGATCGTCCTTCCCACCAGTTCGAGGAACGAAGCGGAAAGATAGAGCACGTTGCCGTCCGGCCCGCATACCCAGAGGCCGTAGGGCACCAGTTCTCCGACGGCGGTAAAGACCGACTCGGCCCTGATCCGTGCCATCTCCTCCTGACGCCCGGGAGTGATCTCCCGGAACCGTGCAAGCCTCTCCCCGGCGCCGGGCTCGCCGGAGATCACCCGGCACGAGAAGGAGAAGTGACGCACCTCACCGGTGGAGGTTCGCATCCGGCAGGTCTCGTGCGTCACCTCCTCGCGGTTCCGGAGTGCTTCGATCATCCGGTCGGCAGAGTCCTCCTCCTCCTCGAAGAGCGGTGCGAGGTGGCGGGCGATGAGGTCGCCTATCTCCATGCCGCGGGCAGCATCATCGCCGATCCCGAACGTTTCGCAAAACGATCGGTTCAGCCGCACAACGGTGTTATCCCGGTCAAGGATGACGACGGCATCGTCGAGTTCGTCAAAGCAGTGGTACACGGGAGATCTCCATCGGCCGGCGCGGGATGATCCCGGACAGCAGGCGCTACGTACCAACTGTGGTTTACCGTGACCATAAATATCTCTCCCGGAACCGCACGCATCCGCGCCGATACCGGGATCGCAGAAAAGGTTCCGGTAAACGGTCCCAAAAACCAGGTTCCGCCCCGTCCCGGGGGCGTGCCGGGCCCTATATGAGGAACCTGAAAACGCCGAGGGGGAGATTTGAACTCCCGAGGTGCCGAACACCAGTGGCTTTCGAGGCCACCGCCTTCCCGGACTAGACTACCTCGGCACAGAATCAGCCTACAGTATTTAGGCTCTACGACTATAATAGTATCGAGATATGCTCTGTCGTTTCACCCTCATCCCGGACGGCCGTGTGCTGGTCTACCGCGGGCAGCCGGGCGAGACGTACGAGACCGCCCTCCTCTCCTTCGGGATCAATCCGGATACGGCGCTGATATTCCGCCGCGGGCGAAGCGTCCCGCAGGACGAAGAAATAACGGAGGAAGAAGTCGGGATCTTCCCGGCCTCTTCGCGAGGGTGATGTATTATGCGGCCGGCTTCTTTCCGGTCTGGGTGATCATCATATCGTCGACGCGGACAAGGAGCATGGCCGTCTCGGTCGCGCTCTTGATCGCCTGGGTCTTCACGCGCTGCGGCTCGATGACCCCGGCCTCGAACATGTCGACGATCTCGCCGGTGTAGACGTTCAGACCGGCGTACTTCGCGCCGTCGGCGTGGGCCTTCCGGAGAGCGACGACCTTGTCGATGGTGTCGAACCCGGAGTTCTCCGCGAGCGTCCTCGGGATGACCTCGAAGGCGTTTGCAAACGCCTCGATGGCGAGCTGGGCCCGGCCGCCGACGGTTGCGGCGTAGTCGCGGATGCGCATCTGGAGCTCGGTCTCAACCGATCCGCCGCCGACGACGAACTTGCCGTCCTCGATGGCGTCCTGGATGACCCGGGCCGCGTCGTAGACCGCACGCTCGAGCTCGTCAAGCAGGAGCTGGGAGGTGCCGCGCAGGAGGATCGTGACTGCCTTGGGGTTTTCGCATCCGGAGATGATCGTCAGGTCGGAGCCGATGACTTCCTCGGCTGCCTCGGCGTGGCCGAGCGTCTCCTCGGTGAGTTCGTCGGGCTTGTTGACGATGCTGCCACAGAGCGCTCTCGCGGCGAACTTCATGTCCTCTTCCTTCACGTCTTCTAAGGCGTAGACACCGTGCTTCGCGAGGTAATACTGCACGGCGTCGGCGATTCCCTTCTGGCAGAGGACGACGTTTGCGCCGGCGGCGACGATCTGCTCGGCGAGTTTCCGGAGGGACTCGCGCTCCTGCTCGGAGAACGCCTTCATCTGGTCGGAGGAGGTGATCTTGATCTTCGACTTCACCTGGGTCTTCGTGATCTCGAGCGGCTGGGCGAGCAGGGCGACCTTAACGTCCGTGACTTTCTCGGGCATCTGCTCAAAGGCGCGCTTCTTGTCGATGACGACACCCCGGATCAGTTCGGCGTCGTCCATCGAGTCGCCGACCTGCTTCTTGATCTTGATGTCGTCCTCGTCCACGACGTAGGTGCCGTTCTCGGTCTTGGTCGCGACCTGCTGCACCGCGTCCACGACGATGCCGGAGATCCGGTCCATGATCGCCTCGATGGACTTTCCGGTCATGGCGGTTCCGGCGAGTTTGATGAGGTTCTCCCGGTCGTCGGCACTGATGGCGATAGCCAGTTCATCGAGGATCTCGAGAGCCTTCTCCATGCCGAGCTGGTAGCCGTGCGCGATGATGGTGGGGTGCACCTCCTGAGCGAGCAGCGCCTCCGCCTCTTCCATGAGGGATCCGACGAGCACGGTCGCGGTCGTGGTGCCGTCCCCGACCTCGTCGTCCTGGGTCTCCGCGACCTCAACGATCAGCTTGCCGCCGGGGTGCTGCACGGACATCTCGTGCAGGATGGTTGCCCCGTCGTTCGTGATCACCACGTCACCGCTGGAGCTGACCAGCATCTTGTCCATTCCCCTGGGACCGAGCGTCGTCCGAACGGCGGCCGCAATTGCCTTTGCAGCCATGATATTCGAGCGTTGCGCCTCGAATCCGCGAGTGCGCTCAACGTTGTCCCGCAAAATAATGATGGGCTGTCCAGCAAGCATAGTATAATCCTCCTTTGCTCGTTAGGTTTGTTCAGAGGTTCTATATAAATTAGTCGATGGCTGTCGGCCTTCCCCGGGCGTCCGGGCCGAGCGGTGGTGGCGTATCGCCCTCAGCCGCTGCTACGCGCCTGGAGCGTACCGTCCGTCTCACCGGAGTTCGATCCGGGCGCATCGAAAAAGAAGTGCCGGGCGATTTCACCCGAGCCTCGATATCACGAAGAGTGAATGGACCGGAACCCCGTCGACCTCCCGGACGCCCCGCTTGTCGAAGAGCGCCCAGACCGCCATCGGCGTGGCCCCGTGCTGCCGGAGGAACGCTATCGTCTCGGAGAGCGTCGTTCCCGTCTTGACGACGTCGTCGACGATGATGCACCGCTGTCCGGTGATCGTGGAGAAGGTGCCCGAGAGCGACCCGGTGGGCGTTTCGCTCCGGCTGTGTTTCGCCGGGAGGTAGACCGCGAGTTTCAGCCCCTCCTCCGCGGCGATGAGGGTGGCGAGCGGTGCGCCTGAGGGCGCGATGCCGACGACCGTATCGGGCAGGTCGTCGACGGCACGTATAGCGCTTCCTTCCGCCAGGTAGAGGAAGCGTTTGAGCATCATCATCGCCATGTCGTTCAAGAGCACGCCGTGGCTTCCTACCGCCGCCCAGTCGATGTGGACGTCTTTTGGGGCCTCCATGCCCTTCTGCTGGGTGAGCAGCCAGGTGACCGTCTCCATCGAGAGACCCAGCTCGTCGGAGATCTGGCCGGGGGTGTGCCCTCCTGCCTGGAGCGCTTTTGCTTTCGTGATCAGCTCTTCGAGCGCGGACATGGAGAAGAGATCTCCGGTTGATTATTTAAGTTTTCTTTTGATTGGTGCGCCGCAGACCGGACAGTCTCCCGTCTCCTTCCAGTACCGCCCGCATCCGCTGCACCGGTAGCGCCACCGGATCGGCCGGGCAGGCCGCTGCCTGATGCTCCGCGTCTCGATGCCGAGGCGGTGGGCGACGTTCTGGACGGCGAAGTCGTCGGTGACAATGACGGCCGAGAGTTCCAGCGCGAGCGCGAGGATCTCCCGGTCGGTTCCGGAGAGCACCCCCGCGTCCCCCGTCCGGAGCGCAGCTGCGTCCACCCTTTCGAGCTCTTCCTTGCCCGGCTCCCGGACCCGGAGCCCCGCTGCCGAAAGAGCCTCGAACCGGCACTTCGCGTGGGTGTCGGCGAGTTCCGCGACGACCGACGGTGTCGTCCAGGCTTCATCATCGAGGGGGATCTCCGCAAAGAAGAACGAGGCATCGAGGACGAGCGTCATGCAGAGAACCTCACGATACCGTTCTTCTCGCACCGGATCGCGTACCCGAAGGTTGAGAGCAGCCAGCAGGCGGTCTCTGCGTGCATCGAGAGGGTGTGGGTGCTGTACTCGCCCCCGTAGAGGGCAAGGTAGACGAGGAGCTGGTCGGCGAGGTGGACGTCGACCGTGCCGGGGCTGCGGCACTCGTCGGTGAGGGCCCGTGCCGCCGTCCGGCCCACCTCTTCGGCGGGAAGCCCCCGCCTCCCGAGCGCGACGGCGCCTTTCGCACCGCTCCACGCCGTGACCGAGCTCCCGACGCTCGCAGCGCCCTCGCGGGAGTCGAGGGCGGCGGTGCAGGAAAGCCCGAGTTCCCGGTTCAGGAGTTCGCGTGCGGCCGCTGCCTGCCGCTCTGCGACGTGGGCGGGGAGGCCTGCCGAAGCGGATACGATCCCGCAGTCCGTCTCCTCCGGGATCGCGATCGGGGCCGGGCGGGACGGCTCCACCCTGACGCGCACCCGTCCCCCTCCCCGGGGGTAATACCCCCTCTCGAAGACCGTGATCTCGATCGAGGCCCCGGCGCGGCGGAGCACCGGTGCGAAGACGTGCTCCAGGTAGTCGACGGTCGGACTCCACGGCACCTCGGTCCCGCCCGAGACCGTGATGCTCCCGCCGGCCGCGAGGGCGACCGGGAGCCATGCCTGGACGATGAGGGGGATACTCCCGGCGGTGCCGGGGTCTATCGCGAGATCTGTCCGCCGGATCCGGCCGGGGATAAACGAGATCTCCCGGCTCCCCGGCGTTAGGCCTGTGCACTCCGCGTCGCAGGTCCCGGCGACCGCCCGAACCGCGGCGATGTGCTGGGGGGCAAGCCCGGGGTTCTTCCGGTTCTGCCGGATCTTCGTCACGGTGACCGGTTCGGCGGAGAGCGCCGATAGGGCGACCGCCAGGCGGAGGATCTGCCCGCCCCCCTCGAGGTGTGATCCGTCAACGGTGAGCATCTTCCCTGATCGCGGTGACGATAGCGCTTGCGGCGGATATGAAACTTGAGGCGTTCTCGTAGGTGTCGCTGGAGACGACCGAAGATACTCCCGCCGCCCGCAGGCGGGTGTAGGCGCCGCTCGTGAGCACCCCGTGGACGCAGGCGGCGTGGATGGACGCGGCCCCCTGCTCCCGGAGCATGCAGGCGGCGGTCGCGAGGGTTCCGCCGGTGGATATGATGTCGTCCACGATCACGGCGTCCCGGCCGGCCGCATCGATGGACTTCGGGGCGATCCTGACCTCAGAGCCGGAGAGCCGGGTCTTTTCGAGGTGATCGCAGTCCCATCCGCCGACCGCCGCGACGTCTGAAGCAAAGTCGATCGCGCCCTCGTCCGGGGCGAGGATCAGGGGGTTCTTCAGGTGCAGGTCGCCGACGTAGCCGCCGACGGCCGGGGCGATCGTGATGTTCCTTGCCGGGACCCTGAAGAAGTCGAGGATGGCCGGTTCGTGGATGTTGACGACGTAGACCCGCTCGATGCCGGTCGAGAGGGCCCGGGCGACCGCCCGGGCACTGATCGGCTCGCCGGGATTGACGCGCCGATCCTGCCGGGAGTAGCCGAGGTATGGAACCACCAGCGTGTTCCTCGATTGATCGGCGGCATCGATCGCGAGAAGGGTCTGCACGAACATATCGTTGTCCACGATGCTGCTGACGATCAGGGTCTCGTCGTCCAGTTCTCCGCACTTAAGATAGAGTTCCCCGTCGGGAAACCGGGAGAATTTTGTCTCGACCAGTGAGGCTCCCAGTTTTTCCGCAATACGGGCTGCGAGAACCTGGGATCGCTCCGTGCTGATAATTCTCATGAAACACCTTTGCTAGAAAGTATTTGAACGAGGATGAATAAATTATATAAGTACCAGTGCAGCAAAGAGGTAAACTCGACGATGGATTCGACGCAAACACCAGAAATTCCCAAGATCGAGCTCACACACGACGAACTGGAGGAGCTGGACGTCTTCTCCGGTCTTGAGCTGAGCGCATCGTCGGATATCGACGTACCTCCGAATCTCATCGACCAGGTCATCGGCCAGGAGCACGCCGTTGAGGTGATCCGGAAGGCCGCCGTCCAGCGCAGGCACGTGATGATGATCGGCACCCCCGGAACCGGCAAATCGATGCTGGCGAAGGCTATGGCCGAGCTCCTCCCGAAAGAGGAACTGCAGGACATCCTGGTCTACCCGAATCCCGAGGACAGCAACAACCCCATCATTCGGACCGTCGCGGCCGGCCGCGGGAAGCAGATCGTCAACGCCCACAAGGCGGAGGCGCGCAAGAAGGTCCAGATGCGGAGCACCCTCATCATGCTCCTCATCATCGGTATCATCGTCTACGCGATCATCACCTACCAGTGGTTGATGGGCATCATCGCCGCAGCGTTCGTCTTCATGGCGCTGAAGTACTCGATGCCCCGCGAGGAGGCGATGGTTCCGAAGCTCCTGATCTCCCACGATGCGAACACCACGGCGCCCTTTGTCGATGCCACTGGCTCGCACGCGGGCGCCCTGCTCGGCGACGTCCGGCACGACCCCTTCCAGAGCGGCGGGCTTGAGACGCCGTCCCACGACCGCGTCGAGGGCGGGGCAATCCACCGGGCGCACGGCGGGGTGCTCTTCATCGACGAGATCAACACCCTCACCCCCCACTCCCAGCAGAACCTGCTGACCGCCCTCCAGGAGGGTGTCTTCCCGATCACCGGCCAGAGCGAGCGCTCGAGCGGTGCGATGGTCCGGACGGAACCGGTCCCCTGCCGGTTCGTGATGGTCGCGGCGGGCAACCTCGACGCCATCCAGGGGATGCACCCGGCGCTCCGGTCGCGTATCCGGGGCTACGGCTACGAGGTCTACATGCGCGAGACGATGGAGGACACCCCGGAGAACCGGAAGAAGTTCCTCCGGTTCATCGCGCAGGAGGTCAAGAACGACGGGAAGATCCCCCACTTCGACCGGGGCGCTATGCTCGAGGTGCTCCGCGAGGCCCGGCGCCGCTCGAACCGGAAGGGCCACCTGACCCTGAAACTCCGTGACATGGGCGGGCTCATCCGCGTGGCGGGCGACCTCGCACGGCAGGAGGGTGCGGAGTTCACGACGGCGAGGCACGTCCTTGCCGCGAAGTCGACCTCCCGCTCGATCGAGGACCAGATCTCCGACGAGTACATCCGGCGGAGCCGCGACTACGACATCACCGTCGTCGAGGGCACCCGGGTGGGCCGGGTGAACGGGCTTGCCGTGATGGGGAACGACTCCGGGTCGGTCCTCCCGGTGATGGCCGAGGTGACACCGAGCCAGGGGGCGAACGGCACGGTCATCGCGACCGGTCTCTTAAAAGAGATCGCGCAGGAGTCGATCAAGAACGTCAGCGCGCTGATCAAGAAGTTCACGGGCAAAGACATCCGGAACATGGATATCCACATCCAGTTCATCGGGACCTACAGCGGTGTCGAGGGCGACTCGGCCTCCGTGACGGTGGCGACGGCGGTGATCAGCGCCATCGAGAACATCCCGGTGCGCCAGGACGTCGCGATGACCGGGTCCCTCTCGGTCAGGGGCGACGTCCTCCCCATCGGCGGGGTCACCTACAAGATCGAGGCGGCGGCAAAAGCGGGGATCAAGAAGGTGATCATCCCGCGGTCGAACCTCGACGACGTTCTCATCGAGGAGCGTTACCGCACGATGGTCGAGGTGGTGCCGGTCGACCACATCGAGGAGGTTCTCCAGAACGCGCTCGTCCCCGAGAACCGGGAGGGGTTCCTCTCGAAGCTCCGGAAACTGGCGGTCAACCCGACCGGTCTCTTCGATCCAAACGTCGGGCGTTCCGCGGTCTGATGACTATGGCTGAAGTACGCTACTACGATATCCGGTGCGTACGCGGCGAGGTCACCCTGGTCGATATCGACAACGGGGTGGTCGAGTCCGCGGGCACATCATTTTTCGACAAAGCCGTGATCCGGGTGCTCGGGCCGAAAGGCTGGGGCATCCTCACCCGCGATCACGTCGATATCGATTCGAAACGCGAGGTTGAGCGTCTCGTCGAGGCGGCATCGCGCCTTGCGGCCGTCACGGAGGATCACCTCGACCTTGCCGACGCGCCGCGCGGCGTCCTCCCGGTTCCTCCCCTCAAGGAGGACCCGCGGGACGTCGATCTCGAGGAGAAGACCCGGCTGCTTGCCGGGATCGAGGAGGCGGCCCGGATCCCGGGGGTGGCGAACACCCGGGCGCGCTACACCGAGGGGATCGACTCGGTCCGGTTCCTGGACTCGAGCGGGACCGAGTACTCCTATGAAGCCGTCCGGTCCGGGTTCTCGGTCGTCGCCATCGCTTCCAGAGACGGAATAATGCAGATGGGGAGCGAACGCGATCACATCGCCACCGGGTTCAACCTCCGGGGCAAGCAGGAGTTCGGCCGGAAGGCGGGCGAGGTCGCGGTCTCGCTGCTTGATGCGAAGATCCCGAAGGGCGGGGCGAAGCGGGCGGTGCTCGACCCCGAGCTTGCGGGCGTCTTCACCCACGAGGCGGTCGGCCACGCGAGCGAGGGCGACCTCATCCGCGAAGGCGCATCGGTTCTCGGCGGGAAGATCGGTGAGCGAATCGGCTGTCCGGGGCTCGTCATCGTCGACGACCCCTCCCTTCCCGAGTTCGGGTTCATGCCTGTCGACGCCGAGGGCGTCGCGGTAGAGCGGACGGAGATCGTCCGCGACGGCATCCTCACCTCCTATCTCCACAACCGCGAGACCCTCGCGGCGGTCGGGAACGGGATCGCGGGCCACGCCCGGTCGGAGCACGGGGCGCCACCGATCGTCCGGATGAGCAACACCTTCATCGAGAACGGCGACGCGACCTACGATGAGATCATCGAGGAGTGCCGGGACGGGATCCTCCTGATCGGGTCAAGGGGCGGCCAGGTCGACCCCGGCCGCGGCGTCTTCCAGTTCAACGCGGAGTACGGCTACCTCATCGAGGGCGGCGAGAAGGCCGGCATGGTCAGGGACGTCTCGCTCTCGGGCGAGATCCTCTCGACGCTCCATAACATCGTCCTGATAGGAAACGATCGGAAGATGAGCCCTGGATACTGCGGCAAAGGTGGACAGAGCGTCCCGGTGAGTGACGGCGCGCCCCATCTCCTGCTTGAGAACGCGATCATCGGGGGGCGCGGCGAATGAACGGCGAAGACCTGATCGAGAAGATTCTCCGTGAGGGCGAGCGCCGGGCGGACGAGGTCGAGGTCTTCTACGCCCGGGGGCTGAGCGTCGGCACTGAGCTCAAGAAGGGGATCCTCGGGAACGCCGAGGAGTCGGAGGCCTGGAATATGGCCGTCCGGACGGTCAGGGACGGGCGGATAGGGTTCTCGTCCACGAGCGACCCCGACCGGTGGAAGGAGTGTCTGGACGCGGCGCTCGCGAGCGGCCGCCTCGCCACCCCGCAGCAGTGGGGCGGGTTCCCGAAACCGGCCGACCTCGCGGGAACTCCTTCTGCAAACGACGAGAATCTCGTCGTCGCGGTGGAGGACGCGGCGAGGATGGTCGAGGACCTCCTCGCCGGCGCGGCGGAGCACCCGGTAGAGGTCGTCGGCGGGGGTGCGGACCTCACCCGGTCGTACCTCGCGGTCGCAAACTCGAACGGCGTCTTCTACGGCATGGACCGGACAGCGGCGTCGGTCTCCCTCGAGACGATCCGGGAGCAGTCCACAGGTTACGAGTTCGACGCCTCCCCGTTCCTCGCCGATATCGACGCCCGGTCGGTCGGTGAACGGGCGGCCTGGCTTGCCGCCCGCTCCCTCGGGGGCCGGGAGATCGAGACCGGCCGCTACGATATCGTTCTCTCCCCGATAGCGGCGGCAAGCCTCCTCGGGCAGGTCCTCCTCCCGGCCCTCTCCGGGCGGAACGTGAAGGCCGGCCGGTCGTTCCTTGCGGAGAAGGTCGGCGAAGAGGTCTTCGACGAGTGCCTCTCCGTCTACGACGACCCGTTTGTCCCCGGCCTCGGGAGCACTGCCTTCGATGCGGAAGGCGTCCCGACCCGCCGCCTGGTCTTCGTGGAGCAGGGGGTGCTCCGGCGGTTCGCCTACGACCTCAAGACCGGTTACCGCTATGGTGAGGGGAGCACGGGGAGTGCAGTTCGTTCAGGGGGCGAAGGGCCTGGAATCGGGTTCCACAACCTCTTCATCGACGGTCCGCGGGTGAAAGAGCCCGGTGACGAGCGGGCGGTCTGGGTCCACGACGTCGTGGGCGCTCATACTGCG
>JASUSO010000001.1 GCA_030446015.1 Methanobacteriota archaeon
GCCATTCTGGCAGTCGCACTTCGCGTGAGACCCGCATCGTCCATCCCTATCGGCGACCGAGCGTTATCCAGAGGTTGTGGAAGCATTTCAACAGGGCCGGATTTACGATATTCAGGTAGGCGTGGGGTTTGAGCACCGGAGGTGCGCACCCCTCACTTCCCTCGAAATCCATACTAAGTGCAACCGAAGGGCAGATGTTAAGAGTAGACGGGAACTGTGGACACCCTGAGCCTGGAAGGGCCACACGACAAATGGGATTAGGGGAACGAGGGAAACCTCTCACCGTCCCCGGCTGATCTCGTCGACGGCCGCGATCAGGAGGTCGATCTCCTGCTCCGTCGTGAAGGCCGCCATGCTCGCCCGCACCGTCCCCTCCGGGAGGCCGAGGTGCTCCATCAGCGGCTGGCAGCAGTGGTGCCCCGAGCGCACCATGATATCCGCATCCTCGTCAAGCATCTGCGCCGCCTCCTGCGGGTGAACGCCGTCGATGGTGAACGAGACGACCCCGATCCTTGACCCAGGGTCTTTCCCGGCATAGACCGTGACCCCCTCGATCCCGGAGAGCCCCGCGATCAGCCGTGCGGTCAGGCGCTCCTCGTGCCGGTGGATCTTCTCCATCCCGATCGCCGAGAGGTAGTCCACGGCGGCGCCGAGCGCAATCCCGCCGCCGACGTTCGGCGTCCCGGCCTCGTAGCGCTGGTAGCCCTCCGCCGGATCGTAGCCTTCGGTGGTCACGCTCGCGACCATGCCACCGCCGAGAGTCGGCGGCTCGATGAGGAGATCCCGCATCCAGAGCACCCCGGTCCCCATCGGCCCGAACATCTTGTGCCCCGCAAAGCAGAGGAAGTCGCAGCCGAGTTCCGCGACGTTCACCGGCATGTGCGGGAGGGACTGCGCTCCGTCCACCAGGAGGAGGGCGCCGTGCTCCCGGCAGAGCGCCGCGATCTCGCGAACCGGCGGGACGACGCCGAGGACGTTCGAGGCGTGGGTGACGGCGACGAGCCGGACGCCGCCCCGGGCCAGGGCCGCCTCAAGCGCCGCAAGATCGAGCGCGTAGTTATCGTCGATCCCGATCACGTCGAGCGCGACCCCATGCTTTGCCAGCATCCGCCAGGGGAGGAGGTTTGAGTGGTGCTCGAGGATGGTAGTCACCACGCGGTCGCCCGGCCTCCAGGAGAGACCCTGAGCGACCATGTTGATCGCGTCGGTGGCGTTCTTCGTAAAGACCGTCACCCCTGCCTCGCCGCCGATGAACCGGGCCACCTTCTCGTGGGCGTGCCAGTAGCGCTGCGTCGCGATCCGGGTCAGCCGGTGGACGCCCCGGCCGACATTCGCCCGGTAATGGTGCTCGAACTCGACGAGCGCCTCCACCACCGGCTCCGGCGAGAAACTCGTCGCCGCATTGTCGAGATAGACGATATCGCCGAGGATCGGGAAGTCCTTCCTGATCGTCTCGGGGGTGAACTCACTCTCCGCCGGCGGTACCGGCTCGCTGATACCCGTACTCTTCATGGTCGCCACCTTCTCCACCTTCCTGACCGGGACCTCACGGAGGGTGAAGTCGTCGTTGACGGCGATCCCCCGGTCCCTGCAGACCTCGCGCATCTTCGGGGGCAGCGCCCGCCACCGCCAGAGCCCCCACCGGTGGTAGACGTCAGGCAACCCGTTCTTCTCCGCCCAGCGGATAAGGAATTCGTCCCAGCGATCCGTCAACTCCGGGTGCATCTCGCGGAGCCCTTCGTACTCGCTCTCGAGCACCGCCGGGCAGAGGTAGCAGCCCACCCGCTCAAGCCCCATCTCGTAGAGCGGGTTCATCGGGACCTCGCGCCACCAGAGGTAGAGGAAGACCTCGAGCGCCCGCCAGTTCCGGATCGGCGAGACGTTCAGTTGCAGGGGGTTTGCCGGGTTCTGGCTCGTCTCGTCGAGGTCGGAACGGTTCCAGGACTCATACCACCGGTTCCCCTGGATGGTGACGCAGGGGCCGAGCCCGGCAAGATAGATCTTCAACGGCTGCAGTTTCAGGAGTTTGCAGCACCAGCGGTGATCCTTCCCCGGCGGCCCCGCCTTCTCGACCGCCTGGAAGAAATCGCCGCCTTTCTTGATTATCTCGACGCCCTGCGACGCCGCGAACGCCACCGTCTCGGGGAGCTCAAGACCGGTGTCGATGAAGAACACCTGCTCCACCCCGGCCTTCCGCGCGAGATGGAGGACGGCGGTGCTGTCCTTGCCGCCGGAGAACGAGACGTTCACGCACGGCCGGTCGTTCATGTGTTTCTTGATAGTCCGGATGGCGTTGCGTTCGAGGTTCTTCAAGTGGTAGCGGTTCTTCTCGATGACCTCGTCCCAGCCCGGGTCGGGCCTGGTGCGGGGCTCGACGGGGGCGAGTTCCTTCACCCGGATCTGCCCACCCCTGACGATTCCCGTGCCGAACCGGTTCCTGTAGGAGACGATGACCGTCCCGTCCGGCACCGGGGCCGCGAGCGGGAACTGCTTCCCGCCGATGCGGCCCTTATGGGCGCTCACCGCAGGCTCGGCCTCCAGGTCGACGATGCCGCGCGTCGCGTGCGGCAGGATGTGCGGGAGGGCTTCGGGAGCGATATCGAGGCTAAACCTCCGTTCAATCGGGTCGAACGTGAGCCAGCCGAGCCGGTCGCCGTGGACGATCACGAGGTCCGCCCGGTCGACCCCGCCGGTCTTGTTCAGGAGCACGACGCGGGGCAACGGGACGTCGCCGAACCGTTCGGTCAGGAGACGCCGGATGAGGGCTATATCCGCCGCGAGGGCGGGCCGGACGTCGTGCGGCTGCAGGAGCGCTATCTCCCGAACTTGCGCTCCGCAGGAGCAGGTGCGCCCGATGAGGGGGACGTTGCATTGGTCGCACCAGTAGAGGACTTTCTTTACTGCCGGTTCGCGCTTCACTTCAAGAATGATTGGCGGCCGCAGGCATTAAGTGAACCGACGGGATGTCCTCACGACCGCCTCAGCATCAGGACGAGAGCGGTGCCGAGGGCGGCCAGCAGGATAGCCGCAGCCGTGAGGAAGACGGTGTTGACGTACCGCTCCGCCTGCACGCCGGGGTAATCCGGGCCCGGTACGATGACGTCGACCGGGGCGCGGGCCACGGCGCCGGAGACCGGGTCAAGGGCGACGAGGAGGAGTCGCCCCTCCGGCAACTCCGCGGAGGGCACTGTCCCGCGGAAATGCCGGACGGTATCGCCGGCGGCCGCGGAATCGTCTTCGAAGAGCGTGTAGCCTGCAACGAGCGATCCGGAAGAGACGCTATAGACCAGCAGGTCGACGCGTTGCGGGGGGCGATAGAAACTCGCATCCCGGCTCCAGGCGGCGGAGACGACAAGGTCTTCGTCCCCGGCGAGGGTGTCGTTTGATAACGAGAGTAGAAGAGAAGGGAGCGGCGGGGGCGTCGCGCCAAAAACGGGGCAGGGCATGACGAGGAGGGCAGAGAGGGCCGCCAGGAGGAAGAGACCGATCCTGCGCGGCATCCCATACGACATCATAACCGGGGTATCGGCCCGGCAGGGGATAACCTTTCCCCGCCGGCAGACGGACAACCGCTCTCGCAAGCGGATAGGCGCAACGCTCCGGTGCGGCGATGCAAAGACTTATTCGTGTAAATGCGAATAATCTAAGTATGGCGTCGCGCTGCGTAAACAACCTGGGTGGAGTGGTGCTCCTCAAGGACGTGACACCTGAACAGGTGAACGAGTACGTGCAAAAGCACAGCAAAGAATACTACGAGATGCCCCCGGAGTTCGTCTTCAAGGACATCCGGATGCTCTTGAAAAAACCCATGCTCGTCGGCCTGAAGCTCCGGAAGAAGAAGATTCTGCTGCCGTTTACGAAGCCCTGCCCCGGTTACGGGACGATGCTCTTCGAGATCGGGGCAAAGGATGAAGATATCGAGTTCATCCGCAACAACCTTGTGAAAGTCTCGGAGTGAGGCGGGCGGGCCGCTCCCGAAATCGGTCTATGCGCTCACCCGGCGGCCCCGCACCCTTTCTATCCCTTTTTCGCCGCCTTACCCCGCCCTTTTGGGGCGGCATGACCGATCGATATATAGCCCCTGGCGGGAGAAACTTATAGCGATCATCGTGGGCATTAAGGAGTGGGTAGTCCCTCAGGATAAGGCCTTTTTTGACCTCTTCGACGAGATGGCCAGAACGGTCGTTGCTGCTGCCGATCTTCTCGTTGATTTCGTCGAAAACTTTGAGGACGTGAAAGAAAAGTGCCGTAAGGTGAAGGAACTCGAACACCAGGGAGACGACATCTCGCACCAGATCTACGAGCAACTGAATCGGACGTTCATCACGCCGCTTGAGCCCGAAGAGATCTCCCGCCTCGCCTCGGCGCTCGACGATATTCTCGATTACATCGACGGCACCGCGCAGCAGATGTACAGTTACGGCATCACCGAGACCGACAACGCGATGATTGAACTTGCAAAACTGATCCAGTTAAGCGTCGTCGAGATCGAGAAGGCCGTCGTCGGCATACGGTCGCTCAAGGATCCGGCCCTGATCGAGGAGCGGTGCATCGAGGTGAACCGCCTGGAGAACATCGCAGACGGCGTCCTCGCCCATGCCATCATGGACCTCTTCAAGACGAAGGATGCCATCACCATCATCAAACTCAAGGACATCTACGAGAACCTTGAGATGGCGACCGATAAGTGTGAAGACGTCGCAAACGTCCTGAGTGACATAGCCATCAGACATACCTGAGCACCATGGACCCGATCATCATCCTCGGCATCCTTCTCGCCCTCCTCTTTAACTTTGCAAACGGCCTGAACGATGCCGCGAACTCGATCGCCACCATCATCGCGACCAAGGCCTTGACCCCCCTGCAGGCGGTCCTCCTCGCAGGGGTCTTCAACCTCATCGGCCCCCTCCTCTTCACGACGGCGATTGCGGCAACCATCGGAAGAGGGATCGTCGATCCCTCATATCTTACACCGACGCTGATCCTCGTGGCCATGGTCGGCGCGGTGCTCTGGATCCTTGTGACCTCTCTTTTCGGGATACCGGTATCAAGCAGCCACGCCCTGATCGGGGGACTCCTCGGTACCGGCATCGCCGCTGCCGGGACAGGAGCGGTGCTCTGGCCGCCGCTTACGATGATCGAGCAGGTCCTCTTCTACGGGTCCATCGGTGCGGTCCTCGGTGCGGTCATCACGGGTGCACTGGCATACTATAAGGGCGACTTCAAGCCCTGGAACCTCCTCCTCGGCGGACTCATCGGGGTAACGGTCATCATTCCGGTCGCCATCGCAACAGGGTTGTTGAAGATCGGCGGCATCCTCGGGATCCTGATCTTCATCGTCGTCTCTCCTCTGCTCGGGTTCATCTCCGCGTTCGCCCTCAGCACCCTCGTCGTCAACGTCTTCCGCAACTATCATCCGCGGCGCTTCTCAAGCCTTTTTAGAAACCTCCAGATCTTCTCGGGTTCCTTCCAGGCCATCGGCCACGGGGCCAACGATGCCCAGAACGCGATGGGCATCATCACCGCCATGCTCCTTGCCGGCGGGCTGATCGCCGAGTTCTCGGTCCCGCTCTGGGTCATACTGGCGTCGTCGCTCGCCATGTCGGTCGGGACGTTCTTGGGGGGCTGGCGGGTCATCGACAAGATGGCAAACCGGATCACGAAGATCCGGCCCTACCAGGGGTTTTCGGCATCGGCCACTGCCGGCGGCGTCCTCTCGCTGATGACGATCTTCGGTATCTCCGTCTCGACGACCCATGCGACGACCGGCGCGATCATGGGCGTCGGCGCAACCCGCGGCTACTCGGCGGTCAAGTGGGGGGTCGTCCGCGAGATCGTCGCCGCGTGGGTCCTGACCATCCCGGCGGCGGCGATCGTGGCCGGGCTCTGCTACGTTGTCGGCCAGGCGGCGTTTGGCGGGATTGTTTGAGGGCGGGAGATCCATCTTTTTGGTATAGGACCAGTGGGGTCCGGGTTTGAATCGTTTATACCGGGCGAGATGGCCGGCGGATCCGTCGGCTAAGAACCCGTGCGATCGCAAATAAGCACTCTTAATACACTTTCTCGTCATCAAATAGTTATACGGCAGGACGCGGAGCAGCCGGACAGGACGCCGATTGCCCTGATGAACGGCAAGCAGATGGTGAGTCTCGAGCACGATATCGGGGTGGTGCGGACGAACTACGACCTTGCGGAGGGTGAAGAATGACAGGAGTGGATAACCAGGAGGCAGAGACGGCGTGACGGTCCAACCCTACGTCCCGGAGCCGCTGCCCCCGGCCGGCATCGACTGGGAGGCCCATATCCCGCAGATAGCGTCGGCGAACCGCGCCCTCGCCCGGTACGACGGCATCCTCCAGGCGATCCCGAACCCGCGGCTCCTCCTCTCCCCGCTCCTGACCCAGGAGGCGGTGCTCTCGTCACGGATCGAGGGAACCCAGGCATCGCTCGAAGACGTCCTGCGGTTCGAGGCGAACCCGAAGGAGCCGATCGGCGATGCTGCTCTCGCCGACATCCGGGAGATCATCAACTACCGGGAGGCGCTGAATACCGCGGTGGAAGCCCTCAAGACCCGGCGGCTGGACATCGCCCTCGTCTGCGACCTGCACCGGATCCTTCTCTCCGGCAGCCGGGGCATGGACCGGGAGCCGGGGTGCATCCGGGAGATCCAGAACTTCATCGGGCGGGACGCCCAGATCGAGCACGCGATCTATGTCCCGCCGGCGCCGGAGGATCTTTCCGGGGCGCTCGGGGACTGGGAGGCATACCTGCAGGGCGGGGAGTTGGACGTTCTCGTCCAGCTCTCGGTCTTAAAGGCGCAGTTCGAACTCATCCACCCGTTCTGCGACGGCAACGGGCGTATCGGGCGGATGCTCGTCCCCCTCGTCCTCTACGAGAAAGGGCTGATCGGGAGCCCGATTTTCTATATCAGCGCCTACCTTGAGCGGAACCGGCCGGTCTACTACGAGCGGCTGCTCGGGGTTTCGCGGGACGGGGACTGGAACGGCTGGATAACGTTCTTCCTCCACGCTATCGAGGAGCAGGCGGGGGCGAACGGCCGGAAAGCAACGGCGATCCTCGACCTTTACGACGAGATGAAGCAGACGGTGCCGGAGGTGACCCGGTCGCAGTATGCGGTCGCCGCGCTCGATGCGCTCTTTAAGACGCCGGTCTTCAGTTCGGCTGAGTTTTTCGAGCAGGCGGCGATACCCCGAAGGGCGGCAGAGCGGATCCTCCAGCAGCTCCGTGAACAGGGGATCATCGCCGTCCTTACCGAGGGCGGAGGGCGGCGTGCCGCGACCTATGCCTTCCCGCGCCTGCTCGCCATCACCGAGGGGGACCGGTTGTGAATACTCTGGTATCCCCAGGCCGTTTCGTGTAGACCAGAACCCCGATCCGATAGACAGAAACCATGCCCCGGAGGTGGTTGTGGGAGACTCGTGACCCACACCGGAATTTGTGCGACACCTATGACCCACAAAAAACCTTGTGCGACACGGAGTGCACTTTTGTGTCGCACAAAACAGGTGGTGCGACACCCGTGACGCATAACGATCGGACCCGGCCGGCCGCCGGGCCCCTGGATAGCGGCGCAGGGGTGGCGCTGATAGAGAGGACCGTGTCGTAGTATAGGCGTAGAGGAGGATGCCAGGCCAGGAAACACCCTTTCCTCTTCCAGATCAGCTATGCCCATCAGTACAACTCTTCAAGGTCGTTCTCGGCCAGTTTCAGGATGTATTCTTCAGGAGCATAGAGTTTTGCCATTTTTTTAGGGTGTTTCCTCAGCCTGACGACCACTCGCTCTACCCCGGGTCTCAGGGGTCGGTCGAGCTGGATTGTCGTGTCGTCGATCAGTCTTCCGTCGACTTCTACCGGCATTGCCCCCACTCCATGACATACTCAGATATTGCGGTTATTGATATCTCACACAACCCCCTCCACAACCGCGATCTCCTCCTCCGTGAGCCCGTACAACTCATACACCAGCCTATCGATCTGCCGGTCGGTCGCGTCGATCATCCCGGCGAGCGCCTCCTTCTCATGCGGGGCCTTCGCCGCCGCGAGGCGCTTGTTCAGGTCGAGCATCTTCTCGACGAGGGCGACCATGCGGTCGTGGCGGGCGACGTCGGAGGGGTCGGCGGGGTCGATGGGGCGGATTGGCAGGTTTTCCATATACTGCCGCTTCCAGCGGAAGAATCCGCCCCTGATCTCTGAACTGATGTTGGAAAAAAGGAATGTCCATAATGTTGAATTGAGGATTCCAACCAAATATAGAGAGTTGTTGCCGATGATGTATGAGGTCGTATCTGAGTAATGACTGTTCTTGTCGATTGTAAATTGTCCTCGTGTCGCGATTTCAGCGTAGATAATCTTCGGCTTCTCAAATTCCTGATAATAGTCACAGGCCCTCAGTTCCCACCAATAGTCTCCTTTATCGCACCTCCGTTCACCACTTCCTGCAAATGGCTCAAGGTGCAATGCGATCGCCGGATAGGAGGTTTTTAGCCAGTCCCATTTGTCGGATACACTCCCTGAGTGCTGGTTAGTCCACCCTTTTTCAAAAAGGATCAAAAATTTCGTGGGGTCTGGAGTAAGATATCTCTTGATCTCCCGCCCCGCCAGAAACGGCTTGATGATCTCCGCACTCCGCGGGTCTTCGGCGATCAGCCGCTCCCTCGTCGCCTCGTCGATCACGAAAGCCTCGTTCAGTCCGGTCAGGATACCCCTATAGATCCTCCCGTCCACATACTCCCCCAGGGGCACCCCGGCGGCCCTGATCTTTTCAAGGAGCGCCTGCGTTCTTCCGTTAGTCAGGGACCACCCCCCATCGTCCAGGGCGGTTTGGTCCACTGGATACGCATGAGCCTTCACGTACTCCGTGAGGTCCGGGTAGTCCAGGTTCTCCACCTGCACTGCATCGAACCGCTCGCGGGGAGGCCCGGCCCCGATCCGGAGGATACAGGGATAGGTTGTCGCGCTCTCGAAGACCGGGAGATCCCCGAAATCAACGATCTCCTCGATCCGCTTCTCCTTCAGCCACGCCCGCAGGGGTTTCCCGTAGTTTGCCCGCATCCACTTGTTTGGCAGGATGTAGGTGAACACCCCGCCGGCCGCAAGCAGGTTCACCCCCCGCTCGACAAAATAGACGTACAGGTCGGCGGTGCCCTGGTAGACGCGGTAATGCTCCTTGAAATAGGCCTTTTGCTCCTTGATGCTCTCCTGGCGCACATACGGCGGGTTTGCGATCACCACATCGAACCCCGGATTCTGGCGCAGGAAGACCTCTGAGAAGTAGAGTTTCCAGAGGAAGAACGGTTTTGCCCTGTTCTTCCGGTACGCGGCAAGCTTCTTGCAGGCATCGGTATTGCCAGCCTCTTTGAGGGTCTCCTCGATGAGATCCCACTCCAGCCGCTCGATGGCGGCCCGGTACTCGTTCTTCCTCGCACGGTTCTGCTCGTTGAAGAAGAGCCGCTGATACCGCTTCAGCTCCCGGAGTTTGCGCCGCGACTCCTTGATGCGCAGGGATGCCGCCTGGTCAAACGTCACCTGCCGTGCGGTGGATCTCGGGCCTGCAAGGGCCTCTTTCTTCTTCTTCTCCAGCCGCGCAATCTCGCGCCGTATCCGCGCCGAATCTCCCTCCTCCGCTCCCGTGAGAATCCGGTGCAGCTCCTCCCCCAGGTCCTCTATCCTGGCATCGATGGACGCCGTCAAGGCCTCCGGGCCATCCTCGGGCTCAACCAGCAGCCCCTCATCAAAGAGGCTGACCCCCTCGAACTCGTCCACCAGGCTGTTCCCGCACATGATCTTGTGGTCGAGGTTCGGGAGCGGCCGGATCGTCTGGATACTCTCCTCGTCCACGATCAACGAGAGCCAGAACCGGAGTTTGGTGATATCCACCGCTGACGAGTCGATGTCCACACCATAGAGAGAGTTCTCTATCGTCTGCCGCTTCAACTCGTAGATCGACCGATCTGCCTCCTCCCCGGAAAAGAACGGTGTCAGGATCGAACGGGCCTTCACGATCTCGTTCATCATCCCGACGGGGAACGCCCCCGAGCCCACCGCCGGATCCGCCACCCGGATCGAACAGAGCAACCGGTCAAGTTCGGCGTAATGGTTTCGGATGGATTCCGGTAGGGTAAACCGGGCATCCCGGAGCCACTCCTCGGCCTGGCCGCCGGCTTCCTGCGCATGGATGGTCATCCCGATGGTGACATCGCCACGCCTGATGAATACCTCCAGGTCCTTGCGGGGGATATTTGTGTGGTTCGCAAGATAGTCGATCAGGCTCTGCTGGCACATATAATGCACAATATCGCGCGGAGTGTAGAACGCTCCCTTCGATTTCCGGTCGGTCACATCGAGGAGGTTCTCAAAGACCTTCCCGAGCATCTCCGGGTCGACCGCCACCTCCCGCTCCAGGGGTTCGTCCTCTTTGATGGTGAAGTTGAACTCGTCAAACGTCTTCAGAATGTCCCCAAAGACCTCATTATCTATCTGCAGATTGGTGCCGGCCCAGTCGTAGTTCTGGATCGGCTCGAAGAGACCGCCGTTCAGGAACGGGATCTTGCACTTGAACTGGCTGTAGTAGTCCTCGCTGGGGGAGCGATCCACTGCAAGCGCCTCATAGAAGAGCGGCTCAAGGATATCGTTGAAGAAACTCTCGTAGGGAACAATCTCCCTGTCATACAGGCGGCGCATGAAATCCTTCGGCCCCATCCCCCATTCCTGGAACCGCCCGGTCACGGGGTCCTGCCTCACCCCGAGCCACCCCTTCTTCTGGAGGAAATAGAGGAAGACGATCTGGCCGAGGAGTTTCTTCGAGAAATCGACCGTCGAGATCTCCTTCTCCTTGAACTCCGCCTTGCAGATCGGATCGGCATCAAGCGCCCTCTCAAGCGACTCCTTCAGGTTGAGGTAACAGGCTTTGTACTTCTCGAAGAACTCCTTTGTGACGTTCTCGACGCTGAAACACTCCTCGATATCTGCAAGAGTCGGGGCTCCATTCGTCTCCTGGATGAGATGGAGGAATCGTTTTCTGCAGGTATGATTCGGCTCGTTCTTCCCCACAAGATACGAGAACCTGCGTGCAGGCGTCAACTTCAAACTCGTGCGGATCCTCCCGTCGTCGCCGGTCCCGAGCTCGTACTCGAGCCTGACAAACGAGAAGCGCCAGTCCTCGTGGTCGTCGCCGTAAAACGCGACCAGGGCCGCATCCCTCCCTTCGTTGTTGAGGTACTTCGCAATAAAGTTCCGCTGCATCGTCCGGGCGCGGTCACGGGAGGTCGACCGCATCAACCTGACATAGAGCACCCCGACGGTATGTTTCCCGTCAACGTAGGTCCCGATACTGTATGCCTCATCGATATAGTTCTTGAACTCGCGCCAGATCGGCAACCGCTGAGGAAATATCTGGAAGTCATCGAAGAGTTCCTGGACGAACCTCATATACCGGCCCGGATTGAAGGCGTTCTTGAAGACCCCATCAATGAGCCTGATGGTCTCCTCTTCATTCATGCAGACTCACCTCCTGCGAAGTATCCGGAGAGGATGACTTCCTTAGGCCCGGAGATATCGACCGGCCCGAACGCCGGGCGGAAGAACTCCTCCGAGATCTCGGATTTGATCTTCGCAAGCATGGGGAGAGGTTCCGGGGTATACGCAATCTTTTTGAGGATCTTCTTGATGGTCGCCTTCGGGAGCGCCCCGTCTTCTATCAGTCCGAGAACCTTTCCCACGTACTCTTCGTCTTCATCCGTAAACTCCGGCGAGTGCTGGATCGCCCTGAGTATCCCGGTGAATTTGACCTCGCCCCCTTTGCTGGCGCGTGAGGGTGCAATAGTACTCTCGATGGCAAACACATCTTCAAAAGCGGCTTTATTGGACGCAAGCAGCGAGTAAAAGTCCGATCCGATGGCATGCTTCTTCGTCGATGTCTCCGCCTGGAGAAGCTCCGCCGCACGCAGGAAGTCCACCTCCTCAGTAACAGCCTCCGCCCCTCTGACAGTCGTCTGAAAGATCTTCCGGAGTTTCCCCCGCCTGAAGAACGTGACCACTGAACGTTCGGATCCGCCGGCTACACGGCCGGTTCTTGCCTTCTTCGGGAGGTGCTTTATCTTTTTGAAGAGATCGGGATCCGAGTCTCGTATCTCCCGCAGGAACGTCAGATAACCGAGTTCGAGGTCTTCCTCCTCATCCTCTCCCGTGATTGTCTTTCGGGACGTCAATTTCGTGAAGAGATCGTGCGATTTGATCTCTTCATCCGTCAGGAGAGGAGCATCGTTCCCAAGCATCTCGATAAACGCTGCTATCTTTGCCTCAGCAGCCTCCTGCAGGCCGATCTCCTCGTTGATAGGCCCTGCTGGGAAGAAATTGAAGATATGGATCCTCTCAAACTTCGTATCCACACGGTTGATACGGCCGACCCGCTGCATCATCCGTGTCGGGTTCCACGGGATGTCATAGTTGATCACCACGTTGGAGCGATGAAGGTTTACCCCTTCCGAGAGAACCTCTGTCGTCACGAGAATCCGGTAGTCGTCCTTTGGATGCCGGGATTTCGCATCAAAGTTCTCGATAATTGCGATCCTCTCACTCTCCGAGGAAGACCCATGATACTCAAGAACACAGTCTCCAAACCGTTCCTTCAGGGCATCCGTAAGATAATCCGCCGTCTCCTTTGCTTCGGTGAAGACGATGCACTTCTGGTCTTTGAGCCGGGGATCCGTTGAGAGCGCTTCAACAAACGCGGTGATCTTCGGGTCGTGTTCCACAGTATCCCAGAGTGATCGGAGTTTCTTGAGGATCGTCAGGTCATACCTGAGATCCTCCAGATACACCGAAGTGAAACTGGATGATGGCAGACAATAGACCTTCTTATCGTCGATAAGAGAGGCGATTTTGTCCATATTATCCTGTTCAAGGAGGTCGAAGATCGTGTTCGTGTGCATCTTGCTGATATAGACGTTCCCTCTCTCGACCTCCCGGATAAATACTTCATAATACCCGATAAACCGGCTGATAGACATCTTAAATGCGAAGAAACTGCTCTCCAGCCTCTTCAAGAGCATTATCTTCATGAACTTCATCATGTTCTTCTGGGCCAGTTCCTCGGGATGTGAGGTTCCTTCCTTCAGATACAGGAGCGGGGTGTAGCGGGAATACTTGAACCGGTTCGCGATCAGGTCGATCGACTCCAGAAAGACCGAGTCCGTGTGGTCATCAAAGTGGTAATACACCGGTTGAGGGTCCTCAACCTCGGGGAACTTGAGGTTCTGCCGCTTCAGATCCTCGCTGTAGTACGCAGCGATGCTCGCCCGCGTGCGCCGGACCATCAGGTACTGGAGCACATTCTCACGGATATCCTCGGCATTTTCCCTGACAACTCTCATGTACTCTTCGCGATCCCGCTGCCGGTCCAGCCCGTCAAGCCGTTTCTGGAGGGTATTGAAATATCTCTGAAGGTTGCGCACCTTCGGGTTTGGAAGCGTGGATTTTTTGGCGTTCTGGAAGAGTTTGATCTGGCTCAGGATATCGTTGGGAGAGTTGTTGAGCGGGGTTGCCGTCACCAGAATCACCCGCTTTCCCCTGCAGATCCGGTACAGGCTCTCATAACTCTGCGTCATCTCGTTCCGGAATCGATGAGCCTCGTCGATGATCACGTTCTTGTACCGCTCGGTACCCCTCTTAAGAACGTGATCCAGTTTCCCAACCGATTCAAAATCTGCCTGGCGCACGCCAAAATCGAGGAAGACATTCGGCCATGAACCTGGATTCTCCCGGTCTATCAGGACAGGAGGAGCGAGAACGAGCGTCCTCCCATCGAGCTGCTGGGCAAGGAGGGTTGCTATGTACGTCTTCCCGAGGCCGACCACATCGGAGATAAAAACGCCACCGTACTCCTCCAGTTTTAATTTTGCGTCCTGCACCGCGTCCTTCTGGTACTGCAGGTCCATGAACCCCTCAGGGATGTATTCATTCCCGGTTTCCTGCTTATCGAGATTGATCTTCTCCTTCAGGTATTCATAGAGGAATTTCAGGTAGAGTTCGTACGGGGTGATAGAATCGTTGAGCCAGGTCTGCGTCCGTATCGTCTCGACATAACTCTCCGACACATCGGCCGAGTTTTCCCAGAGCTCGTTGAACTTGTTGAGCGCGTACTCGTAATCCCCCCGCATCTTGAGTTCGACGTTAAACTCAAGGTTATCCTGCAGTCCGGCTTGAGAAAAATTGCTTGAGCCAGTGATAACACGCCCCCTGTCCCTGTCACCCTCCTTGAAAGTCATTATGTAGAGTTTTGCATGGATCTTCTCTGAAGGGTAAACGCGGATCTCAAGTTTTCCATTCCTCAACCACTCGATGAAGGTCAGAATACCCTTTTCTACGTCGAAGGCGTCTTCGGATTGATCCAGCTCTTCTTTGACCATGCTGGAGTATTGATTCCTGAGGTCCTTATTGGAAAGGAGGAGTGTTGAATGCCCCTCAAATGCGGCAGTCTGGATAAGATCGTATGTCGTTTTATTGGTGCTGATGCCGATGAGGATTCTGATCTTCTCGGTATTCTCCAGGGCCCTCTCAAGAGCATAGAATCCACTCGAATAAAAATACCCGACGAGACAATCGAAAAGCGTGGTGTCCTTAACTAAGGCATTAAAACGATCAAGTAACGTATTGCCATTCTCATTAGTGATAAAAGTCAGATCTGAAGACATTGAACACGCCTATAACAAGAATAATAGTTATGTTATGATATAGTTGATGAAACGTATCTCGCCATATGGGAGGTAGTTTTCCTTCCCGGCAAGATCGTATGAGGGAACTACCTCTCCGGATTAGTTAAACGGACCTACTAGGCAGATAGGACCATGTACGGTCTCCACTCCGTGAACGTTTTAACTATAAACGATCAAATCCCACCTATGACCCACTGGATCGCCTCCTCCAACCGTGACAACGCCAAGATCCTCGATAAGAAGCACATCTGGGGAGTTCCAAAGCGGAACAAAACCCTCATGCACCGGGTCAAGCCCGGCGACACCATACTCGTCTACGTCCGGCAAGAGAAGGAGGGCGACACGATCCTCCCCTCCGCGATAACCGGTGCCTATGAAGTCGTTGCCGAGCCCTACGAGGACCACTCCCGCCTCTTCGTCACCCCGCCGCAGATGGGCGATGAGGTCTTCCCCTACCGCATGAAGGTCCGGCCAATCAAGGTCTTTGCCGAACCGCTGGAGTTCAAGCCGCTGATCGGGGATCTCAAATTCATCACGAACAAGACGATGTGGAGCGGCCACCTCCGCATCGCCATGCGCGAGATCCCCGAGGAGGACTACCGGCTCATCCTCAAGCGGGCCGGAGTGGAGGCATAACCGATGTCCGAGATCACCGGCGTCACCTTCCCCGTCCCAAAACACCTCATGCCCCGGTTCTTTGCCGAAGGCAAGACCGTCTTCATCAAACCCGCCACCGTCTTCAAAGAGCTTCGCAGCGGCATGAAACTCGTCTTCTACCAGTCCCACGAGGATACCGGCTACGCCGGGCAGGCGACGATCAGGCGGATCGTCATCGAAGACGACCCCCTCGCGTTCTTCGAGACGTTCGGTGATGCAGTCTTCCTCACCCGGGAGGAGGCACGCGCCTACGTCGCGAACCAGGAGCGGTGGCAGGGGGTCAGGGTCAGGAAGGAGGCGCCCCGAAAGCGGCCCTGGATGGCGCTCGAACTCGAGGATGTCCGAAAATACGATTCAGTGAAGAAATCCGAACGGTTTGTCCCGGTCGGGGGAAGGTATCTCCGGGAGTAAGTCCCATATCTTTTCGGGAATGAAGATCATCAACATCGTCGCTTCCGGCGACCTTCACCAGTCTGTCTCGTTTGAGCGGTTGCCGGAGCTCCCCGATACAAACTACCGATATAATCCTGAGAACTACCACGGGGCCTACATCCTCCTCTCCCGAGGGAAGGCCACCATCTACAGGAGCGGGAAATACATCATCTACGGCCTCGCATCCCTCGACGAGGTCGACACCTCCTATCGGGAGTTCCTTACTCTTATCTCGCCCCTCATCGACCCTTCACTCGCGTCGCCGCCGGAGGTCAGGAACATCGTCGGCATGGATGATTTCCAGATCGAGATCCCCCTATCACGGCTCGTCGTCGCGCTCAGGATGGAGCAGGTCGAGTACGAGCCCGAACAGTTCCCGGGCCTGATCTACCGGGGCGACGCAGGGACCGCCCTCATCTTCTCGTCAGGGAAGGTGATCCTCGCCGGGTTCAAAGACCTGGACTCGATGGAGGCGTTCGCATCCCGGCTGAAGGCAAAGATCAAGAATGTTGCGTAGTCCCCGCGTCCCTCGCGTAGAAGGTTGCGAGCCGCGACGCTCCCTCCGGAGCGGGATATTGATTCTGCTGTCAGCCAGTGGTCGGCTGCCCTCATTCCCTCACGGGACCGCCCCCTCCGGAAGTTCCTCCGCCGCCAGCAGCGGGGGAAGATCAGTCTCCACAGACCATTCGGGATGCAGCAGCGCCTCCGTATAGGCGCAGTCGGCGATCCAGTAGAGGTCGCGCTCATCCTTCATCCGGCCGGCCTGAAACGACCACGGGCCGGGCGCGACCAGGTCCAGCAACGCCCGGTATACCCCGCCGGGGCCGCCGCGAACCTCGTAGTCGATCCTGTCGGGAGCGTGGGGATCGTCGCCCTCGCCCCGGACGACGATCGCGGCTCCCTCTCGTGCGAGAGGTATCGTCCAGTGCGCTACCATACCACACCCATGTATCCACACTTTATCCGCACCCGGCAGGGCATCCGCACGGCTCCGGAGCAGGAGCGGCGCCCGTTCTGCCGAAACTCCATGCTATTATCCACACCCGGCATCATGGCCGTTCCTCGTGCAGGACATACTGTGTCTTCTTCCTCGACGGTGCCCTCCGCTCCAGAATGCCAAGGTCGACCAGAACCTTGAGTTCCTTGAGCGCGGTCGTCGCCGCAACACCGGTGAGAGACTGATAACCGCTGTTGGTGATGCTCCCCTGCGTCTTGAGATGGTTGACCGCGAGCACCTGTCGTTCGTTCAGCCCCATCTCCCGAATAACACTCTCGGTCAGCAGATCCTTGCGCATCGTCAGGCTGAACCCAAGCGGACTGCTGGCGAAGGTGGGAACCGGCATCCCGGCGCTACGGAGGGCCGTGATGATCCGCTCGATCCCACCGTGCCCGGCATGAATTACATGCCGCCGTCACTCCTCCCCACGGCCAAGCTCCCCTTCCAGCTCGTCCACCGTCGGCAGCGTCCCGATCAATTCTTCGGGAAGAGAAGAGGTCAGCGCATACCCGGCAACCCCGATCGGTTTGGTCATATCCTTCAGCGCATACTCGGCGATAACCCGGTTCCTCGTCTTGCAGAGAACAATCCCGATGCTCGGATTGTCCGCAGGGTGAGCGAGGAGGTCGTCGACCGCCGAGAGGTAGAAGTTCATCTTTCCCGCGTATTCAGGAATGAACTCGCCAACCTTCAGGTCGATCACGACAAACGACCTGAGCTGGAGATGGTAGAAGAGCAGATCCAGATAATAGTCCTGCCCTCCGACCGCAAGGTGATACTGGCTCCCCACGAACGCAAATCCCACCCCGAGTTCCAAGAGGAACTCGCGGATATGGTCGATCAGGCCCCGCTCCAGTTCGCGTTCCCGCACCGCCTCTCCCATTTCGAGAAAGTCAAAGATATAGGGATCTTTCATCGTCTGGATGGCGAGATCGGACTGTTCCGCCGGCAGGGTCGCCGAAAAGTTGGTGACCGCCCGTCCTTCGCGTTCACAGAGGCCGCTCTCGATCTGATGCACGAGCACGTTCCGCGACCAGCCGTTCGCGATGGTTTTGCGGATGTACCACTCCCGGGCCGCCGGGTCCTTCACCTTGTCAAGCAGCGTGACCGTGTGATACCAGGTAATTTGTGCAAGCACCTCCTGCACAATTGCCTCGTCCGGATATGCTCGTGCAAACGCGCTCATGTACTTGAGGTTTCGCGAAGAAAAGCCTTTTATATCCGGAAATTCTCTCCGAAGGTCCGCCGAAAGCCGGTCGATCACCTTCGCTCCCCAGCCCTCCTCCTGCTGCCGCTGTATAATATCCCGCCCGATCTGCCAGTAGAGCAGGATCAGTTCCCGGTTCACCGAGAGGGTAGCCCGAACCTGGGCTTCACGAACCCGTACCTTCAGAGCGGATTTGCCAACCCAGTTCTCGCGCACTCAGCGGCGACCACTGCACTGTCGAATGCTGCGTTATGGGCCACGACGGTGCCGCACCGTGCCACCTCCCGGCAGAGCGCGTCGAGTGCCGTCTTGAGCGAAACACCTGTGCGAATCGCCGTATCGGTTGTGATGCCGTGAACGCTCACAGCGCCCGGTGGGATCGTAAACCCTTCCGGACGGATGGTGAAACAGGCCTGCCGGCCGGCATGTCCTTCACTGTCGCAGAAAAGCCATGCTATCTGCACCAGTCGCGGCCAGGCTCGCGTATCGTGCGGTGAAGCATTCCGGTAACGGGGGAGGCCGGCGGTCTCCGTATCGAAGAACAGGTACGTCTCCTTCTCGGGCCGCACCGGATCATCGGCCCTGCACAGGTTCCTCTGACGATACATCGCCCTCTCAAAGGAGGAACTACAGATAGGCGGATAAAGATTTTCATTCGCCACCGACTACGCCGTGCGTTGACCTAGGGCAATAGCAGGCGCCCCTGATGAGCGGAACTACTCCTCCCCGCCCGAGAGCTCCCGGTAATACCGGCAAAGCTCCGCGACGACGCACCGGTCGTGCTTCGGGTTCTGCGCCGTGCAGACGGCGCGGCCATGGCGGATCAAAAGATAGTTGATATCCCGCCAGACCTCCTGCGGGAAGAGGGCCACGAGATCGCGCTCGATGATATCCGGGTTTGTACTCTCGGTGAACCCAAGCCTTTTTGAGACCCGGCGGACGTGGGTATCGACCGCGATCCCGACGTTGATATCGAACGCCTGGGAGAGGATGATGTTCGCGGTCTTTCGCCCGACGCCGGGGAGCGTCAGGAGTTCCTCCATCGTCCGTGGGACCTCGCCGCCGAACTCCTCGACGACCTTCCTCGCCGCCCCGATGATGTGGCGGGCCTTCGTGCGGTGGAACCCGATCGTCCTGATGACCGGCTCCACCTCCTCCGGCTCCGCGCGGGCGAGCGCCTCCGGCGTCGGGTAGCGGGAGAAGAGGTCGTCGCGGACGGCGTTCACGGCGCGGTCGGTCGTCTGCGCCGAGAGGATCGTGAGGACCAGCGTCTCGTAGGGGTTATGGAAGTTGAGGAAATGGCGCCTGCCGTCGACGACGGGGTACTGTTCGAGAAGGCGGCGGTGGATCTCGCAGGCGGTCGCACGGTTCATGATAGATGGGGCAGGGCAGATTCGAACTGCCGTCAAAGCGTCCCAAACGCTCTAGGATGGACCAGGCTACCCTACTGCCCCTGTACCTGCATACATTGGGAATCCAGACAAAAATAGTTGCCGATGAAGGATAGTATGTTCAGGAGAGCAGGGGGGCCGCACCCTCTTCGCAGACGACGGTCCCGACGAACGCGCCCTCCACGACTGCCCGGCAGAGGTTCTCCGGGTCGCGGCCGTCGAGCACCAGGAGTGGAATGCCCGAGCGCTCGACCACCTTCCCGGCCACGATATCGAGCACGATGTTCGAGCCCGCGTTCATCCGGCTCCTCGTGATGATATCGAGGAGCTCCTGCGGCGTGAGGCGCTCGTACCTCACCGCACCGGCATCCTTCTTCGGGTCGGCGCTGTAGATCCCGTTCACCGACGTCGCGTTGATGAGGAGATCGGCGCCGACGCTCTCGGCGAGGACCGCGGAGACCGCATCGGTCGTCTGCGCGGGGGTGATGCCGCCCATGACGACGATCTTGCCGGTCTCTGCAAACTCCCGCGCCTCCGTGTAGTTCTCCGCGACGCGCGGATAAGCCGCATCCCCGAGTCCGGCGATGAGAAGGCGCGCGTTCAGCCGGGTCACCATAATGCCGAGCTCATCCGCAACCGCCTCCCCGGCGCCGAGACCGCGGGCGACACCGATGTACCGGCGCGCCTCCCCGCCACCGCCGACGACAACAAAAATCCGGCACTTGCCGGCCATCTTTTTCAGAACAGATACGTATCGATCGATATTGTTTGATTCAAGCGAAGGAACCAGAACCGACCCGCCCAGAGAAATAACGATCTTCTTCATCCCACCCTATTATTATCCCTGATTTACTCATATACCTGTTGTGAAGAGGCTGCACTGCCCTGTATGCGGCTCTACGGATCTCTGGGCGGCTACCGGCGGGTATACCGGCTGCATCTACCGCTGCAAGCACTGCGGCTACTCCGGGGCGCTGGTCGTCGAGTACGACGACGAAGAACGGGACGGCCGGTAGAGCCGTCCGCAATAACTATCATGGTTCCCCGCACGCGGTGATCATATGCACGAGGCGAGACTCTACCAGAAACTGGAGGAGAATACCGTCCGCTGCTCCCTCTGCGCTCACCGGTGCACCATCAAGGAGGGCAGGCAGGGAGTCTGCGGCGTCCGCATCAACCGCGGCGGCACGCTTTACGCCGCCACCTTCGGCAAGGTCATCGCCGAAGCGGTCGACCCCATCGAGAAGAAGCCGCTCTACCACTTCCTGCCCGGAACCCTCTCCTACTCCCTCGGCACCATCGGGTGCAACTTCCACTGCGAACACTGCCAGAACTGGCACATCTCCCAGCAGACGCAGGAGATGGAGGCGCTCAGGGATATCAGCCCGGAGCAGGGCGTGGAGCGGGCAATCCGGTCGGGCTCTGCAAGCATCGCGTGGACCTACAACGAGCCCGCCATCTGGCACGAGTACCCGCTCGCGATGGGGACGCTGGCGCGGCAGAAGGGCATCGGGACGGTCTACGTCACGAACGGCTACATCACCGAGGAGGGGCTCCGCGAACTCGCACCGATGCTCAACGCCTTCCGCGTCGACATCAAGTCCTTCTCCGACACATTCTACCGGAAGGTCTGCGGCGGGCGGCTGCAGCCGGTCCTCGACGCGACGGCCCTTGCAAAGGAACTCGGGATGCACGTCGAGACGGTCACGCTGGTCATCCCGGGGCAGAACGACTCAATGGACGAGATGGAGACGCTCATTCGGTGGGTGCTCGAGAACCTCGGCCCCGACACCCCCATGCACTTCACCCGGTTCCACCCCGACTACAAGATGCTCGACGCAAGGCCGACCGAGGTCAGGGCTCTTGAGAAGATCTACGAGCGTGCAAAAGAACTCGGGCTCAACTACCCGTATCTCGGCAACGTCGGGAGGCACCCCTACGAGAACACCTACTGCCCTGCCTGCGGTAGCGTCGTCATTGAACGGTCGGGCTACGCCGTCAGGATACGGGGGCTTGAGGGGCACACCTGCACCGAATGCGGCGGGCGCATCGAGTATGTCTCCGAGATCAGGTGAACGGCGGAGGTTCCTCACCGACCGGATGCTCGGGACGCTCACCCGCTACCTCCGGTTCATGGGCTACGACACCATGAGCGCAAACAGCCTCACCCCGGGGAGTTCCCGGGAAGACACCCTCCTCCTCGAGATCGCCCGCCGGGACGGCCGTCTTCTTTTGACCCGCGACCGCGAACTCGCGCGGCGGGGCGCCAACCTCGCGGTCTACATCTCATCCGAAGAGATCATGGCCCAGATCCGGCAGATCGCCGACCTCGGGCTGATCGAGCCCGAGATTCGGATGAGCCGCTGCTCCCTCTGCAACACCCGCCTCCGGCCGGCCACCCTGCGGGAGATCCGGGAGGCGCGCTACGCCCCGCGGTCGAATAGGGGGCTCGAGTTCTCATGGTGCCCCACGTGCCGGAAACTCTACTGGATGGGCTCGCACGGCCGCCGCCTCGAGTGCCGCCTGAGAGAATCCTTCTCATCCTGACACGGCCGGCTGAGCACCAAATCTCTCATTTTGAGGTTTTTTAGAGAATCCAAAGATATATCACCTCAGAGGCGATATGAAGCGCTCGAACCGCACGCCGGCCCGAGAGAGATCCCGAAATTGGCGAGGGGTCGGTGACCGACAGAGGCGAGGAATACCATGGAGAGTCTGAAGATCGCGTTTTTCTGCTGGGAGTCGCTGTATGCGGAGTGGGTCGGCGGGCTCGCGAACGCGGCGACAAACCTTGCCGAGACGCTGGCACACAACCACGAGGTGCACTTTTTCACCCGGGGAGAGGGGAAGGACATCGAGGTCAACGGGGTGCAGTATCACTACTGCCGGCCGTCGGGAGAGGACATCGTCCGGTACTGCTCCGATATGAGCAGGAAGATGCTCGACCGATTCGACGAGTTCGACGCACCGTCGTTCGACCTCCTGCACTTCCACGACTGGCACGTGGTCGACGCGCTCCATCGGCTCCGGGACAGGGAGACCGTCCTCACCTACCACTCGACGGAGTTCGGCCGGAACGGGAACAGGTTCAGCAACGGGCGGCCGTTCACGGAGATCTCCAGGATAGAACGTTATGGCGCATCGATTGCAAAGCGTATCACCGCGGTCTCCGCGACCCTCAGGCGGGAGGCCATGAGCCTCTACGGGATCCCGGACTGGAAGATCGACGTTGTCCATAACGGGATCGTGCCCGAACGCTACCAGGCAGACGTCGACCCGGAGGAGATCAAACGGCGCCACGGGTTCGACCCGGACTCCCCGCTGATCCTCTTCGTCGGGCGGCTCGCGTGGCAGAAGGGGCCCGACATGCTGGTAGACGCGGCGCCCGCTCTCCTCCGGGAGCACGCCGACAGCCAGATCGCGTTCGTCGGCGACGGGCAGATGCGCCGGGGGCTCGAGACCCGGGCGCGGTCGCTCCCCGTCCGGTTCCTCGGGCGGCTCCCCGACGCGGAGTACGTGCCACTCCTCAACGCAAGCGACATTGTCGCCATCCCGAGCAGGAACGAGCCGTTCGGGCTTGTGCTCCTTGAGGCATGGAGCGCCGGCCGATGCGTCGTCGCCTCCGACGTCGGCGGGCTCTCGGAGAACATCGAGCACGGGACCGACGGGGTCAAGGTGCAGCCGCGCCCGGACTCGATCGCCCGCGGGCTCTCCCGGGTGGCCGACTCACCTGAGAAAGCGCTCGCCATGGGCCGGGAAGGGCTCATCAAGGTGAAGAGAGAGTTCCCGTGGAGCCGGGTCGGCGCGCAGATGGAAGGTGTCTACAGGAGACTCGCGGAGTGCGACACCATCCCCTGCTGACGTCACGGCAGCATGGCGGCCGCAAGGTGCTCCATCAGGCGGAACGGGTCGGACGCGACGACCGGCGTTCCTGCGTAGAGCTCCATCCCCCCGATATCCGACGTCCGCGAATGGAGGTCGCCCCGATCGACCACCCACGCGACGTAATACCCCGCCTCCCCGAGCGGGGGCATGTAGACCGCCGCGTTGTAACTCTGCACCCCGATGCTCCGGTAACACTCGAGCACCTTCGCGAGAGCCGGTGCAATATCGTGCGGCGACGTCGTGATGATAGCAACCTCGTGCTCCTTTCTCGGGGTGAGGTGCGCCATGACGCGGGCGCCCCTGTAGACGAGGCCGAGGCCGACGGCGGTGTGGACGGCGAAGAGGTCGTCGTAGTACTCGCACCCGTAGCGGCACCGGTACTCGTCCCGGACCTCATCGAGCCGTGCCGGCGCGGCGTAGGGCTGGTGGGTGAGCAGCACCTGGGCGTGGCTGCGCACGATGCTCGCCCCCGCACGCCAGAGGAAGTTCCAGATGATGAAGGGGTAGATCGCCCGGGGGTTCGCGCGGTTCGCGTCCTGGCACCAGCGGACGGCCACGTTGAGCAGATCGGCGATCTGCGGCTCACCGGTGATGTAGGGGTCGTCCTCCTTTGCGATGATGACGGCGTGGAGGTAGTCGTACTTGGCGATGTTGCTTGCCGTCACCCAGTGGTCGCCGTCGATCCGCCCGAACGTATCGGCCGGCGTCTCCTCGAGGGGGTTTGCAAACGGCCCTTCCGCCGAGAGCGCACGGAGATCCCGCGTCTCCTCGGCGCGGGGCGTCAGCACCGGGCGGCGTGACCGGACGGAGTTAAAGAGCGTGCTCTCGCCGGTCTGGTTGTTGGTCACCCTCACGATCTGTTGCGTCTCGATATCGCCGTACTTCTCCCGCACCCACTCGCGCATCGCATCGGGGAAGGCCAGGTGCCCGGGTTCAACGTACCAGGAGTAGATCCTGCCCACGAGTTCCTCCGCGTCCGGCGCGAGCTCCTTCACGATGCCCGGCAATCGAGTGATATCAAGCCGTACCATGGAGTCCCGGTATACCGGCCATCCACCGATAAAGATTCGCATCGGCCGGGTGAAGAAACCCCCCGAACACGGCACCTGTGCGTTATCAGGTGAAATGCAAGGTTTATTGGTACAGATAACGAATATGATTTGAATACGCGGGACTCAGGCAACCAGCACCTTTGACAACGGATTTTACCGGCAGCGAGACATGGCATTCTTTGACAGGTTCCGGACGAACATCGACGGGTTACGGCAGGCGAAGGACTATCCTGGCCTGGTTGCGGTCCTGGAGAGCGACGACCCCCGGAGCCGTGCCGATGCAGCGCGGGCGCTCGCTGCCCTCGGGGTTCCCGCCATCCCGGAGATCCTCAAGGCGCTCGAACAGGCCCGCCCGGCGTCGCGAGACCGGATGGTCGAATCCCTCGTATCAGTCGGCGCACCATCGATCCCGCTGCTTCTTGCCCTGATCCTCCGGGCCGGCCCCGGTCTGCAGGCATCCATCTCCCGCACCATCGCGGAGGCGGAGAACTCGATGGCCGAGATGCTGATGCCCGCCCTACACCACGACCAGCCGGCAATACGGCGTGCCACGGTGATCGCCCTGCAAGGGATGGGCAGGAAGGCAATCCCACCCCTCACGAAAGCGCTCCATGACGGCAACCCCTCGGTGCGAAGAGAGGCCGCAAACGTGCTTGCCTCGATGAAATGGTCGCCCGAGAACGTCCAGGAGAAGGTGCATTTTTACTGCCTCCGGGAAGACTGGAAGGAACTCGCCAAACTCCAGGGGGCCGCCGTCCCGGCCCTCCTCAAGGCCCTGGCGAGCACCGACCCCCAAATGCGGAGCGAGTCGGCGCGAACCCTCGGGAAGATCCGCGATCCCCGGGCAGTCCCGCAGCTCATCAAAGCGGTGAAAGACCCCCGACCGGACGTCCGTATCCGTGCCGTCGAGGCGCTCGGGGAGATCGGGGACGACCGGGCGAAACCCCCGCTAGTCGATGTCCTGAACGATCCCCACCACCAGGTGCGGATGGAAGCGGCATGGGCCCTCGGCAAACTGGGATGGGTGCCGCAGAGCGACCTGCAGAAGGCAGAATACCTGATTGCAAGCGAACAGTGGAACGAACTGGTCAGGATGGGAAGAACGGCCATCCCACCGCTCATCCGGGCGCTGGGGATCGGCTACTCGGGCGTTCGCACCGGCGCGAGCGAAGCGTTGCGGCAACTGGGGCAGCCTGCACTCAACGCCCTGAGTATGGAAGCCTCGTCGAAAGACCCCGCACGAAAACAGCGGGCCCTGGCCGCCCTCGAGTACATTCGGCAGCGCCAGGAGGAACTGTCCCGGACAAAGCCCGCACAGGAAGACTCCAGGTACAAAAAGGAACTCGAAGAAGGGCTTGCCACCCAGAAGAGGTTCGAGGAGCAGTTCGGGCGCCCGAACTACGCCGCTCTGGACAAGCGGATCAAGAGACCTTCGCCGCCTGCGCAGGATGAGACGCAACAGGAGCCCAAACAGCCCATAGAACAGACGCCAGAAGAGCCTGAGGCGGCCGTGAACCTCAGCGACCTCATCCGGGAGAGCCGGAAGGCGGAGGCGGCGTGGGCACGGGTCAAGGCGCGCTGGAAGGCCGATCTCCAGGCGGCTCCCGAGAATACGATCTCGCTGGACCAGCTCATCCCGATTGAGTTCGAGCAGGAGATCGCCGAGGCCGAAGAGGAGGACCTGTTCACCTACCGGCCCGAGGAGGGGGACCGGGAGCCGCAGGAACTGGAGATCCCACAGATCCCGAGGGAGACGGTTGAACCGCCAGAACCCCCCGAGCCGAGCCCTGAAAAGACGCCGCTCGAAAAGTGCCTTGAAGCGCTCAGGAGCAGCGACGCCAGCATCCGGGCTGCGGCGGTCGCCGCGCTCCAGAGCATGGGGAAGGAGGCGGTCGGATACCTCATCGAAACACTCTCCGACCCCCACTACAGCGTCCGCATCGCCGCCGCGGAGGCGCTCGGCGAGATCGGGGATCCGGACGGCGTCGAGGCGCTGGTCCAGGCGCTCGGCGACGCGAGAGAAGACGTCCGGATCGCCGTCATCTCGGCGCTCGGCCGTATCGGCGACCGCCGGGCCGTCAAACCACTCATTCGCCTCTTCCGCGACAGGTACCACGGCGTCCGGGTCGCCGCGGCGGACGCCGTCGCGGAGTTCGGCCGTGGCGCACTCAAGGAACTCGAAGAGGCACTGAACGACCCCTTACCGGTCGTCCGGGTGACCGCGGCGAAAGCGATAGGGCTCATCGGCGCAACCGAGTCGATCGCTGTCCTCGTCACGCATCTCGGGGATACCGCGCCGGACGTCCGGTGGAGCGTTGCCCGGGCCCTGAGCACCTTCGGCGCCATGGCGGTCGATCCGCTCTTCCTTGTGCTGAGAACAGGCAATAAGGAGGTGAGGCTTGCAGCGATCGATGCTCTCTGGGAGATTCCGGAGAAGGGTGCAGCCGACGTTCTGCGCTACGCTCTCGACGATGAAGACGAGGAAGTGAGGACAAGGGCCGCGGCCGCCCTCAGGAAACGGCAGGTGATCGACGTATGGCGGAGGACGCTCGGCAGCCAGGTCGAGGAAGAGGAACGCGCCCCGAAGAAGACGAGGAAGGTCCGGGTGGAGGATAAGACGGCGTTCGAGCAGTCGGGCCGGCAGGATATCGACACCCTGATCGGCGCGCTCAAGGACAGGGACTGGAACACGCAGCTCGGTGCCGCTACACGTCTCATCATGATGGGGCGCCCCGCCGTGGACGGCCTCATCCGTGCGCTCAAGGACGAAGACCCGGATATCCAGTCGGCCGCGGCCAGTATCCTCGGTGACATGCGCGAGACCGCGGTCACGCCGCTCATGGAGGCCCTGAGCGACAGCGACCGGTTCGTCAGGCTCGTTGCCGCCCGCAACCTGGGCCGGATCGGGAACAAACGGGCTATCGAAGCCCTGATCGGCTCACTGCACCAGGAGCCCGACCCCGAGGTCCGGGCGACCGTGGCGGAGGCGCTCGGGTACATGGGGAGCAAAGAGGCGATCGAGCCGCTGGCCCTGGCGCTGCGGGACAGGGATGAGGACGTCAAGATCGCCGCAGCACGGTCGCTCGGCTACATCGGCGGCCTGAGTGCCATCGAACCGCTGGTCCTGGCGCTCCACGACGTGGACGACCGGGTCAGGTACGCCGCACTCGAGGCCCTGAAGACCCCCGACGAGACGATGCGCCGCCACCTGATCGCCGCTCTCCGGACAGGGGACGAGACGTTCCGGGCGGGGGTCGCCGAGGCGCTGGAAGCGAGCGGCTGGAGACCGGAGACCGGCGAAGAACGGACGCTCTACCTCATGGCGCAGGGGAGGTGGGCCGAGGTGGAATGGGTCGGCGCCGACGCGCTGCCGGTGCTTGCGGAAGCGCTCTCCGATCAGCTGATCGAGGTCCGGGCGAACGCCGTCCGGGCGATCGACCGGATCGGGGGAGAGGGCGCTGTCGCCCCGCTCATCCAGGCACTCAGGGACGATGCGCTTGCGGTCAGAAAACGTGCCGAATGGGCCCTGATCCAGATGGGCGAGGCGGTGCTTCCGGCGCTCGACCAGGCGCTCAGCAAGGCGGCGCAGCCGGAGGCCCGGGAGGGGCTGCAGCGGATCATTGAGGAGATCCGCAGAAAAGAGACGGGAAGGATCTAGGGCAGCCGCCCGGCTTCCTTCCAGTAGTCGTACTCGTGGTGCCAGCGATCCTTGTTCGCCATGACCAGCGCCTGCATCCGCTCTAGCATTGCGGCGTGGAGTTCCTCCTGATCGGGGTAGGTCTCCTTCGTCTCGATGGCTCGTACGAGTCTCTTCCCGAGTTCGTAGGCCCGCCCCTCTGCGGGCACGATCGTCTCCGGGTCGCCGCCGAGCACCACGCCGACCCCGCCCACGGTGTTCGCGCCCAGGGTCTGCAGGACTCCGTTCAGGTAATCCACGACCTCGCCCGCACCGGAACCGCCTGCCGTGGAGACGGCGCACCCGTACTTCCCGATGAACATCTGGCAGTGGATGGCGTCCGCCATCCGGTCGAGCATCGTCTTGATCTGGGCGGTGACCGAGTTGATGTAGTTGGGCGACCCAAGGACGATCCCGTCGCTCTCAAGCATCTTCTGGTAGAGTTCGGCGAAATCGTCTTTCCTGACGCACTCTCCCCGCTCGTAGCAGACCGTGCACCCGATACAGTACTCGATCCGGAGCTTCGCAACATCCACGAGTTCCACCTCGGCCCCGGCGCTCTCTGCCCCGTCGAGGACGGCCCGGACGAGCCGGAGCGTCTGGCTCCTTGAGCCGCGGGGGCTTCCATTGATCCCAAGTATCTTCATCGTATCTCCTCTGTAAACCCGTATCCCGGATAACCCTTACCCGCAGCCTCACGGGATGTCGTGCGTGATCTCGATCCCGGCGCGGTACTGCCGGTCGCAGTCGCCGGGGAGCTGGCTGGTGGTGAATATCTTCGTCTCGCCGGCCTGGAACCGGGGAGCAAGAACGGTCTCGGTCGCCCGGATCATGTTGCTCTCGTCGTCGATGAGCATGAACCGGATGACGACGTTTCGTGCGGGCCCGTCACCGTCGTTGGTCACCGTCCCGGTCATCGTCCAGTAGCAGGACCCGTCGGTGCGCATACGCTTCTCGGGTGCGGTGACAGTGGCCGAGAACGACGGTTTCGGTCCGGCGGGCGAGTAGGTGGTGTAGGCACCCACTGTCGCCTCGGGGGTCGCGTCCTCCGGCTCCGGCCCGGCGGAGTTCCCCATGCAGCCCGCCGTGACGGCGGCGCCGAAGAGGCAGCAAAGGAGGACGAACGTTGCAAGACTCCTTCCCGAAAGAGAGTCCTTCTTCATGATGGTTCATCGACCGGCGGATATATAACGGATGCGAAATCGCATCTGGAGCAACGATTTATCTCCTCTCCGGTCAATGGCCGGAACGATGATGAGAGAGACTGGAGAGACCGCCGGGATGGTGACGGTCTGCAACGCCGTGACCGGGGAGCTGGAAGAGGTCGAGAGGGTCGTCAAATCCGACGAGGAGTGGCGGCGGCAGCTGACGCCGGAAGAGTTCTCCGTCGCCAGGAAGGCGGGCACGGAGCCGGCCTTCACCGGGCGGTACTGGGACTGCAAGGAGGACGGGCTGTACGTCTGCGTCTGTTGCGGCAACCACCTCTTCTCCTCGGAGACGAAGTTCGAATCGGGCACGGGCTGGCCGAGTTTCACGAAACCGGTCTCTGAACGAAACATCTGGACGGAGCCCGACACGCGGTTCGCCATGAACCGGACGGAGGTGCTCTGCCGGCGATGCGACGCCCACCTGGGCCACGTCTTCGACGACGGGCCGCCGCCGACGTATCAGCGCTACTGCATGAACTCGGCATCGCTCCGGTTCGTGCGGAAAGGGGACCTCGCCGGCCGGCGCGAATGATTATCCGGGAGCGGCGCCGACCCACTGATCAGTGACTGCACAACCATCCCCCTGGGACGAGGACTACCGGAGGCGGGGGAACCTCTGGGGAGGAGCCCCGGCGCCGCTCCCGGAGATCCCGGCCGGCGCGGCCGTCCTCGAAGTCGGCTGCGGGAACGGCAAGACCCTTGAGGCTATCGCCCGGCGATATCCGCGCGTTGCTGCGATCGATAGCTCCCCCGAGGCCGTCGCCCTCGCCCGCCGACGCCCGGGGACGGCGGAGATCGGGTTTGCCGTCGCCGACGCCCGGCACCTGCCGTTCCGGGATGCGGCGTTCGACGCGGTCTTCCTGGTTCACGTCGCGGGCCACCTCCCCGCGCAGGGCAGAAAGGCCGTAGCCGCCGAGGTCGTCCGGGTGCTCGGGCCCGGAGGCACGCTCTTCTTCCGGAGTTTCTCCGTCGAGGATATGCGCGCCGGGAAGGGGACGGAGACGGAGCCGTGGACGTTCCGGCGGGGCGGGGGCATCATCACCCACTACTTCACCGAGGACGAGGCGGCGGAACTCTTCTCACCGCTCGTAGCAGTCTCGGTCCGGACGCACCGCTGGCGGATGCGGGTTCGGGGGGAGGACCTCCCCCGGGCCGAGGTGGAGGGGGTCTTTCGCCGGGAGGGGTAGAGCACAGGAAGAACCAGAACGGCGCCCAATCCATCCATCGGCCGGAACCGGAGACATACCTTTTTACCCGCCCGGACCGACCTATACGTACCTGAATATGGAGGAAGCCGGAACCGCGCCGGCCGGCGCGGCTGCTCCCGGGCTCCTCCGTGCAGCATGGTCAACCTTTTTTGACATTCGGACAAAACTACAGGTGAGGAAGAGAGGTCATGTGTATTGCAATGCCCGCTGAGGTACTCGAGATAAAAGAGGGCAACATCGGCGTCGTCGACTTCGGCGACCTGCAGCAGGAGGTCCGGCTCGACCTCGTCGACGTGAAGGTCGGCGAGTTCGTGCTCGTCCACGTCGGGTTCGCCATCCAGCGCCTCAGCAGAGAGGAGGGGCTTGAGACCCGCGAGATCTTCAAGCAGGTCTACGCCGCGATGGAGGAGTAATGCACGAGTACAGCATCGCCTACGACATCTACACGACCGCCCGCCGGGCCGCGATCGAGAACAACGCAAAAGAGGTGAAGTGCGTCAGCGTGGATGTCGGCAAACTGGCGATGGTGAACCCCGAACAGGTGGAGTTCCTCTTCAACGTCATCATCGAGGACGACCCGCTCTTTACGGGGGCACGACTCTCGTGCCGGGACGTGGAGGCCCGCACCCGCTGCTCCTGCGGGTATGAGGGGGACGAGCGGTTCGTCTGTCCTCAGTGCGGGAAACTCCCGGAGATCGTTGCAGGAATGGAAATCGTAGTCACCAACATCGAGATAGAAGTGGACGAAGAATGAAAGTCAACCTCATGCACGGCGCCGGCGGCGAGGTGATGGGCGAGCTCCTGCGCGTCATCACCAACCTCAAGCACAACAACGCCGGCGGGATCGGGCTCGAATCGCTGGACGACGGTGCAGTCATCCCCTTAAACGGCCAGAACATCGTTTTTACGACCGACAACCACGTAATCTCGCCGATCTTCTTCCCCGGCGGGGATATCGGGCGGATCGCTGTCTGCGGGACCATCAACGACCTCGCGATGATGGGTGGGCGGCCGATCGCGCTCTCGTGCGGCATGGTCATCCCCGAAGGCTTCGAGGTCGCCGACCTCGAGCGGATCGTCGCGTCGATGGACGCAGCGCTCGGCGAGTGCGGGGCGAGCCTCGTCACGGGAGACACCAAGGTGCTCGAGCGGAGTGCGCTCGACACCATCGTCGTCAACACCGCCGGGATCGGCGTCGCCGAGCGGGTGGTGCGGGACAACGGCCTTCGGCCCGGCGATAAGATCCTCGTCAGCGGCACCATCGGCGACCACGGGATCGCCATCATGGCCCACCGGGAGGGGTTCGACTTCGGCGGCCAGATCAAGTCCGACGTCGCCCCCCTCTGGCCGCTCATCGAGAAAGCGCTCGCGGCCGGGGAGATCCACGCGATGAAAGACCCGACGAGGGGCGGGTTCGCAAACGCCATCAACGAGATGGCGAGAAAGAGCGGCGTCGGAGTCGTCATCGAGGAAGAGGACCTGCCCATCCGGGCGAGCGTCCGGAGCGCCGCCGGGATGCTCGGCATCGATCCGCTTGAGGTGGCAAACGAGGGCAAGGTCGTCATGGGGGTCGCGCCCAATGATGCCGAGGCTGTCCTCGCGGCCATACGCTCGCACCCCTACGGGCGCGACGCGGCGATCGTCGGCGAGGTCGTCGAAGGTTCGAACGTCGTGATGCGCACCGCCATCGGCGGAGAGCGGTTCATCGAGCCGCCGGTCGGCGACCCGGTCCCGCGTGTCTGCTAACGAGGGGACAACAATTTTTTTGCAACGCCCGGGTTGATACCCGCGCCAGTCATATACGATAAACGCCGTGGATACTCGCATGGAGAGGCATGAACCGATGATGGAGGAGTCGGAGATCGAGGTGCGGCTGGTGGACGTCTGGGACGTCGAGACGATCGCCGACCTCTACCGGGCGGGCGGCTGGTGGAACGAGCGATGGGACCCCGCCGACCTTGCCGCCCTCATCGCGGGCAGTTTCGCCTTCGCCGTCGCTGTCGACCGGACGACCGGCAGATCCGTCGGCATGGGCAGGGTGATCTCGGACGGGGTCTCGGACGGCTACGTGCAGGACCTGGTCGTCCTGCCCGGATACCGCGGCCGGGGCATCGGAACGATGATCTTATCTGCGCTGCTCGATTACTGTACGTCTAAAGGTGTCGCCTGGGTCGCCCTCGTCGCCGAGCCCGGAACCGAGCCGTTCTACACCGCGCTCGGGTTCCGGAGGATGGAAGGGCACACGCCCATGCGGTGGTACCCGGATAAGAGGTGAAATATGCTGAAACCGGCCGACTTCAAGCCCGTGACCCTGGACGATCGCGACCTCTTCGACAGGCACTACCGGCAGTTCCCCCAGGTGCACAGCGACAACACATTCGCGAACATGGTCTGCTGGAACCACTACGCGGACTACCGATACGTGGAGGTCGAAGGCGCGATCGTCCTCTCGAGCACCATCGACGGCGTGACATCGTACCGCATGCCGATCGGGCCGAAAAACCCGGATCTCCTCGAAGACCTCATCGACCTCGCGCTCCGGGAGGGCGGCGAAACGCCCCTGTGGATTCTCGACCCAGAGAACGAAGCATGGCTCCGGGAGGCCTACCCAGCCCTCCCGCTGCACGAGAACCGGGACTTCTTCGACTACATTTACCGAACAGTTGACCTCGCCGAACTCGCCGGGAAGGAGTACGCCACCATCCGTCACCAGGTCCACCGGTTCGGCCGGGAATACACGTACACCGTCGAGACGATCACGGAGGAGAACATCCAGGAGGCCTGGGAGTTCCTGGTCGTCTGGTGCGAGTGGCGGGACTGCGACGCCGAACCCATCCTCGCCGCCGAGAAGGACGCCATCCTCTTTGCCGTGAACAACTTCTTCGCCATCGGGCTCGAGGGCTGGATCGTCAGGATCGGCGGCACCATCGGGGCGATATCGATCGTCGGGCCGGTCAACGAATCGATGGCGGTCGTTCACTTCGAGAAAGCGCTCCCCGATACCTACAGGAACATCTACAAGGTGATCACGACCGAGACGGCGGCCGGGCTCCGGGAGCGCTACCGCTACGTCAACCGGGAGTGCGACATGGGCGTCGCCGGGCTCCGCGAGTCGAAGACGCGCTACCACCCCGCGTGCATGGTCAAGGTCCACTCCGTGACCCGGCGTGACCTGGAGACGTGCTGCCGATGAACGCCGACCTGCTGCTCCGAAACGTCCAGCTCCCGACGGGGAGGCGCGCCGACATCGCCGTCGCCGGCGGCATCGTCCGGCACGTCGGCGCGGCGGTGCGCGCCGAGGAGACGATCGACGGCACCGGATACACCTGTCTCCCCGGTGCGGTCGATATGCACGTCCACATGCGGGGCGGGGTGCAGGCCGAAAAGGAAGACTGGCGGACGGGGACGACGAGCGCGGTCGCCGGCGGGGTGACGGTCGTCATCGACCAGCCAAACACCGTCCCGCCCATCACCACGCCAGAACTCCTCCGGGCGCGCCTTTGCGAGGCAAAGGAGCAGGCGGTCTGCGGGTTCGGGGTGAACGCGGGCGTCGTGCCGGAGGCCGATCTTGCCGGGATGTGGGAGGCCGGCGCCACGGCCTTCGGGGAGACCTTCGCTGCCCCGTCGAGTTACGGCGAGGGGCTCGATGAAGAGACGCTCAGGGGGCTGCTTGCCCGCATCCACGCCCTCGGAGGGGTCGCGACCATCCACGCCGAGGAGGTCGGCGGCCGGGCGCCGGCGACGCTCGCCGACCACGACCGCGCCCGGCCGGGCGAGGGGGAGGCACGCGCCGTGCAGAAGGTTGCCGGCCTCGCCCCGGCAGGGCTGCGGCTCCACTTCTGCCATCTCAGCACCGCCGCCTCGGTCAGGGCCGCGCGCGGCACGGTGGAGGTGACGCCGCACCACCTCTTCCTCTCGCGCGAGATGTTTGATCCGGGCGATACCCATGCCCGGATGAACCCTCCCCTCCGGGACGAGAAGACACGGCGCGAACTCTGGTCGTGCTGGGAGAGGATAGACGTCGTCGCCTCCGATCACGCCCCGCACACGGCTCGGGAGAAGGAGGCGCCCTTCGAGACCGCGCCCTCCGGCATCCCCGGGGTGGAGACGATGGTGCCGCTTCTCGTGGCGGCGGTGCAGGAAGGGCGGATCACCCTCGCCTCGGTGATCGAGAAGACGTCGTGGAATCCCGCCGCCATCCTCGGCATCCCGCGCGCGGGGTTCGAGCCGGGAGACCGGGCGGACTACGCCCTCTACCCGTCCGAGGTAACCCGGATCGACGCCTCACTCCTCCACGCAAAGTGCGGCTGGTCGCCGTTTGAGGGGCTCGACGCGGTCTTCCCGGAGGTGGTGATCGTCGGGGGAGCGCAGGCCTACGTTCACGGCGACCTCCGGGAGATTCATGCAGCGTGGTATCCCGGGCGAGGATATTTATCCCGGGAAAATAAATAATACAGGGCCGATAAAGCGCACCTTATAGGTCCCCGGGTGATCATCTGGCGAGACGCCCGGAAATGAACCGCGGGACAACCCAGGTGCGCGACAGGCACGCCCGGCATATGGGTTCGATCGGGTGAGGAACGGCACAAGCCGCCTGTGAACATCGATCGTTAGTGTCGGGCGACATCCCATCACGAGGACATTTCTTATGGAGACCTACGCCGATGCCGTCGCCGAGACCCCGCACGGGGTGACCATCACGCTCGACGTCACGGCGGGCGCAAAGCGCTCGGTGTTTCCCGCAGGTTACAACGAGTGGCGCAAGAGCATCAAGTGCCAGATAGCGGCCCCCGCCGTCGGCGGGAGAGCGAACCGCGCTATCATCGACCTTCTTGCGGAGACGTTCAACGTTCCACGCGCCGACGTGGAGATCATCGCCGGACATACATCCTCCTCGAAGATCGTGGCAATCACCGGCGTATCGAGGTCCCGCGCTCTCGCGCGCCTGAACGGCGCCGGGGCATGAGATCGCCCGGGCGGATACCCGGGGCTCCCGGATAGAACGACGTTGGCCGCGAGCGAGGTACAAGAAAAGATATCTCAAAGTGCTCTCTTTTAGGAGCATAAATTTAGATTTATCCTCTAAAAAATCTTGCGTCAAGCCCGCCATCTGATTTAAGTAATTTCACTCTAGATATATGATTAGCCCGTACTTCCGCGCAGGAACAAACCGTGTGCGGATGCGGCGATCAGACTTACCATTACAAAAGGAGGCAAGACTCCATGTATTCATCGGATACCACAAAGTATCTCATTCATCTTACTCTGCAGATCGAGGGGGTGGTCGACAAGCCCGACGTAGTGGGCGCCATCTTCGGCCAGACCGAGGGGTTGCTCGGCGAAGACCTCGATCTGCGCGATTTACAGAGGACCGGCCGCGTCGGCCGGATCGACGTCCAGATCACAACGAAACGGGGGGAGACTAAAGGCGAGATACTCGTCTCGTCATCGCTCGACCGGGCGGAGACGGCGCTCCTCGCCTCGTCGCTCGAGACGATCGACCGGGTCGGGCCGTGCACGGCGCACGTGAAGGTCGACCGCATCGAGGACATCCGGGTGACCAAGCGTCGCAAGATCGTCGAGCGCGCCAAAGAACTCCTCCTCGAGGACTTCGATGAGGGCCCCATCAACAGCGACGAACTGCTCGACGAGGTCAGGGAGACGATCAGGATCGAGAAACTCGAGTACCTCGGCGAGGAGAGGGTGCACGCGGGGCCGAACGTCATGGACTCCGACGCTATCATCATCGTCGAGGGGCGGGCCGACGTCATCAACCTGCTCCGCTACGGGATCAAGAACGCCGTCGCGGTCGAAGGAACCAACGTCCCGCGCATCATCATCGACCTCTGTTCGCAGAAGACCGCGACGACCCTGCTCGACGGCGACCGGGGCGGCGAGCTGATCCTCCGCGAACTCCTCCAGGTAGCCGAGATCGACTTCGTGGCCTACAGTCCCCGGGGAAAGAGCGTCGAGGAGATGAGCCGCAAAGAGATCATCAAGGCGCTCCGGAACAAAGTGCCTGCGGTGGGGATCATCGACCAGCCCCCCGCCGAGGAGAACGTCGAGCGGTTGCCTGCGTACACACCCCACGCCGAGACGCGGGCTCCTGCCGGTGCAGGCGACGGCGAGCGGCCGCCGCGCCGTGAATGGACACCAAAGGTTCCGTCGACGCTCGGGGAGCACATGGCAGACGTCCGGGACAGGAATATTGCGCGGTTCCTCTCGCCGGACTACACCGTCCTGCTGGAATCCAGCGCAACCGACGTCGAGGGCGCACTCCAGAACCTGAACGGCGACGTCGAGGGGGTTGTCGTCGATCGCATCATCGACCAGAAACTCCTCGATCAGCTCGGGGGGAGGGACCTCGAGTTCGTGGCTGCGCGGGACTTTAAGGGGATAATAAAGCGTCCGCTCTCCATAAGGCTCATAAAGATAGGGTAGTGGTTATCCCGGGTGCAAATTTATTTATATTTATATCTACTATTTTTATCTCTGGGAGAGAATATGCACAAGGAAGAGTTGATAGCCTTACATGCAATTCTTACTGAGATTAAAGACTTTTTTGAATTGCAGAACCCGGATCTGAAATTTTCACAATATTACTCGTTGAAGATAGACCCCTCACAGGTGCATAAGAGCAAGATGGAGCACAAGTACGCAATATTCGTACTCGGCACGGAACTCGCCAACGCCATGAAAGATGTGGAGTTCTCGTCATCCGGCCGGATCTCCGCCCGGATGAAGGAACTTGCCGAGAAGACGCTCAAAGAGATAGAGTATCTCCAGTAAGAATGCAGGCGCGGGGCCAATGGCTCCCTGCGCCCCCTCCCCTCTCCTTCAGGCACGCATCTCGCGCTCGCGCTCGATGAGGTATCGGGCGAGCAGCTTCGGAATGGGTGCCGCCATGCAGTGCCAGTTCGGCGTCCCGTTCACCTCAAGAACCGTGTAGCCTTCCTCGTCACGGAGGAGATCAACCCCGCAGTAGTCGATCCCGATCGCCGCCGCAGCCGCCTCGGCAATGGAGCCCATCTCCTCGTCGATCTCGACCGGCATCCCGATCCCGCCCTGATGAATGTTGTGCGTCAGGGAATCGGAGACCCGGGCTATCGCACCGACGGCCTCACCGCCGAGGACGAAGACCCGGAAGTCCCGGTCGTTCTTCACGTACTCCTGCAGGTACCATGGCCCCGGCCCGAGTTCCCCGGGCTCCGTCACGAGCCGGATACCGTTCCCGTCATACCCGTACAGCGGTTTATAGACGACTCTTCCGTGGCGCCGGAGAAACGCCAGCGCCTGCTCCTCCGACCGGGTGTAGGCCGTATCCGGTGTCCTCACGTTGTTTTCGAGGAGGAGCGCCGTCGTCATCACCTTGGATGCGCAGGTAACGATGCTCTCGGGGGTGTTGATCACCCGGTTATGGAGCGAGAGCACATTCAAGGTCTCGAACTGGTGTCCGTCCTGCCGGATACCGCAGACCCATATGAGTGCATTCTCAAGCCCGGAGTCGAGGGGGTTGACTGAACCGAGATCGAGCACCTCGTATCGGGCGTCGGCTTTCTCCAGTTCCCGCATAACAGCGCCGGTCGAGTTGTCGTCCGGCGTATCGGTCGGTTTTGGTACGATGTGGATCATGCGCCTCACATCCCGCTCCCGGAACGGCAGTTCACGGACAGGGAATCTTCAGTACCATTTTGTACCTTGCCGGATATAACCGGTAGGTACATGCAGAAGAACCGGGTCTGTGTCATCGGGTGCGGAAATCCCTTTATGGGAAACGACGGGGCGGGGATCTCGGTGATGCGCCGCTTTGATGGGAGACTGCCCGGGGTGGATGCCATCGACGGCGGCGCAGGCGGGCTCGGCCTGGTCCCGCTGATGGAAGGCTACGAGAAGGTGGTGATCGTCGATGCGATGATCGGCATCGGCGACCGCATCGGAGAAGTCCGCACATTCGACCTTCCGCCGTCGTGGGATCTCCCCGCATGCGCACTCCATGAGATCGGGATCGGAGAGGCGGTGACGATTGCCCGAGAGCTCGGATACGCCGGAGAGATCGTGACCGTCGGGATCGAAGTGGGTGAGATCCGGGAGTTCAGCAGGGATATCGACCCGGAGGTCGAGGAGGGGATCCGGATTGCCGAGCAGACGATCCTCACCATCCTCCAGGAGTGGATAGGTAGTCCGGGGGTGCAATCATAGACCGCTGTCGCCGGACGACCCTGGATGCCTCGCATCGCGCTCTCTCACAAGCGTATAAAATAACAAGGTTTATCGTATACCACTGAGCTAAAGTTGTCTGAATGCAACTGCCACGCGGTCGGTTTCATCGTCTAATCAAGTCCACGAAAACCCGTACCCTGATAAATGAGGTGGTCTCAGAGCAGTTCACCGGGATATGCACGATAGTTCTCGGCAGCGAGAGCGCCATTCTGGTGTTGAACGAGGGTCAGGTTGTGCTTGCCGAATATGGGGGCATGAAAGGGCAGCACGTACTGGACGCGGTGCTGGAGGACGAAGAGAGCGAGGTAGCGGCTGAACTGAACATTCTGACGCCGGAACAGCTACGGCTTACTCTGGAGTTCAATTCCCCGTTTATGGTCGATAAGCCGAAATCCGGCCGGCCGTCGGCGGGGAAAGGTGCTCCAGCAGCCCCACCCACAGCACCAACAGGTGCCGGTGCGGGCTCTTTTCCCAGGCATCGCCCGGAACCGACCGCTAAGGTGCATCGTATTCCCATGCCGCGAGCGAAGCCCGCGCAGGAGATGGTCGGACCGTCTCAATCGGGGGATGACGAACTCGATACACTCATCCAGAACATGGAGGAGATGGACGTCGACCAGCTGGTCAGCAGTTTCAAGGTAAACTGCAAGGACATGCTCAAGAGGATTCACCTCGACCATCTCATCAGGGATAAAGAGATCTAACCTTCAGGAGCTGGTAACAGAATGGATTCAACAGGTACTATCCAGTTTTTCCTCATCCTTCTCATGATTATAATGGTGGCCTGTCTTGCCGTCATTACGTACTACCTTGCGGAGATCTCCCGGTCAATCAAAGGACATGATCCTCCCGGGGTACCGGCAACGACCGAGGCACCCCGGGGTCCGGATCTCACAAAACCCATCTCCGCGCCTCCCAAAGGAGCAATCAAGCCCGGAGATATGGGGAGCCTTGAGGAGACGCTCGGTGCAATCAGCAAAAAATACAGTCTTGCATCCCTGACGCTGGCGACCGCAGACGGTCTTCTGATCGGTTCGACGAAACCCGGCAGCGAGGACGAGGCCGCACGCTACAGCCACCTCTACTCACAGGGAAGACTGCACGACGAGGAAGGAGTGGAACTCCTTGGTGTCTCCTACCACGGGGAGACGGTGGTCGGCATCGCCCACCTTTCGGAGCGTCTCTCCGACGAACAGACGAACGCACTCAAACAGGATATCCAGAGTACCCTGCAGTACTGGGTGTAGAGCGGGAAGATCGAAAGAGCGAGTGATTCCATGGTAAAAGTATACACAATTGCGTCTGGTAAGGGCGGTACCGGCAAAACGACGGTCACAGCAAACCTGGGTCCGATGCTTGCCCAGTTCGGAAAGAAGACATGTATCCTGGATGCCGACGTCGGAATGGCAAACCTCGGGCTCATCCTCGGGCTTGAAGACCTGCCGGTGACCCTGCACGAGGTGCTGGCAGGCAAAGCACGCGTCCGGGACGCCATCTACGACGGGCCGTTCGGCGTGAAGGTCGTCCCGTGCGGCCTCTCTCTGCAGGGCTTCCAGCAATCGAACCCCGACCGGCTCAAGGACATCATGACCGACCTTGTGAGCGAGTTCGATATCCTGATCCTGGATGCCCCTGCAGGGATCAGCAGGGACGGCGTCATCCCGCTGACGATTGCCGACGGGGTGATCCTCGTTGTAAACCCCGAGATATCCTCGATCGTCGACTCTTTGAAGACAAAGATCCTGACCGAGACCGTCGGCGGGCATGTCGAGGGGGCGATCATCAACAGGGTCACGGCCAGCGAGGACAACTTCAACACCGCGCAGATGGAGAAACTCCTTGGGGTCCGGGTGCTCGGGATCATACCGGAGGACCCGAACATCCGCCGCGCATCGGCTGGTCGGACGCCGGTCGTGGTGAAGTACCCGACGTCCAGCGCATCCCGCGCCTTCAAGCGCCTCTCTGCCGACGTTGCCGGGATCGAGTATACCGAGGAAGAGACAGAGCAGCCCAGGGAGAGCTTCGTCGACCGGCTTGCCCGCGCCCTCTTCCGGGCAAAAGCGTGATACCGCAGTCTTCAAAGGTTATCACGTTCATCAACAATTTCTTTATTCGGGTTCGCTCGGCGAGGAACGCAGGGTCGTCCCATAACGGTTCTGCCTGCACGAGACGTCAGGAAATGAATATTCTTATTTGCCACGACTATCGGCACGATCATTTCCTGCACGATGCATAAAACGCCAGATTCAACCCCGATATGGAATTAAACGCCACGAAATCAAAAATAGCCACTATTTGAGAGTTTCTTTGAGCGAACAAACGATATAATTTTAATAGCAGGAAGGGTTAATCACTCCCTGAGGCTCGCAATGGAGATACATGTGGATAAGGACGCGTGCGTAGGGTGCGGTCTCTGTGTCAAGGACTGCCCGATGCACGTGTACGAACTCCAGGACAACGTGAGTGTCGCGGTCAGGCCGAACAACTGTATGGGATGCCTCTCCTGCCACGAGATCTGCCCGGCCCAGGCACTCGAGCACCGGGGCATCTACGCCGCCCGGAGGCATTACATCGACATCAAGGTCTGTGAGATGCTTCGGAAGGTGATCTAATGAGCGCCGGCTACATCGATGAACTGCACGAGGCATTTCACTCCGATCTCGTCTACCGTCCCGAGGATATTCCCCTTGACTGCTCCCCGAAACCGAAAGATCTGGAGCAGACGCTCCACGGCGTGATGAAACTCAACGGCCTCGTGATCAGGTCGCTTGAGGAGATCGCCGGCCGCGGGGCGAACGCAGTCACCTACCGTGCCGGGAAGAAGTTCGGCCACGAGGTCGCGAAGTACTTCCAGAAACGCGAGGACGTCGAGGGAGCGCTGCACGAACTTTCCGACCTGCTCCGGGGCCAGTACTCCTTCGAGGTCTGGAAACCCGAGGACAAGGAGACGTTCATCATCGAGGAGAACGGCGAGACGTTCATCTACCTCGTCTTCCACGACTGCATCGTCCGCCAGACGCTCCGGCGCAACGGTCTCGACCAGGGAGGCCCGCTCTGCCAGACGCTCTTTGGGTACGTCGTCGGCGCGATCGAGGAGATCACCGGCAGGAAAGCCAAACTGGAGATCGTTCACACCGGCCCGAACGCCTGCCTGAAGAAATTGATCCTGAAGTGAGGCGAGGACGATGAAGATTGCTATCGAAGAACTGGCGGGCTGTTCGGGATGCACCATCGCGGTGCTCGACCTCCACGAGATGCTCCTCGACATCGTCGCGGAAGCGGATATCGTCTACTCCCCGGTGATCATGGACGTCAAGGAGCCTCCAGAGGGTATCGATATTGCGTTTGTGACCGGAGCAGTCCGGAACGAAGAGAACCGCGAGCGCCTCGAGAAGATCCGCAAGCGGGCAAAGACCCTTGTCGCACTCGGGACCTGCGCCTGCTACGGGGGCATTTCGGGTCTCTCGATGCTGAACTCGAACGAGGACCTCTTCTCCTACGTCTACCGGGAGACCGAGACGACGAAGCCCGACGGGGTCATCCCGACGGACGTCCCGCCGTTCCTCTACCGGGCGTTTGCTGTGGGCGACCTTGCAAAGATCGACTACTACGTCACGGGTTGCCCCCCAAAAGAGGCGCTCTTAAAGCAGATCATCCCGGCACTGGTCACCGGAGACACCCTCGAACTCTCCCGCAAGTCCGTCTGCTCGGAGTGCGACAGGAAGATGGGGCAGGTCGAGAACTGGACGCTCAAGCGCCGGCACGAGGGGGTCCCCGATCGCGAACACTGCCTGCTCGGGCAGGGCTACCTCTGCCTCGGGAGCGTCACCTTCGGGAGATGCGGCGCGTCGTGCCCCAAAAACAACATTCCGTGCCACGGGTGCAACGGCCCCTCGCTCGATATCCTTCGCGAGCCCTGTCGGGACATCTACGGCATGATGGTGCGAAGGATCTCGGACCTCACCGATAAGCCGCAGAAAGAGGTGGAGAAGGAGCTCTACGACGTCGCACACACGATGTACGCCTTCACCATCGGGAGCCTGATCATGGAGGACAAGGAGAACTCAAAGATCCGGGATCTGGTAAAGGAGAGGAGCAGATGAAAGAGATCACGATCAGCCCGGTGACCCGGATCGAGGGTCATGCAGGCGTCAGGATCTACCTCAACGACCAGGGCGAGGTCGACTCGGCCCACTTCCAGGTCGTGGAGTTGAGGGGGTTTGAGAAGTTCCTTATCGGCGCTTCAATCGAGGAGGCGCCCCGTATCACGCCCCGCATCTGTGGGATATGCCCCTCGGCGCACCACCTGGCCGCAGCGAAGGCGACCGACCAGATATTCGGGGTCGAACCGCCGGCGAACGGGAAGAAACTCCGGGAACTCCTGAGCATCGGGCAGTTCATCCACTCACACGCCCTGCACTTCTTCATGCTCGCGGCTCCGGACTTCATCCTGGGCCACGACGCACCAGCGGAGACACGGAACGTCATCGGGCTTGCCCGTCACTCGCCGGATCTCGCGAAGAAGGCGATTGCGGTCAGGAAGTTCGGCCAGCGCCTGACGGAGGCGGTCGGCGGCAAACCCATCCACCCGTCGAACGCGGTGCCCGGCGGGATGTCGGCGCCGCTCACGGAAGGGAAGAGGACCGAACTGCTCACCATGGCGAACGAGGCCCTCGGGATCGCGCGTGAGGGCTGGGACCTCGCCCGCGGCCTCCTCGACGGCGTCGATACGGATCTCGGGGCGGTGACGACCGGGTTCCTCGGCATGGCCAACAACGGAGTCTACTCGACCTACGAAGGGCCTGCCGTGATGCTCGGTCCGGACGGAGGCCAGCTCGGTTCGTTCTCGGGCCAGGACTACACGAACTTCATCGAGGAGTACTCGGAGGACTGGTCGTACCTGAAGTTCGCCCGGTTCAAAGGCGGGGACTACTACCGGGTCGGGCCGCTCGCCCGGCTCAACATCGTGCAGACGATGGGTACGGAGCACGCGGACGCCGCTCTCGCGGAGTACCGCGAGCGCTTCGGCGCCGTCACCCAGGCCACGCTCGCATACAACCTGGCACGCTACGTTGAGTTCATCGCCTCGTGTGAGCGGGCCGTCCAGTTGCTCTCCGACCCGGGCGTCACCGCGTCAAGCATTCGGACGCCGGTGGAAGGGATCGTGAACCGCCGGGGTGTCGGGATCATCGAGGCGCCCCGGGGCACCCTGATCCACGACTACACCGTCGATGAGAACGGCATCATCGAGCGGTGCAACCTGATCGTGGCGACCTGCCAGAACAACTACGGGATGGACCGCGGCGTGGAGGATATGGCACGCCGGGTGGTGGAGAACGGAGCGCTGACCGAGGGGGCGGCAAACCGCATCGAGATGATCGTCAGGGCGTATGACCCCTGCATCTCGTGTGCAACGCACGCTATCGGGAGGATGCCCATGAAGATCGAGTGTGTTCGAAGAACATGAGGTGATAGAATATGCTTAAACAGATCCTGGGAGAATTCCTGAAACTGGACGGAGTTACCGCTGCAGTCGTGGCGGGACGGGATGGCTTTGTGATCGAGAGCGTCGTTGCCGGGGACGTGGACGTCGAGGCCCTGGGCGCCATGGCGTCGACGGGCATGGGTACGTCTGAGGCCATGAGCGAGGAACTCGGGAAGGGCGAGATGCACCAGATGCTCATCGAACTGGAGAACGGGCCAATCCTGCTCTCCCCGCTCTCGGAGGACGAGCTGATCGCTATCGTGGCGAACGCGAACGTGAATGTCGGGAGAATCCGCTACGAACTGAAGAAGAACAGGGACCGGATAACTGCTGCTCTGTGAGACGATGCTACCCGACGGCATCTCACTTGGACGACTGCAGGGGCCGCTCTCGTCCCTTGCGTCAATCAGCCCTCACTTCACCGGAGCGGTGCGCATCAGCGAGCCAGAAGGGACCGGCTTTGTCCTGGTTTTAGCCGGAAAGCCGTATGCGGCCGCGTTCGAGAGCAGCAGCAAAGGCCTGCTGCTCAGCGGAGACGAGGCGTACACCTACCTGCTTGACCGGCCGTCGCTCGATTACGAACTCATCGCCTACACCACCGGGGAGTCCGAGGCGGCCCGGGAAGCCTCGCGTGAGGCCGGGTGCCTGATCTCCGAGGACGGCGCAAAACCTTCTTCGCGGATAGGGTCGGTGGAGACGAGTTGCCTCGACCAGATAGCGCGGCAGCCGGGCGTCGTCGCGGTCTCGATCTTCCACGAGGGGTTCGCTCTCCAGTCGCTCGGCTCCGCGGACTTCGAGCAGGTGGCCGCGGTCGCCGAAGACCTGCTCCGTGCCGGCACCCGCATCACCGGCGATATGGAGATGGGCGACCTCTCCCAGATGATCCTCGAGACACCGGCAGGGAAACTCATCATCGCGCCCTACGGTGACCTCTCCATCTGCATCCTCGCAAAGCCGGATGCCAACCTCGGTCTGATCCGGCTCTCGATGCGAGGGATGCGGGAGAGCTCCGGGTGAGAGAAGGGGCGGTTCCGGCACCCCCGCTCTCTCCCGGCGACCCGCATGACCGCACCAAACAGTTGATATCTCCGATCGCTGGAAGTAGTTCTATGCATCACTCGATTAAATCGAGGAGAACGGCGAGGCTGCCCCGCCCGTGCAGGGGGACCGTCGTATGAGGTATTACCCGGTTCATGCCGGATTCCCGCCGTATGCCGAGGTGAACCCGGCAGTTGAAGCGGCCTTTGCCGAGCACGGGCGAGGCAACGTCCAGATGCCGCCGAAGGTCTACGTGACGTTCGTCGAGAGCGGAGATTTCCGGACGATGCCGGCATACCTCCCGGCCCTGGGGGTTGCCGGGGTGAAGATCGTCAACGTCCACCCGCAGAACCGCACGAAGGGCCTTCCCACCGTCATGGCGCTCACCGTCATCATCGATATAGCGACCGGCGCCCCGACGGCTATCATCAACGCCACCGAACTCACCGCGCTGCGAACCGGAGCAGCGGGCGCCATTGCGGCGAAGTACCTCGCGCCCCGCCACCCCATCACCCTCGGGATCGTGGGGGCCGGGCGGCAGGCGGAGGCGCAGGTGGAGGCGACGGCCGCCTCGCTCGCGATCGAGGAGATCCTGGTCTGGAGCAGGAGCGAGAAGAGCGCGGAGGCTTTTGCAGAACGTTACGCGGACTACAGCGCCCGGAGCGTCCCGCTTGAGCGCGCCTGCGACTGCGACGTCCTGACCACGACGACGCCGTCGACGAAGCCGATCGTGATGGCGGACTGGATCCACGAAGGGACGCACATCAACGCGATCGGTGCGGACGCACCCGGCAAACAGGAACTGGACCCTGCGATCCTCAAGATGGCTGAGGTCTTCGTCGACGACCCCGGCCAGGCGGCCCATTCGGGCGAGATCAACGTGCCGGTCAGCACCGGGGACTACGACCCCGCCCGGATCGCGGGAACCCTCGGCGAGGTCGTCATCGGGAAGAAAGGGCGGTCGTCCCCGGACGCCGTCACAATCTTCGACTCCACCGGGCTTGCCATCCAGGACCTCGCCATCGCCGCCCTCGTCCTGCGGCGGGACGAGGGGGAGTACGAACTGCCGTTTCCGTGAGAACGTCGCTGCTGAAATACCGTAACTCGCGAAAAAATAGGGGCACAAAAAAAACGCCGCCCGGGGAGCAGCCACTCCCCCCCATGTTGTATCAGGCAGGCAATTACTCGCCCGTCCCGGGCTCCGCGAAGGCCTTCCAGACCTGCTCGCGGTAGACCGGGCCGCTGTTGTAGGTGCAGAACGGGATCAGGCGGCCGTCGGGGGTCGCGTAGTGGATGCAGCACCGCTGCACCCGGTCAAGGTCGTAGTTGTACTTGTCCATGAAGTGCATCGTGCCGATGAAGAGGGCGTTCCAGTGGAACTCACGCAGGGCCTCGAAGTTCTGCATCACGAGGGCCTTTGCGATCAGTTTCATGAACTCCCCGGTGTTCTTCTGCTCCGCCTTCCTCGTGGAGTTGTAAAGATCTTTGACGCCCTCGACGAGGGTCACGTACTTGTTGAGCGACCCGCCTTTCGCGAGCTTCGCCGCCATCTTCTCGACCGACTCGAAGAAGGCGTCAACGTCCACCATCTTGTTGATCGGGACCATCCCTTCGTCGGTGACGAAGACGTAGGTCGCTGCGCCGCAATGCTGGTGCGTGGTGAACGTGATCTGGGGTTTGCCGGTATACGCTTCGACGAGCTCCGAGATCGGGACGACGCAGGGCACCGGGTAGAAGTAGTCCTTCTTGATCACGCCGTCCGTCTGCTCCTCGATCCGCTCAGCAAGCTCGGGGATGGTGATCCGCTCGTTCCTGACGTCATCCTCGCTCGCGGCCCCGGTGAACGCCACCGGCTGGAAGTTGACGCCCCGGATGGTCTTGATGTGCTCTGCGGCATATTTGATGATGGCGCCCACCTCGTGGTCGTTCCTGCCCTTGATGACCGTGGGGACCAGCACCACGCCCATGCCGATCTTCTCGCAGTTCTCTACCGCCCGCCGGTCGCTCGCCAGTTTCGGGTTTGTCTCGCGGCTGACGCCGTCGAAGTGCAGGTAGACAGTGGAGAGCCCCGCCTCTTTGAGCTGCTTCGCGTAGTCGGGATCCTGCGCAAGCCGGATGCCGTTCGTCGCGATCTGCACCTGGGATATTCCGAGCTCTTTCGCCTTCCGGATGATCTCGGGAAGATCTTCGCGCATCGTCGGCTCGCCGCCCGAGAACTGGACGGCAGGTGCCGGCACGGGCTTCTGCTCGCGCAGCATCGAGAGCATCCCGACGACCTGGTCGAAGGTCGGCTCGTAGACATAGCCGCATGCCCTGGCGTTCGCAAAGCAGAAGTCGCAGTTGAGGTTGCAGCGGTTCGTCAGGTCGATGTTTGAGAGGAGCGTCGTCGACCGGTGGTTCTCACAAACACCACAGTCGTTCGGGCATCCTGCCGGAGAGACAGTCTTCTGCGGGTTTGCAATGCCGTTCCCGATGCGCTCATACGCATCGAATCTCCGGTACATCTCCGCGTCGGACCAGTAGAGACCCCGGTACGCACCATGTTCCGGGCAGGTGCGGACCAGCCAGACCTTTCCCCCCTCCTCAACGATATCGGCATCGAGCACGCGACCGCATGTTGGGCAGAGGCTCTTTGTCTTTTTTATAAGCATTCTCTCACCGTGCCCACCTATTCATTCGTATCTCATGTTTCGACACTTTAATCTTTATATTTACTGATTGTACTGGATATTGACAGTTATCAGTACAGACATCGGCTACTGGATCTTCTCCGGGCTTGCGGCACTCTGGATTATGATTCCGGCATACGTGCCGAACTCAGCGGCCGCACTCTTCGGCGGCGGAAGACCCATCGATCTCGGGCGGTCGTTCTCCGACGGGAGGCGGATCTTCGGCGACGGAAAGACGTACCGGGGGTTCTTCGGCGGCGTCCTCTCGGGGGTGCTGGTAGGTCTCATCGAGATCTGGGCGGCTGCCGCGTTCGGCCTGGGTGCTCTTCCGCAGCAGACGTTCCTCTCCGTCACCCTCCTCGCAACCGGCGCGCTCCTTGGGGATCTCGCCAAGAGTTTCCTCAAGCGGAGGCTCGGGAAGGAACGGGGAGAGTCCTGGTTCCTGGCCGACCAGTATGACCTGGTCGTCGGTTCCTTCCTGCTGCTCCTCATCTTCGACCCCCAGTGGTTGTCCTGGAATATCACCCTGCCCATCGCAGTCTGGATCGTCGTCATGACGCCCCTTCTGCACCGGGTGGTGAACATTATCGGTTATTACATCGGAGTTAAAGAGGTACCATGGTGAACCCAATCGCGAAACTGTTGCTTGAGTGCGGGGCCATCGAGTTCGGGGAGTTCGTCCTCGCCTCGGGAGCCCGGAGTTCATACTATATTGATATAAAGGCTGCGACGACAAACCCCGCCATCCTCGGAGAGATCGGGAGATCCATTGCAAAAGACCAGACGTTCGATATGGTCGCCGGGGTGGCGGTCGGCGCCGTACCGATCGCCGTCGCCGTCTCGCTCGCGAGCGGCCGGCCGTACGCGATCATCAGGAAAGAAGCCAAGGACCACGGTAAGGCCGGGACGATCATCGGCGATGTTGCCGGGAAGGACGTGCTGCTGGTCGAGGACGTGACCACGTCGGGTGGGAGTGCCCTCTACGGTCTTGAGACCCTCCGCGCCGCGGGCGCGCACGTCGACCGGGTTATGACCGTCGTCGACCGGGAATCGGGCGCTCGCGAGGCGCTCGCAGAAAAAGGCGCATCTCTTCTTGCACTTGTGCGGGTCAGCGAGCTGCTGGACGGATAAACATTTTTTAAGAGCGGGCAAATATGATGGATATGAAAGTACTCGTTGTAGGCGGTGGTGGCAGGGAGCATGCGATCACCAGGGCGCTTTCCTGCAACAGTGACACGAAGATCTTTTCTGTCATGGCACGCAAGAACCCGGGGATTGCCCGGGTCGCGGAGCGGGTGCTCCTCGAAAAAGAGACCAATATCGAGAAGATAATACCATTCGCCACCAATTGCGGAGTCGATGCCGCGGTCATCGGGCCGGAGGCCCCCCTTGAAGCGGGCATCGTCGACCGCCTCCTCGAGGCAGGGATACCGTCTCTCGGACCGACGCGTGCCGCAGCCCGGATCGAGACGGACAAGGCGTTCTGCCGCCGTTTGATGGAGCGGCACGGTATTGCGGGGTGCCCGGAGTACCACGTCTGCCATGACCCGGAGGAGGCGCGGCAGTTCATCGAGTCCTACGACGGCGACCTCGCGATCAAGCCGATCGGGCTCACCGGCGGGAAAGGCGTGCGGATCATGGGCGAACACGTCGACGTGGCGGGAGCGGTCGAGTACGCCCGGGAGATCGGGGGGAACGTCGTCCTTGAGGAGCGGCTCGTGGGGGAGGAGTTCACCCTCCAGGCCTTCGTCGACGGCGAGCACCTGGTGCCCATGCCGCTCGTGCAGGATCACAAGCGTGCATACGAAGGGGACGTGGGGCCGAACACCGGCGGCATGGGCTCATACTCCCTGGAGGACCATATGCTCCCCTTCGTCTCCCGCCGTGACTACGAGAGAGCCCTCCGGATCATGGAAGAGACGGTTGCGGCCATGCGGGCCGAAGGGACGCCGTACCAGGGGATCCTCTACGGCCAGTTCATGAACACCCGCGACGGCCCGAAGGTCATCGAGTTCAACGCCCGCTTCGGTGACCCCGAGGCCATGAACGTCCTCTCGCTGCTCTCGTCGGACTTCGCCGCAATCGTCGGCCACGTCATCGACGGTAACCTTGCGCCGTCGCACGTCCGGTTCGAGAAGAAGGCGACGGTCTGCAAATATCTCGTTCCCGAGGGCTACCCGGATGCGCCGAGGGCGAACGAGCCGCTCACTCTCGGCGACTATGGCGACGCCCTGCTGTATTATGCAAACGTCGAGGAGCGGAACGGGACGCTCCACACCCTGACGTCGCGGACGCTCGCGTTCGTCGGGAAGGGCGAGACCCTCGAAGAAGCCGAAGCGATAGCCGAGAAAGTGGCATCTTCCGTCTCGGGACGTGTCTTTCACCGCAGGGACATCGGCACCCCCGAGCTCCTCGAAAAGCGGTGCCGCCACATGAGGGAGATTGCATGAAGAAGGATTTTCTCTCGATCATCGATCTCGATGAGTACGAACTCGAGAGCATCGTCGCCGACGCGGTGCGCCTGAAGCGGCTGAAGTCTGCGGGAACCGCGCATGAGTTCCTGAGGGGCAGGAGCCTCGGGATGATCTTTGAGAAGGCGTCCACCCGCACCCGGGTCTCGTTCGAGGTGGGGATGTCCGATCTCGGCGGCCACGCGCTCTTCTTAAATCCCCAGGATATGCAGCTCGGGCGGGGTGAGGAGATCAGGGACACGGCGCGGGTGCTTGCCCGTTACGTCGATGCGGTGATGATCCGCGCTTACAGCCACGCCACCGTCGAGGAGTTCGCCCGCTACGCGGATGTCCCGGTCGTCAACGGCCTCTCCGGCCGCCTGCACCCCTGCCAGGTGCTGGCCGACATCATGACCCTGACCGAGCGGTTCGGCGACCTCCACGGCCTGAAACTCGCGTGGGTCGGGGACGGCAATAACGTCTGCAACTCGTGGATCCTCTCCTCCGCCCTGACCGGGATGGAGATCGCGGTTGCAAGCCCCCCGCGCTACCGGCCGAAGGACGAGATCGTTGATCGGGCCCGGGCAATGGGAGGAAAGGTCACCATCGTCACGGACCCAATCGAAGCGGTCAGGGACGCGGACGTCCTCTACACCGACATCTGGGTCTCGATGGGCGACGAACAGGAGCGTGCCGAACGTCTGCGGGCGCTCAGGGGCTACACGATCGACTCCCGCCTCCTCGCGCAGGCATCCCCCGACGCCCTCGTGATGCACTGCCTCCCCGCCCACCGCGGCGAGGAGATCACCGACGAGGTGATGGAGGGGCCGCAGAGCATCGTCTGGGACCAGGCGGAGAATCGGCTCCACGCACAGAAGGCGCTCCTCGTGCGGCTGATCGCTGGCGGGATGCCGGCGGACGAGTGAGCGATCTTCGCGGCCGATCTGCCCGTGGGTGTGGTCGGTTATGGGCTCTCCCCTGGTGGGGATGATGGTCTCCTCCGGCCCTGCGGGGGGACCATCAAAGAATTTTTTTAGACATCTATGCACCGCGAACTATCGGTGCTCTGCACAACTCCCTAATAATCCCTAGACCAGACGTTCAGCCAGGAGTGCCCTCAAACAGCCCCGGTGCGGCAACTCCCACTCAACCCGCCGCCCCGGCCCTCGCCACGGCGCCCCGGAGCCACGCCCTGTCCCGCAACCCCCGGCGCAGAACCGGGAAAAAAAATGTAATTTACTCCGCGATGAACTCCTGGAGACGCTCGAAGAGGTACTTCTGCACCTCTTCGACGACCTCACGCCTGCCGCGGAACGCAATCAGTTCCCGTGCGTCTCCGTCCATGTTCGCGAACGACAACCTCTGCTGCCGGCGCACCACCTCGACGTCGTACTTCTCGGCGACGTCGTAGATCATCTTCCGCGGGACGCCGGGGGGAACGATCATATCGTAGAGTTCTTCGTTAGCCATGGTTCACCAGGTCCTACTTTCCTATTTTGATCCGGCGGGACATAATACATGGCCCTCCCCGCACGCCGCCGAGCGGTTCCTTCGGTTTCCCGAGCGAGTTCATGCACCTGCCCATCAGCGCCGCTCCCCGGGCAAGGCCGTCGTCCACGAAGACCAGGTGGTCGTTCGGTTTGTCGTAGAGGTTCCGTTCGGTGATGCCTTCGAGGATGTACTCGGGCTTCCTCCCCGATATCGCCGCACGGCCGGTGAACCCGATCGACGAGTTCGGCGGAACCATCCCCTTCTCGACGGCGACGTCGATGAGCCGGAGCGCCATCCTCGCGCAGACCCGGTCGACGACCTCGGTCAGCATGCCCATGCCGTGCTTCTCGTGGATCTCGCGCCCGATCTCCCCAAGAGCGGGCATCTCGCTGCCGTTCACGCCGCAGTCGCACCCGATGAGGGCAACGCCCGACCTGTCGGCCACGTCGGCGCAGACCGGAACCCGCCCGAACCTTGTTCGGTCGGGAGGAACGATACGGATATCAATGAGCTCGTGGCAGCGGTCGACGTACTCATCGACGACGGAACGCCTCCTGCCCCCGAACGCTCCCTTGATGCTGTGGTCGCCGAAGAGGTCGAGGGCGGTTCCCGTCCGATCCTTGACGAGCCCGGTGCCCCGGACGATCGCGTCCGGTATGGCCCCCGCGAGCCCGCAGAAGTTCCCGGTCGTCTGGGCGAACGGGTTCGGGTCGTCCGGGGCGACGTCGCTTGTGATCCGACCGTCGAGCGTCGTCCCGAAGTCGATGGATATGCAGGGGTTGCGGAAGTCGACCGGCGTCCACTTGGCGCCCTCCTTGATCCCCGCCATCGCGAGCTCGCCTTCCATCTCGTTTGCCACCATCTCGACGCCGGTGCACCCGACCGGCGGCACGACGCCCGCCACCGCGCCGACGAAGACCACCTTATCGGCGAACGAGAACTGCCGGAGTTTCGGCGGGAGGTTGTCGATCGACATCGGCGGGGTCATCTTCCGCGGGGGGACGCCGGCCGCGAGGCAGCCGTTTGCAAGAGCGATGATGAAGTCCCCGACCTGGTCGGGGGAGTCCATCGCCGCCACGACGCCGGTGCTCCGGACGACGAAGTCCAGGTCGTCCTGGATGCTCAGGTGGGCCTCCTTGTGGCACTGGATCAGGGTGTCGCGCACCAGTTCCGTGACCGACTCCCGCGTCAGTTCCGTGCCGTCCAGGGTCGCCCCGAAGACCGTCTCGCCGGGTTTCGGCGGCCGGACGTCGCGGCTCATGGTCACGGTCTTGTTGATGATGTACGACCTGCCCGTCTCGAGGTTCGTGCCGGTCAGAATACACTTTGTCGTGGTATTGCCCATCTCTACAGAAGCCACGATGAAATACGGCTTCACCCGGTACTCGGGAACACCCGCGCCCGCTCCGTGGGATATCGATGGCGGTGGCGGGCTCTCGACGATATGCGGTGTGGGTTTGAAAAAGCGCTCCAAAAAGCGGGCACACATAGTAGTCGTTTCCCCGTCTCCGACTTTATACCTTTCCATGAATCCCTACGGCTTCCATGGCCCGGAGAGAGGAGATATCCCCCGGGATGCCGTCCTTCCGGTTCCCGGGAGAACGTGCCGGTCTCTCCGGCAGGATCCGGCGATTCGGGGGATAGCCGGCGCTCCTGCCCAAAGCCGGGGAGGCATTATTACCTGTCCGGCTCCGGGGAGATCGCACCGGGCGGGGAGAGCCCCTGTCTGCCGTCGCAGATCACCGCCAGGCGGCCGCCGTTTCCGGTTCCGGCAGAGCGCTTATATATGGATAACACGGATAACCACAGTACCGGACGGGTTGCTGCGCTCTATCGAGCCCGTTCCGCCCGGGGGATAGGTGAACCATATGGTTGCGCTTTCAGGCGAAGTTAAGGAGATTTTTACAAAGACCAAAGTCATGCCGATGGCCACCGCGTCGAAGGACGGCGTTCCGAACGTGGCGCCGATGGCATCGATCCAGCTCGTCGGCGACGACACCATCTGGATCATGGACAACTACATGGTAAAGACGCTTGAAAACCTCAAAGAGAACCCTGTTACGGCGCTCTACTTCTACGACCAGGAGACCAAGCGCTGCTTCCAGGTGAAGGGCACGACAGAGATCAAGACGTCCGGCCCCGATTACGAGAAGTTCCGCGACCAGGTGAAAGCAAAGAGCGACAAGTTCCCGGCGAAATCGCTCATCGTCATCAAGATCACCGACGTCTTCGAGTGCACGCCGGGAAAAGAAGCCGGGAAGAAGGTGCTCTAAGCACCCCTTCAATGCTTCTTGAGGTTTTTGAGCAGGCGCGCCTGCAGGCCGAAGAAGTTCGAGAACCCGACGGCGTGGTTCTGGTCGAGCGTCTTCGAGTCGAAGGAGACAAGGTCGTCGGAGTAGATCGCGGAGTCAGAACTCCGGCCGAGCACCTTCACGCTGCCCTTGTAGAGGCCGACATCCACGGTGCCGTTCATCCGCTCCTGCGTCTTGTCGATGAACGCATTGAGCGCGTAGAAGAGCGGTTCGTGCACGAGCCCCATGTAGGCGAGTTCTGACCACTTGTCGTCGACGATACGCTTGAACGCGAGCTCCGAACGGGTCAGGACGAGGTGTTCGAGATCGCTGTGCGCGGCGAGGAGGACGGTCGCGGCCGGGTGCTCGTAGATCTCGCGGGCCTTCAGGCCGAGGATCCGGTCCTCGACCATATCGTTGCGGCCGACACCGTTCCTTCCGGCGATCCGGTTCAGTTCCCGGATCAGGGCAAGGCCGGGCATCTTCTTCCCGTTGAGTGCGACCGGGACACCCTGCGCGAACTCGATGCTGATCTCCTCCATCGCGTCGGGAGCATCCTTCGGCGAGACCGTCCAGCCGTAGATGTCATCGGGCGGGTGGAAGGCGGGGTCTTCGAGTCTGCCGCCCTCGATGCTCCGGCTCCAGCAGTTCTCGTCGATGCTGTAGGGCTTCTCCTTTACCACCGTCACCGGGATATTGTGTTGCTGCGCGTAGTTGATCTCCCACTCGCGGGTCAGGTTCATCTCCCGCATCGGAGCGATGATGTCGTATCCGTTGGACCTGAAGATGAAGTCGAACCGGAGCTGGTCGTTTCCTTTGCCGGTGCAGCCGTGCGCGATCTTCGAGGCGCCTTCCTTCTTTGCGACCTCAACGATCTCCTCGGCGATCAGCGGGCGGGCAAGCGCCGTGCCCATCGGATAACCTTCATACGACCCGTTCGCTTTGATCGAGGGGAAGATGTAGTCCGCCACGAACTTCTCTTTCGCGTCGATGGTGTAGTGGTTGTCTGCAAGCATCCGGCCTTTCTCGGTTGCCCGGGCGATCTCCTCCTCGGGCTGGCCCACATCGACGGCAACGGTGATGATCTCGTCAAACCCGTAGTGCTCGCGCAGGAGGGGAATACAGACGGAGGTATCGAGACCTCCCGAAAATGCTAGGACGACTTTTCCCTTTTCCATGGTACTGATCTCCGCGTTCCTGATATCCTGCCTGACGGCAGATTGGAGTAATCTACATTGATATGACCTCTCACCCAATAAAAGAAATGGTATGGACGGACGCGCCGGCACAAATCCCATCCATACCTGCTTTTCCGGGTGCCGGTTGAACGAGCGTGGAGGCCCCGGGACGCTGAGGGCGATCGGACGATCCCGGCACCCACCTGCGCGGCCCGGGCCGCCGGGGCCGGATGGCAGGATACAGGGATCCAAAAAACGGGCGTTATAGAAGGAATTATCGGTAAAATTCGAATAAAACCCGATATCCTCGCCACGACTGCACCCCATCCATGAAAACACTGCAAAATGGCTGAAAATATAAAAATGAACAGAATTCTGCCAATTTTGCGAAACCCGAAATTATAAAGGGGATAACATAGAAATCGTGAAGCTGGAGGGTTCCGTCATTTTTGAGAAGGCATCCATAGAGGACACAACGTCACCACAACCAATAATCAGCGTCAGGAATCTGACCAAAGTATTCGGGCAGAATCCTGAGAAAGCACTGGAACTTCATAGGAAAGGCCGTTCAAAACACGAGATCTACGCGGAGACCGGCTCGACGCTGGCTCTCAACAACGTCTCGTTCGATGTCATGCCGGGCGAGACATTCGTGCTGATGGGTCTGTCCGGGAGCGGGAAGTCAACGCTTCTGCGCTGCATCAACCGGCTCATCGACCCCACCGAGGGTGAGATACTGATCGACGGCGAGGATATCGTCGGCATGGGACAGGAGGAACTCCGGGAGACCCGACGGCGCAAACTCGGGATGATCTTTCAGAATTTCGCCCTTCTTCCCCACCGAACGGTTCTCGACAACGTCGCCTTCGGCCTCGAGATCCAGGGCGTCCCGGTGGAAGAACGACAGAAGAAAGCCGAAGAAATACTCCGGATGGTGGGGCTCGGGGGCTATGGAGGGAGCATGCCCGGCGAGCTCTCCGGCGGTATGAAACAGCGGGTCGGGCTTGCCCGTGCGCTCACGAGCGATCCCGACATTCTCCTGATGGACGAGGCGTTCAGCGCTCTCGATCCCCTTATCCGCAGGGACATGCAGGACGAACTGCTGGATCTCCAGCAACGGCTGGTCAAGACGATCATCTTCGTCACCCACGATCTCGACGAGGCCTTGAAACTCGGCGACCGGATCGCCCTGATGAAGGACGGTTCGATCGTGCAGGTCGGCACACCGGAGGAGATCCTGACGAACCCCGAGAACGCGTACGTCGAGAAGTTCGTCGCCGACGTCGACCTGACAAGGGTTCTCTCGGCAAGCGACGTGATGCGCCGCCCCGAACCGGTCGCCCGGTGCACCGCGGGCCCGAGGGTTGCCCTGCACCTCATGGAAGAGCACGATATCGGGAGCGTATTCGTGGTCGACCGCTGGCGCCGCCTCAGGGGCCTTGTTACGCTCGATGATACGCTCAAGGCTGTGCAAGCGGGCAGGGGACTTGAGGAGATCATCACCACCGACGTCCCGACCGTGGCGCTCGACACCCCGCTTACCGATATCATATCGGTGATCGCCGGGAGCCGCTATCCCGTTGCGGTGGTTGATGACGAAAACAGGCTTCAGGGATTAATATTCCGGGGTACCATCCTCGCCGCCCTGGCGCGAAAGGGGGAGGATATCAATGCAACTGCCTAAACTCCCCTTAGGGGACGCCGTCGAGGCGCTCGTCGACTGGATCGAGCAGTACTTCGGCTGGCTGCTCGACGCCGTCAGCGCAGGGCTCGGGTTCCTCATCGGCGGGCTGCAGGGCCTCCTGCTCGCCATACCGGCACCGGTCTTAATCCTCCTCGCAGCCGTTCTGGTCTGGTTTGTCACCCGGCGCGACATCAAACTGGCGGGACTCACAGCGCTCGGTCTGCTGCTGATCTGGGACCTCCAGCTCTGGAACCTTGCCATGCTCACCCTGGCGCTCGTCCTTGTCTCGACGATCGTCGCGCTCGCGATATCGATCCCGCTCGGCATCGCGGCCGCAGGAAGCGATGCGATCAATGCGGCGCTCCGGCCGGTTCTCGACTTCATGCAGACGATGCCCTCGTTCGTGTACCTCATCCCCGCCGTGATCTTCTTCGGCCTCGGGAACGTCCCGGGCACCATCGCAACGGTCGTCTTCGCGATGCCGCCGGCGCTCCGCCTCACCAACCTCGGGATCCGGCAGGTGCCGACCGAACTCGTTGAGGTCGCGGACGCGTTCGGCTCCACGCCCCGGCAGAAACTCTTCAAGGTGCAGCTCCCGGTCGCCCTTCCCACCATCATGGCAGGGGTGAACCAGTGCATCATGCTCGCCCTCTCCATGACCGTCATCGCATCGATGATCGGTGCCGGAGGGCTCGGCTACCAGGTGCTCGTGGGCATCCAGCGGGTGGATATCGGCATGGGGTTCGAGGCGGGGCTTGCCATCGTGATCATCGCGATCATCCTCGACCGGATCACCCAGAACCTCGTGCCGCAGTACGAGAACCGGTGACCGGTCCCAATATTTTTCCCAGGAAGAATGGGCGGCCTTGCGTATCCTCCTGCATCTTCCATCATATCGACCGAGCGCGTGACGGACAGCCCACACACAGGAATGGTTTCCCGGCCGCACGCGATTTGAAATCCGGTTTCAAGAAGACTCCGTTCCCCAAACGGAACCCGTAAAACCTAAATATGGTTATGATCTAACGTAGACCCGGTCAAAATCTGGCCTTTTTGCCCAGGGGTGCAAACACGCCAGAAGCGGCATCTACCGCCGCCTCTGCCCTATGCCCGGGTTGTCGGCGCTTTCGCCGTCCCGGACAGTTCGTGAGAACCCGGAACCCCACACTGCCGGGTTCTGAATGCAGTCTGCCCGCCCATCAGCGGGACAAACTCCACAAGGTGAAATATGGTTCGAAAAATTGGAAGCCTGTTCGCATTGACGAGCCTGGTTCTGGCACTTTGCCTCTTCTCCGCCGGCTGCACCGGCACGGAAACCGCCGAGGCGAAGAAGGTCAGCATCGGCTACGTCACCTGGGACTGTGCAATCGCCAGCACCAACGTGATGAAGCAGGTCTTTGAGGAAGCCGGATACGACGTCGAACTGATCGCAGTCGACGCAGGACCGCTCTTCCAGGCGCTTGCCAACGGCAACGTCGACTTCACGACGACCGGATGGCTCCCGCACACGCATGAGCACTACTGGGACCAGTACGGCGACCGGATCGATTACGTCAAGGCAAACATCCCCGGAGCGGCACGTATCGGGCTTGTCGTCCCGACCTACGTGACCATCGACTCGATCGATGAGATGAACGATGTCGCCGATCAGTTCGGCGGCAGGATCGTCGGTATTGAGCCCGGAGCGGGCATCATGAGCCGGACCGAGCAGGCCATCGATGAGTACGGCCTCAACTACGAGCTGGTCGCAAGCAGCAGCGCCGGCATGGCGGCGGAGCTGCGCACCGCCATCAACAACGAGAAGTGGGTCGTGGTGACCGGGTGGTCGCCGCACTGGAAGTTCGGCCGCTACGACCTCAAGTTCCTCGACGACCCGAAGGAGGTCTACGGCGGGGCCGAGGATATCGTGACCCTTGCCCGACAGGATCTCGCGGCCGACGACCCGGAGGCCCATGGCATCCTGACCCGGTTCGAGTGGACCGCCGAGGACATCGCATCGGTCATGACCGATATCGAGGGCGGCATGCCTGAAGAGGAGGCCGCGAAGAAGTGGATCGACGCCAACCGCGACAGGGTCGACGTCTGGCTCGGGAAGGCATGACCCCCTTTTTTTTGCAAAAAATTCTCACGCAACCGTCTAGGTGTTGCGTTGCTAACCGCAGGCAGTGTGACCTCTGACAGGGGTGCTTTCACCGCCGGGAACCGATGTAGTCTCACGCGAAGAGCGAGCGAAGCGAGCTTGAGCACCATTCAGAACGACGTTTCTTTGGAATGTCATTCGCACCTGGCGGTGCTCATGTTCCCTCCCCACAGGGGAGGTCGCACTTCGCGGCTTCGCGTCCTTCGCGTGAGACTGTTTCGGTGCTCAACCTGACTACCTCACGCGAAGCCGCGAAGAACGCGAAGATCGGTTATCCGAGAGGAACTCTCCTTCGGAGCCTGATGGCTTCTCATGCTCCCCCCACAGGGAAGGTCGCACCTCGAAGACCTTCGGGTCTTCTCACGCTCCTGCCCTTCGCACCTAACGGTGCTCGCGCTTCCGCCCTTCGGCCGGTCGCGTTCGGCCCGTCGCAGCTCGCACCTACGGTGCTCAAGCTCGCTACGCTCGCTCTTCGCGTGAGATGAACTGGATGAGAACACTGGAAGAAAAAGAAAGGGTGGTAAGATCCCGGGATCACGCCAGCCCGTGGTAGTGCGCGAGCGGTTCGAGGGTGATCTCCTCGCGCTTGATGGCGTCGATCGCCATCGCCGCCGCCCGTGCCGCCTGGAGCGTGGTGATGTAGGGGATGCCGTAATCGACGGCGGCCCGCATGATCTGGATGTGGTCCTGCCGGGACGCCTTGTCCGCCGGGGTGTTGATGATCAGCCGGATGCTGCCCGACCGCATCGCATCGATGACGTTCGGGGAGCCTTCCTGGACCTTCCGCACAAGGTTCACCTCGACGCCGTTCTGGGTGAGGTACTCGACCGTTCCGCTCGTCCCGTAGAGCGTGAGGCCGAGTTCACGGAGTTTCCGCGCAATCGGGAGGATCTCCTCCTTCTGCTCGTTCGTCACCGATATGAAGACGTTACCGCTCGTCGGCAGGGTGTTGTCTGCAGCGGTGCTCGCCTTGTAGTAGGCGCGGCCGAAGTCGTAGTCGATCCCCATCACCTCGCCGGTACTCTTCATCTCCGGCCCGAGGACGGTGTCGACGCCGGGGAGTTTGTTGAAGGGCAGGAGCACCTCTTTGACCGCGACGTGCTCGATCTCGGGCTCGGTGATACCCATCTCGGCGAGTTTGTGCCCCACCATCACCTTCGCCGCGATCTTCGCGAGCGCGATGCCCGTCGCCTTTGCGACGAACGGCACCGTCCGGCTCGCACGCGGGTTCGCCTCGAGGACGTAGACCACGTCGTTTCGGACGGCATACTGGATGTTGATCAACCCGACGACCCCGAGGCCGAGAGCGATCTTCTTCGTGTACTCCCGCACCCGCGCGATCACCGAGGGCGAGAGGGACTGCGGCGGGATGACGCAGGCCGAGTCGCCGGAGTGGACGCCGGCCCACTCGATATGCTCCATGATGCCGCCGATCAGGACGTCCGTTCCGTCACAGACCGCATCGACGTCGATCTCGACGGCGTTCTGGAGGAAGGAGTCGATCAGCACCGGGTGTTTCTTGCTCACCCGGACGGCCTCCTTGATGTAACTCTCGAGTTCGGCCTCGTCGTGGACGAGTTCCATCGCCCGTCCGCCGAGGACGTAGGACGGTCTGACCAGCACCGGGTAGCCGATCTCCCGGGCCATCCTCCGCGCCTCGTCTTCCGAGTAGGCGGAACTGTTCGCCGGACTCGGGATACCGAGTCTGGTGAGCAGGCGGCTGAACCGGTCGCGGTCCTCCGCCACGTCCATGGCGTCGGGCGACGTGCCGAGGATCTTCGTCGAGAGGCCGAGGCGCTTGATCTCCGCCTCCAGCGGCACGGCCAGGTTCACCGAGTTCTGGCCGCCGAACTGGACCATGACGCCGTAGTAGTCGTCCTTCTTGAGGATGTTCATGACGTCCTCAAGCTGCATCGGCTCAAAGAAGAGCCGATCGGAGGTGTCGGCGTCGGTCGAGACCGTCTCGGGGTTGTTGTTGACGATATGGACCTCGATCCCCTCTTCCTCGCGAAGCGCCATCACCGCGTGGACGGTGCAGTAGTCGAACTCGATCCCCTGGCCGATCCGGATCGGCCCGGAACCGAGGATCAGCACCTTCTTTGCGCCGTCGCGCGTGAGCTCGCACCCCTCCTCCCAGGTGGAGTAGAAGTAGGGCGTCGTCGCCGGGAACTCGGCGGCGCAGGTGTCCACCATCTTGTAGGTCGGCGTCCCGGAGAGCGCCTCGATCTCGGCGGCGGTCTTCTTCGTCAGCGCCATGAGGTCTTCGTCCGAGAAACCGTAGCGCCGGGCGACCCTGACGTCCTCCGGTTCGAAGTCGGTCTCGAGTTTCCGCTCGAGGTCGACGATGTTCTTGATCTTTTCGAGGAAGAACGGCGTGATCGACGTGAGGCCGGCAACCTCCTCGACCGTGAACCCCACACGGAAGGCATCGAAGAGGCACCCGAACCGTTCGTCCGTCGGGGACGTCAGGATCATCCGGATCTCGCTCGGATTCGTGTGCCGCTGCATGTCGTTGTCGAGCGACCGGAGCGCCTTCTTGAACGCCTCCTCGACCGTCCGCCCGATCGCCATCACCTCTCCGGTGCTCTTCATCGCCGTCGTGAGCGTCCGGTCGGCCGACTTGAACTTGTCGAACGGCCACCGGGGCACCTTCACCACGACGTAGTCGATCGCAGGCTCGAAGGATGCCGGGGTGACGCCGGTCACGGTGTTCATGATCTCGTCGAGCCGGAGCCCGATCGCGATCTTCGCCGCGACCCGGGCGATCGGGTAGCCGGTCGCCTTGGAGGCGAGCGCGGACGACCGCGAGACACGGGGGTTCACCTCGATGACCCGGTAGTCGCCGTCCTTGTAGGCGAACTGGATGTTGCACCCGCCCTGGACGTCGAGCGCCCGGATGATCTTGATCGCGGCGGTCCGGAGCGTCTGGAACTCGTCGTCCCGCAGGGTGAGGATGGGCGCGACGACGACGCTCTCGCCGGTGTGGATGCCCATCGGGTCGACGTTCTCCATACCGCAGACGATGATGCAGGTATCGGATGCGTCGCGCATCACCTCGAACTCGATCTCCTTCCACCCGGCGACGCTCTCTTCCACGAGCACCTGGTGGATCCGGGAGCGGGCGAGCCCGAGTTCGCATATCCGCCGCATCTCCTCAGGCGTGTGCGCCACGCCGCCGCCGGAGCCGCCGAGCGTATAGGCCGGCCGGATGATCGCCGGGAGGCCGACCTCGCGGATCGCCTCGTCGATCTGGTTCATGCTCTCGATGATCATGCTCCGTGGGACGGGCTCGCCGATGGCGTTCATCAGGTCGCGGAACTGTTCGCGATCTTCGCCCCGGTAGATCGCCTCAAGGGGCGTCCCGAGGATCTCGACGCCCTCGAGCGCACCCATCTCCGCGAGTTCCGCGGTCATGTTGAGGCCGGTCTGGCCGCCCATGCCGCTCAGGATCCCGTCGGGCTTCTCCTTAGCGATGATCTTCGCGATGATCTCGGCCTTTAAGGGCTCGATGTAGATGACGTCCGCCGTATCGGGGTCGGTCTGGATCGTCGCGGGGTTTGAGTTGACGAGGACGACCTCGACCCCCTCCTCCCGGAGCGCGCGGCAGGCCTGCGACCCCGAGAAGTCGAACTCGGCCGCCTGCCCGATCTGGATGGGGCCGGAACCGATGATGAGGACTTTCTTGATATGAGATTTCTTCGGCATTATGGAATCTCCCTGTATATGCGGTCAAAGAAGTGCATCTCCGTGTCCCGGGGGCCGCCGTGCGCCTCCGGGTGGAACTGGACGCAGGTGATGTTAAGGTCGCGGTTCTCGAACCCCTCGACCGTGCCGTCGTTCACGTTCCGGTACGAGACCGTGCATCCCTCGGGCAGGGTCTCCTCGTCCACCGCGAACCCGTGGTTCTGCGTGGTGATGTAGATGCTCCCGTCCTTGTAGCGGACCGGCTGGTTCGTCCCCCGGTGTCCGAACTTCATCTTGTAGGTCTCGGCACCGAGCGCGAGCGCGGCGACCTGGATGCCCATGCAGATCCCGATGACCGGCACCTCCCCGGCGAGGTCGCGGACGCACCGGATGGCGTGCGTCGCCCTCCTCGGGTCGCCGGGGCCGTTGCTGATGAAGAGTGCGTCCGGCTCCGCCGCCATCACCTCGTCCGGTGCGGCGGTGTGCGGGAAGACGTAGATGTCAGCACCCCGGAGGGCGAGGCTCTCGAGAATGTGCCGCTTCACCCCGAGATCGATGACGGCGATCCTCTTCCCGGGGCCGCTGATCCGGTAGGGCTCAGGGCAGGAGACGCTCCCGATGAGGTCGATGTCGCTGATCGGGGGGACTGCCCGGGCGCGCCTGACCGCCTCGTCCCCGTCGTCGCTCCCCACAATGAGCGATGCCCTGAACGTGCCGACCGTCCGGGTCTTTATCGTCAGACGGCGGGTGTCGACGCCTGATATCCCGAGAAGACCGTTCTCTTCAAAATATTCTGCAACCGAAGGGCGCGCCGCGGGCACGCGTGCGATCTCGCGCGCGACGCAGCCCTGCGCGTGAACCTTCGGGCTCTCAAAATTCTGCTGGTCTACACCATAGTTCCCGATGAGGGGATACGTAAACATCAAAATCTGTCCGGCATAACTGGGGTCGGTCAATGCCTCCATGTAACCGGTCATCTGCGTCGTGAAGACGAGTTCGCCGGAACATGTCCCTTCAACGCCAAAACCATCCCCTACAACAAATGTTCCGTCTTCAAGACCCAGAACCGCCTTCATGAATTACCATACCATGTGGATCAGATTCCTTAATATAATTGTGGCATGGAGATAATGGCGATTCGAGGGCTCAGAACGGATAGATTGCGCCTTCATGATTTGAGAGGCAATACAAGGATATTTCCATACTCTGCTAGTCAGGGAAGGGAAGTGATGTGCGGCTCCACCTGACGACAGACATGTGCCTCCCGCCGAGCGGATTGGCTGCCAGATCAACCTTCGGCACGTTTGCCGGGCCATTCGAGCAAAAAAGAGAGGGGGGTTATGCCTTCGTCGGCGCGCGCATCCGCTTCTCGTGTGGGCTTTAGAATGAGAGACTGATTTTTCCCCGTCTCAACCAGGGTTCCCTGAACCGCTTATCCCCTACTTTCTGCAGCGCGTTCATCACCGCGATCTATTATCAAAAACCGTCAGAGGCGGGCTCATACCCTTCTCGGCTTCCTGGTAGGATCGATAGAAGTCGCGATAGAGAGGAATCGTATCCTTTCTCTTATTCATTAGAGCCCTTTGAAAACCGTATTTCAGATAAAATCCCTCAGACATCGGTTTTGCATCAACCGTGATCATTCGGCACCCCACATATTGCGAAAGCCGCATGGCGATGGCCACCGTCTTCAACAACATTGCCCGTCCGATGCCCCGCCCCTCAAACTCCTGGTGCGTTGCCAATCGCGCGATCTTCAGCGCCGGGTAGTGAGGGTATGGATACCACTCTTCTCCGTCGTCGCCACTGACACTTTATCTGATGATACAGTCGTTGGTGAGCGTGAAAAACCCGACAACTTGTCCGTCATACATTACGACTCGCGTGACCGACAGACGGGCAGCCTGGTTTTCGAATGCATCTTCAATCAGGAACTCAGTCAGATCCGGTTCTCTGCACCGGAATGCTGAAATGTCAACGCCCGCATTGAGAAGAGAAAAAGATAGATCGTTGAGGGATAGTTTCGTATTCAAAGTCGCATCTCTCGGGCAAGGATGGCAGCCTCACGGATCAACTCGCGGCCGTCATCGGTGTCTGTGGGGTTGTCCAGATAGCGCTGGAACCGCCGGGCGTCTTCCCCCTCCAGGACAAGCCCAAGTTCTATCGGTTTTGCCACCTTCGTTCCCTCCTGATACGATATAATATCCCGGAGTACATAAAATAAGTATCTTCTGTTCCCAGGATACTCTTCATCGCCCGGATCTCCTCGTCCACGAGCCGTTGCAGGGCCTCAGGGGTTGCGCTCACGTCGGCCTGCATCGCTCTCATCATCGCAACCTGCCGTTGTACCGGGTTGAACTCGGCCCGGAGTGGCTGGTTCTCCCGCTCCAGGAGCGTTAGATCTTCCCTGTCGTACGGCAGGGCTGTATCGACCCGAAATGTTGAAGGCGGCCGGGTGTGAGCTGACAGATCATGAGCGAGAGCGCGGCGGAGAAGATCCAGACCATCGAGACACCTGAGGGGACGTTCACGCTCAGGCTCGTCCGCGACGACCTGGGGGAGATCTACCCGGGCATGAACCGCTACACCGTCGAGGTCCTCCGCGGCACCGAGACGGTCTACACCTACGCGATCAACACCTACGAGCGTGGGCGCCAGGGGAGCCTCTTTGATACCCGAAAGGCGGCGGAGATCGTCTTCGCCCGGCTCGCGCACGACGTGACGTCCCGCCCCCACCTCTACACCCGGCCAAGGACCTTCACCCGCCCGCTCCCGGGCATCGGAACGGCCGACGTCGTCATCCTGCAGGGGAGCCCGCGCCGGTTCGGCAACTCCGCGAAGATTGCGTCGTGGTGCGACGACGAGGCCGCACAGGCCGGCCTCACGTCCCGGGTCTTCTACCTGCAGGAGATGGATATCCGCCCGTGCATCGGCTGTTACGTCTGCTACGACCAGGGCTACTGCCCGGTCGAGGACGACATGCCCCCGATCATCCGGGCGCTCGAGGCCGCGTCCGTCGTCGTCGTATGCACCCCCGTCTACACCGGCACCGTCCCGGCGGCCCTCAAGGCGGCGATGGATCGCTGCCAGTGGCTTCATGCCCGGGAGAAGGTCCTGGGGAAGGAGGTGCACGCCCGGGGCCTGCTCGTCGCCGTCGCGGGGCGGCGGGGGGCCGAACCCTTCGTCTGCACAACGAGGGTGGTGGGGATGTTCATGGAGAACCTGGGCATCCGCCCCGCCGACCCGGTGCTGATCGGCGACCTCGATCGGGCGAGGGACGTGGAAACCATCGGCGGGGCTGAAGAGAGGGTCAGGGAGGCGTTACGCTCCCTGCTCCCCAAGACGAAGGATAATATATCCAAAATCCCCCACGGATGATGCATGGCAGAAGTGACTGTTGAGATTGTCGGGCTAGAAGAGTCCGAGTGCGGCCCGTTTCCCTGCGACGAGACGCGATCCTGCGGCCTTGAGACCTGTTACCCCTCGAACAACCTGATGCACGCGATCAGCGCGCTGCGCGACGAGCTCCTCGGCGAGTACGGCGACAGGGTCGAGGTGAAGATGACGCTGATCGACGAGGAGATGCCCGACTACGTGCGTGAGATCATCGAGGAGCGCCACCCCCCCATCCCGATCATCCTGATCAACGGCAGGCTCACGTCGATCGGGAGGATCTCGCTCGACCTGATAAAAGAAGAGATTGATTATGCGCTCGAAGAGTCTTAGAATACCTTCTTCAACTCTCCGGTCGCAAGGTCGAAGTACAGGCCGTGAATCTGAATCTGTCCTTCTTTTTCCGCAGCCCTGGCCAGCGGGTAGGTACGCAGGTGCTCGATCTGCAGGGCGACGTTCTCAAGCTCGATGAGACGCAGCCGGTTCTTCTCTTCTTCGGGACTCTTTGGCGCCGCGATCTTTGCATCGACGCGGTTCTTCGCCTCCATTGCGTTGTTCAGCCAGAGCGGAACGTATGCATCCTTACTCTCGTGATCGAGCGCCTTTATCGCACCGCAGTCGGAGTGCCCGCAGACGACGATGTCGCCGACCTTGAGGTGCTTCACAGCGTACTCGAGTACTGTCGCGAAGTTCCAGTCGTGGACCGGGACGATGTTGCCGATGTTGCGCTGCACGAAGATCTCCCCGGCCTTCGCGCCGGTGATGCGCTCGGGGTTCACGCGTGAGTCGGAGCACCCTATCCAGAGGACCTCGGGATGCTGTGCCGATGCAAGCGAACCGTAATGGTCGGGATCTTTTGCGAAATCTTCTTCCAGGAAGCGCTTGTTACCTTCAAGAAATCTGTCGATCATCATAATGCTCCGTAAATCATGAACGGCGGTCCTGAACGGATACGCCCGAAAGGTGAGTTACCCCCGAGGGGTTAAAAATATTGATCGTTGGAGTTTTCGGGGAAATTGTGCGGCGTCAGACCGAGGCAAAAGACGCCGCCCAGCCCTCAAACGGAGGCAAAAGCGCTCGAACATCCCCGGAGGCCGGTGCCGGGAGAGAGGCATCGAAGACCGAGGTCGCCACCAGGCCCCGGGTAAACCCATTTAACCGGACAGGTGTGTTAAAAAGGATGCTCCCCGCCGGGAGGTGCAATCCCGGCGGAGCGTATGCGCTCCCTCTCCCGGAGGAGAGATCACCTCTGGACGGCGCCGAGGTTCGCCTGCTCGACAGTCTGCGCGTAGCGGGCGAGCACGCCGGCAAGCCGTTTTTGCGGCGGCTTCCAGGCCTTCCGTCGCTCATCGAGGATTGCTTCCTCTACAACAAGGTCGAGGCGCTTCTCGTAGAGGTCGATCACGATCTCGTCGCCGTCCTCGACGAGGGCGATCGGCCCGCCGACCGCGGCTTCGGGAGCGATGTGCCCGATGCACGGTCCCCGGGTGCCGCCCGAGAAGCGGCCGTCCGTCACCAGCGCGACCCGGGCGTAGCCGAGGCCCATCAGCGCCGAGGTCGGCGAGAGCATCTCGGGCATCCCGGGCCCCCCCCGCGGGCCTTCGTAGCGGATCACGACGACGTCGCCTTCCCTGATCTTGCGGTGGAGGATCGCCTCCATCGCGGCGCTTTCACCGTCGAAGACCCGCGCCGGCCCCCGGTGCCGCCACATCGCTTCAGAGACGGCGGCACACTTGACGACGGCGCCGTCGGGGGCGAGCGTCCCCCGGAGGATCTTGAGGCCGCCGGCGGGGCTCACCGGAGCATCGGTCGTCCGGATCACCTCCGGGTCGGCGACCCTGGCGGACCTCGCGATCTCGAGGATCGAGCGGCCCGAGACCGTCGGGGCGTCGTCGAGGTGCCGTTCGAGCATCTTCAAAACTGCAGGGATGCCTCCCGCCCGGTGGAGGGCGACCATCGAGTGCGGCCCACCGGGCATCATGTGGCAGATGTGCGGGGTCTTTGCGGCGACGGTGTTGAAGATCTCGAGATCGAGGGGAACCTCCGCCTCCCGGGCAATGGCCATCAGGTGGAGCACGGTGTTCGACGACCCGCCGAGCGCCATATCCACCCGTATCGCGTTCGCGAGACTCTTCTGGGTGACGATATCGCGGGGGCGGATACCCTCCCGGGCGAGGACGACCGCCCGCTCCCCGCTCTCCCGGGCTATGCGGAGTTTTGCCGCGTCGACCGCGGGGATGGCGGCGCACCCGGGCAGGGAGAGGCCCAGCGCCTCGGTCACGCAGGCCATGGTGTTTGCGGTATACAGCCCCTGGCAGCTCCCGCACCCGGGCATCGCCGCGCACTCGAGCTCCCCGAGCTCCTCCTCGCTCATAGTCCCGGCGGCGACCCGGCCGACGCCCTCAAAGACGTCGATGAGGGAGAGTTCGCGGCCCGCCGCGTAGCCGGGGAGCATGGGGCCTCCGGTGACGACGATCGTCGGGATGTTGCAGCGCACCGCCGCCATCAGCATGCCGGGGACGATCTTGTCACAGGTCCCGACGCAAACGAGACCGTCGAACCGGTGCGCCTCGACCATCAACTCGACGGCGTCGGCGATGTTCTCCCGCGAGGGGAGGGAGTAGCGCATCCCTTCGTGCCCCATCGCGATCCCGTCGCAGATGCCGATGGTGCCGAACTCGAACGGCACGCCGCCTGCGGCCGCGATGCCCTCCTGCACCTTCTGCGAGATCGACCTGAGGTGGAGGTGGCCGGGAACGATGTTGTTGTAGGCGTTCGCTATCCCGATGAAGGGCAGATCCATCTCACGGTCGGTGACGCCGAGCGACCTGAGCAGCGCCCGGTTCGGAGCACGCTGGTAGCCAGTCTTTACCGTCTCACTCCGCATGGTAATCTTCGTATGAGAATACGCGCGGGGAGGGAAAAGAGTATTCCGGGTGTGGAGGGTGGTGCGCCAAGAAGATTGGCCTGCATTGTGAGGCAGGTGATTTGTCGCGTGTGCGAACGATTACGTTACGTACTCTTTAGATGCGCATATTTATTGATCAAACAAGCGCCAGACGCGGCTTTCGTGGGGACTGCGCACCTACGGTGCTCGTGCTCCCGCCCTTCGGCCGGTCGCATATCGCCACGCACTGCCCCCGCCCCTTGGGGCGGGGAACGACGCTCCGCTAGGAGCGGAGTTAAAGCACCGTCAGGTGCGAGTTGCGACGGGTCGTAGAGCCGGAGCATGAGCACCACAGGTGTGG
>JASUSO010000002.1 GCA_030446015.1 Methanobacteriota archaeon
ACCCGATCCCGACGACGAGCGCGAGGACCGCTAATACCGTCAGCACTGGAAGGGTGACGTTGACCGCCGTGTACCCGGCACCGTGGACGGTCCCGGTCGTCGAGAAGAGGATGCCGTACCGTGCCAGCCAGAGCCTGGCGGCGAGTGCTATGAATGTCAGGAAGAGGAGGACGGAGATGTGCGGGAGGAGCCGCCGGGCGTACTGCCGCCACCCGAGCGGCTCGACGGTCACCGAGGGCTGCACCCCCGGTTCGAACTCGATCCCCAGCGCCCGGATCAGGAACGAGGCTGCGGCGAGCAGGGCCGAGAAGAGGAAGAGCCACAGCAGGAAATTTACGACGAGCGTGTAGAACGGGAGCGAGAAGACATAGAACCCGATATCCATGCCAAAGATCGGATCCTCCACACCGAACGGCGTTTGATTCAGGTAGAGAAGCACCGTCTCCCAGGCGCCCGCAAGCACGAGTCCCGCGATCAGCCCCCCTGCGGCCGCGACGAGCCCTGCAACGAGCGGCGGCTTCGGCTCCGCCGCAAAGACCCGCGCCGCGGTCCGGGCGGCATAGGCGGCATTCACGTACGAGAACCCGAAGAAGACCAGGAACCCCAACGTCCCTAGACCGACCCGTGCCACTAATACGGTCAGGTAGACCGACTCGTAGCCGACCGCTCCAAACCAGAACCAGTCGGCGAGAATCCCGATAGCGATGGCGATGGCGACCACCACCGCCGCTACGAGGATGAGGATCATGGTGCGGGATCGAGGCATCACTCCCATGATGCCGACCATCGGTAAAAAGGCATTGGCGATCCTACTAAGATGCTCGACTTTTCAGCAGGCGGCTAGTGTATTTTATTTCGCATGAAAGAAATTCAATACTCATCGGGATGATTGTCTCACTAATAAGTGCATAATTGCCCGATCCTTTTAGCGACGAGAGTGTCTTGAATAAAAATGAGAGGATTTATGCCCGATCGAAGTCGTCCTCGAACCTGACGATGTCGTCCTCGCCGGTGTACTCCCCGATCTGGACCTCGATCAGTTCGAGCGGCAGGAGACCGGGGTTTGCGAGCCTGTGAACGGTCCCCGCAGGGACGAAGGTTGACTCGCCGTTCCGCAGAAGCGAGGTCACGCCCCCGATCGTCACCTCGGCACACCCGGTGACGACCACCCAGTGTTCGGAGCGGTGATGGTGCATCTGGAGCGATAACCGCCGGTTCGGGGGGACGGTGACCCGCTTGATCTTGTACGACCGCCCTTCCTCCAGGTTCGTGTAGGAGCCCCAGGGCCGGTGGACCTGCGTGTGGAAGAGGGCACGCGAGTCCCCCTTTTCATGGAGGGCTTTTGCGATCTCGCCCACCCGCTGCGCCTTGTCGCGGGCGGCGACCAGGATCGCATCCTTCGTCTCGACGATGGCGAGGTCGTGAACCCCGACGGTGGCGACCAGGCGGTCGGCGATGATCAGGTTATCAGAGGAGTCGATCCCGATATGCTCCCCCCTGACCGCATTCCCGCTCCCGTTCTTTGGGAGGGCGGTGTAAAGCGCATCGAAGTTCCCCACGTCGTTCCAGTCGCATTCAAGCGGCACCACCGCCGCCCGCCGGGTCTTCTCCATGATCCCGTAGTCGATGGAGAGGGCGGGGGCTGCGCCGTACGCCTCCTCGAGGGGCTGCTCGAACGCCCGGGCCACCTCCGGTGAGCACGTCTCGCACTCGGAGAGGAAGAGGCCGGAATCAAAACAGAACATGCCGGAGTTCCAGAGGTAGCCATCGGCGACGTACCGCCCGGCGGTCTCGAGATCGGGCTTCTCGACGAAGGCCTCCACGAGCGAGCCCTCCCCGAGAGACTCACCGGGGCGGATATAGCCGTATCCGGTGTGCGGCGAGGTCGGCCGCACCCCAAAGACCACCAAATAGTCCTTGCTAAGTCGCTCCGCCCGGCGGAACGCGTCCAGGAACGGGCCGGGCTCGGTGATCAGGTGATCCGAGGGGAGGACAGCGACCGTGTCCGGCCCGTCCCGGGTGATCTCGCGGGCGCCGTAGTAGATCGCCGGCAGGGTGTTCTTGCCCACCGGCTCCACCAGGACACGGCAGTCGCACCCGATGGCGGCGAGCTGGTCACGGACCAGGAACCGGTGATCGGTGTTCGTGACGATGGCGATCTCCTGCGGCGAGGAGAAGAGGAGCGCTCTCTTCACGGTCTTCTGGAAGAGCGACTCGTCGTCGACAAGCGGGATGAACTGTTTTGGGTAGTGTTCCCTTGAGAGCGGGAAAAGGCGGGTGCCGCTCCCGCCTGCAAGTATGAGCGTCTTCATGGGATCGACTCCGTGCCGGAGGCACTCAATTGTATACTCTATGCAGGCAGGGAGGATAAAAGCGTAAGGTTATCCCGGGGGTACGGGGGAACCGGCGAGATCGGAGCGTGACGACGGACCGGGCCATGGGTCCCCGGCCGGGTGTATCGTAAGAAGAACCGTATCGCACCTTGCGGTGTATCGCCCCCATCCCGGGGAAAAAGAGTGAACTTCCCGGTCAGGTCCGGGTCATCGTCGAGTTCCCCGGGTAGAGAGCCCGGGCCTGGGGGTCGAGGTCTTCGGCCATCGCAAGAACATTCTCAGCCTCGTGGTAGTTCCCGAGCCGACCAAGCACCATGCCGTATGTCACCAGGGCAAAGATGCACGATTGGTCGATCGCGAGCGCCCGCCTGCACGCAAGCGCTGCTTCCCACGGTCGGTCGAGCCGGGTGAGGATCACCGCCCGGTTGTTCCAGGCGTAGACATCATCGTTGTCGCAGACAATTGCTGCGCTGAATGCAGCGAGCGCTTCCTCGTAGCGTCCCTGCCGTTCAAGCGCCACACCCATGTTGTTGAGGGCTGCCGGGTCGTACAGACCCTCCGTGGCGATGTCGCTGTACGCCCGTGACGAATCTCTGCCATCACCCTTGCGGGGCATCTCCGGTGTAACCAATTGGGGCATACGTCTGTACCTCGCCCCCTCCTACTGTGGAGTAACTAGATATAGGTTCCTGCACCTGCCGTCTCCGGGAGCAGGGCGGCCCCGGATCGATCAGCCGGGTTGCCAGGAACGGTTATCGGCCGCCGTCGCGGAACCACGCCACTGTCTCGCGGAGCCCCGCTTCAAGCGTGGAGCGCGGAGCAAACCCGAAGGCCTCCCTCGCCCGGGCGATCTCGGCGAGGGAGTCGCGCACGTCCCCCGGCCGCGGGGGTTCGTATATCGGCCGGTGGTGTATGCCGGTGATCTCCGCGAGAATGGACGCAAGATGGTTCAGGCTAATCCGGCTGCCCCCGGCGATGTTGAAGACGCCGGAGGCGTTGCTCTCCATCGCCAGGACGTTCCCCCGCACCACGTCGGCGACGAAGATGAAGTCCCGGGTCTGCTCTCCATCGCCGTAGATGATCGGCGGCTTATCCCCGAGCAGGCGGGTGATGAACTTCGGGATCACCGCTGCATACTCGGAGTTCGGATCCTGTCGGGGCCCGAAGACGTTGAAGTAGCGCAGGAATACCGTCCTGACACCGTAGAGATCGGTGAAGATCTTCCCGTAATGTTCTCCCGCGAGTTTCGCGACTGCATACGGAGAGAGCGGCCTCGGCACCATTGTCTCACACTTGGGGAAGGTCGGGTCGTCGCCGTAAATCGCTGAGGTGGAAGCCGCAACAACCGTCGGGACGTTGCACTCCTTTGCAGCCCAGAGAACGTTCAGGGTTCCGGTCACGTTCACTTCGTTCGCCTCCAGGGGGTCTGCCACGGATCGGGGAACCGAAGCGATGGCCGCCTGGTGGAAGATGCCGTCCGCATCCGGGAAGATCTCCATCAGGAGGTCGAGATCGGTGACGCTCCCTTCGACGAACGTCACCCGGGGATGAACCAGGAGATGATCGATATTCTCCCACCTCCCTGCGGAGAGATCGTCGACGATCACGACCTCGTGGCCGTCGTATGCCAGCCGCTCTGCGAGGTTGGACCCGATGAACCCCGCCCCCCCGTGACGATGTAACGCATGCGGCAGGATAAGATACTCAAGTGTTATTTGAGTGTTCCCGGGGGAGAAGAAAAGAGAGATAAAGCGATAAAATGTTCTTCCGAGAAAGGAGAGAGGCATTTTGGGGAAGACACGGAAGTGAGTTCAGCAGATACATCCCTGCCCCTCGATATGAGAACCACGACAATAAACTAGTTCAGGCACCCAGGAACCGTGCCCGGCACGCCTGCACCGGAGAATGTCATGCCGGCCAACACACATATAGCATCATACGGTTTATCCGGATCGCCCGGAGGACCCGATCACTCCCCCTGTTTTCCGTTCGAGAGCGGGAAATACTGCTGATAGACGCGTTTACGCTCGTCGATGTCGGTGTGCAGGTAGATCTCGGTCGTCTTGATGGAGGAGTGCCCCAGGTTCTCCTGCACGACACGGAGGTTCTTTGACCGGCGATAGAGCTCGCTCGCATAGGAATGGCGGATTTTATGCGGCGTAATCCCGGGAGGAGCGTATTGCTTGAAGAGATGCTGGACGGTCCGCGGGGAGATGTGGTTGCCCTGTTGACCCACAAAGAGCGGCCCCTCGATCTTGTTGCCGATGAACTGGCTTATCTCGTCGAGCGTCTCTTCGTCGATGAAAACAGTCCGTATTTTGTCTCCTTTACCCTTTACCCGTATCGTCTGCTCCTCGAAGTCGATATCCTCGATACATATCGCACAGAGTTCCGAAACACGGACGCCCGTGGCGTAAATGAGGCGGACGATCAGCCGATCGCGCTCGCTCTCGATAGTGTTGAGCAGGCGGATGACCTGGCTGTGTTTGAGGTATTTCAGTTCCTGATTCTTGATCCGGGGCCGTTCCACCCCAAGCATCGGATCGGCGACAACGGCCCCCTGCACGTAGAGATACTTGTAAAACGAAGAAAGCGTCGAGATCATCCGGTGGAGAGTCTTGGGCTTGTAATCCTGCTGTTCTGCAAGATAGGAGAAGAAATCGGTGACAAGGGCCGCAGAGACGTTGACGTTCGCATCCAGCGGAGCGCTCTCGAACATAGCGTCATCGAACGCGACTCCATCCGTATTCTGCCGTAACCAGGCGTATCGGGCGAAGCGCCGGATGGTCTGCAGGTACTTCTCGATGGTCCGGGGCGAGTAATTCCGCATCCGGAGGTAACTGCTGAAGCGATCCAGCCATTCCGAAAAACAGGCATTTTCCATTGTACAATACATTAAATAGCGGAGCATATCAAAATTGCGGTAAATGCCTATTCCCCGCAATACATTGTACCACCACAGAACCCGGCCACCCACCCAGGAGAGATGGCCCCCACACACAACCAGGAGAACCGCCACCAGGGAAGTGACACCCAAACCAGGGGTACCCGCCGATCCCCAGATCACACACAGCCAGGCGAATGCCAGGAAACAACAGAACCGACCCCATCGGAGACAAGCCAGCCCGGACGGCGACCCGTAGAACACTCCAAAAAACCCGAAACGCCCCCAAACATCGCAGGAACACCAGACGCCCCAGGCACCTAAAAAAGTAGGTATCAGGTGATGCAGACTGTGTCGGAGTAGGAGGTATGGTGGGCTGCACCCCAGGTGGGGCGGGGAAGCAAACCCCACAGAATACGTCCCCGTTCAGGTATATGAACCCCTTACCGCGCGGGGAGAAAGTGAACGGCCCGGAGACAGAAGAGGCGCCACGCGACCCCCACCCCCCACCCACATATAAATGACCCCCACAGAAGAGCATAAACGCCAGATCACACCCCACGGTAACCACAACTATGGATACAAGCACGATCGAGGCCCAAAAACGCGATATGAGGCCGGCGGATCTCAATGGCCACCCACAGAACGTCAGGCCACCGTGATCCCGGAAAGAGAGGTTGAATAACCATCAGAACGCAAGGGAGCAGCGTTTGGCACGGACCAGACCTCGAGTAAACGCCAGATTGCCCCGATCCCCGCTGAAGAGATGTTGCCCCACCCACCAAACTGCACTTCGTCGTAATCGGCGCAATGTGCCCTTCGCACGGCTTTCGCCACCCACTTCAATCAAACCCACACCAAGTACGGGCCGCGACGCTCCGCAGAAGTGGAATCTGGACCTTGTTGAGCGCAAATCGCGAAGAACACGATCACTCATTCCTCCACCTTAGAGCAAGACGTTGAACACACAGATGCGAACGCCAAGACCGGGAAGACCGAAAATCTTCGATGGGAGCGCAATTTCCCGGAGCAACGCCCGGCCCACCGCAATCAAAACACCCCCAAAGCCCGGCCACAGCCCAGACATCAACCATCACCGACCCCCGGAGCCATTATTGTGCCCCAAATAGGACTACATCGCGCCCTGAGGCCCCGATCACCGCCTCGCACCCCGATCCAGAGAGGCAAGTATAAACCATATGATGCTATATGATAATCGAGGCAATCGTGACGCCGGCAGCACCCGCACAGCCACCCAATCCCGGCGACGCATCCGGCCTCTTTTGAACCGCCGCCGCATAACCAGCCTTATTGAAATAGCAACACCAACAAGAGGTAGGTAAAATGGAAGAACCTGACAGCATCAAAGACCCAAACAAGTATCAGAAATTCAAGAAGGTAGACGGCGCCACCTACCAGCGGGTCAACCAGTTCCTGCGCAAACACACCCACATCACCGCCCGCGAGTGGGCCATAGCGCGCCTCTGCGCTGACTTCAAGACCACCAGCGGCTCGGAGATGACGTTCATCGGTGAGAACCTCCCCGAGCTCTGCCCGTTCATGGTCGACACCTACTCCCCGCAGGCGGTCAACCAGGCCAGGAGTTCGTTCAAGAAGAAGGTGAAGAAAGCCGGGGCCACATTCTTTTACGGGGCGATGTGCGGTTTTTTCACCGCGGAGGAACTCGACGAGATCCTCTTTGAGGCAAGCGAGGTCGCCCGGTTCCTGCTGGAGGTGGAAGGGACGAGCCTGAACCTCGACGACGAGATAGACGTCGAGGACCGGATCACCGAGGTGATGCGGGGCGTGGCCGAGGCGGCTTCGGTCATCCTGAAGGCCCGGCCCGGCCAGGAAGGCGAGACCCAGGAAACAGAGGAGCCAGAAGTACAGAACCAAGGAGAGGAAGAAGAATGAAGATCATACAGATCGTCGGCCGCTCGAACGCCGGAAAGACAACGTTCATAAGGAACCTGATCAGTGCGCTTTCCGCGCACGGAGCCGTCGGAGCGATCAAACACCTCGGACACCACGGCTTTTCGCTCGAGCCCGGAAAGGACACCACCTTGTATTATGAATCGCATGCTGCTATATCCGGCGGTGTCGACGAGGAGAAGTCAGTCATCACCAGGCGCGAGAACGATCTCAACACCACTCTGGATATCCTCTGTAACGCCGGGGTCGAGTACGCCATACTCGAGGGATTCAAGTCCAGACCATTCCCGAGGGTCGTGATCGGCGACCTCGAGAGCGAGAACGTCGTGCTCCGCAACCCTTCGGTCGAAGAGGTGATCGCCGCACTCGACCGGTTCGAGGACTACTACACCGTCGAGGGGCTGGTCAGGGAACTGAAACGCGAGTACGGCGTCTCTCACGCCGGAGCGATCCTCACGTTCAACGGGATCGTCAGGGAATGGTCGGGAGACGACCGGACTGAATACATGGACTTTGACGAGACCGTCGACGCCGTGGCGGAGAGCATCCAGAAAGAGATGGAAGCCGTCCCGGGGATCATCGGCGCACGGTTCTACCACCGCAAAGGGCGACTCTATGCCGGAGAAGATATAACATATCTTGCAATACTTGCAGAACACCGACAGGAGGCGTTCGCCGCCGCTGCAAACGCCATCGACAGACTGAAGCGGGAATTACACAACGTGGAGAAGTGACGGGATGCGAAACGGAAAACAGATGTTTGGAACGAACGGCGTGCGGGGCGTGATCGGGGAGACGATGACGCCCGCCCTCGTCCTCAAGGTAGGTGCAGCGCTTGGATCGATGAGGAAAGGCACCATCGCGGTCGGCAGAGACACACGGACGTCCGGCGAAGCGCTGGCCCATGCCCTCAAAGCCGGGCTCCTGATGACCGGGTGCGACGTGGTGGACATGGGTGTCCTCCCCACCCCGGCGCTGCAGTACATCATCAAGACCAACAAGTTTGCCGGCGGCGCGATGATCACCGCGTCCCACAACCCGCCCGAGTACAACGGCGTCAAGATCATCGAGGCCGACGGCACCGAGATGTCCGATGAGGAGATCATCCAACTCGAAGGCCGGTACTTCGCTGAGGAGTTCGATGTGGCCGACTGGGACGGCGTCGGCAGCGAGAGCGCCGCACCCGACCGGCTGGAGGAGTACATCGAGGCCGTCGTGAACCACTTCCCGGAAGGCATCGGCAAGGGCATGACCGTCGTCGTCGACCCCGGATCCGGGCCCGCGGCGCTCACGACCCCGATCATCCTCTCCAGGATGGGGTGCCGGGTCCATACCATCAACGGCAGGCTCGACGGCACCTTCCCGGGCCGGATGCCTGAGCCGACCCCCGAAGGACTGCAGCCCCTTTCGGAGATGGTGCTCGCCACGGGCGCCGACTTCGGGGTGGCGCACGACGGCGACGCAGACCGGGCGGTCTTCGTCGATACCAAAGGACGCTATATAGAAGAGAACTACGAGTTCGGTCTCATCGAGGACTATGTCTGCGCAAGAAACAGCGGCGGGCTCGTCGTCACCCCGGTCGCCACCTCCCGGCTGATACAGGATATCGCAACGAAGCACGGCTGCACCGTCGACTACACCCCCGTCGGGAGCATCTATGTCGCAAGAAGGATGATCGAACTGATCAGCGAAGGCAAGAAGGTCTCGTTCGGCGGTGAAGGAAACGGCGGGCTGATATATCCCGACCACCAGTTCTGCCGGGACGGTGGCATGACCGCCGCCATGATGGTCGCGGTGCTCGCAAGCCACAAGGGCAGGAAACTCTCGGACATCGTCGACGAACTCCCTGCATACCACCTGGTCAAGGAGAAATACCATACCGCCGACCCGGCAGGGCTGGTCCGTACCGTCGAAGAGGCGTTCGCGGGAGAGACGATCGAGAAGATCGACGGCATCAAGATCGTCAGGGAGAATGTCTGGGCGCTGGTGCGGGCATCGGGCACGGAGCCGATGATCAGGATCATGATCGAGGCAAAGGACCCGGCCGTCGCGGACGCCATGTACAAGGAGATAATGGCGGCGACGGCTCGTTAGAGCCGGGAGCGACCCCGGGCACCCACATCCATCGGCGGGGGACAGACCCCCACCCCTCCACCCGCGGGATCACCCCCCCGCCACAGTCCCGTACCCGGTGCACGGGATGACTGCTATCATCCACCGTCTCCCTGTAATTTTAGGGGAACTCTCCAAATTCATTGAAAAGCATTCTTGTGGGAGGGGGGCAATCTATATATCCGATAATGGACATGCATGATGCAGAACCCACGGGAGAGCGCTGATCAAAATGGATGGAAAGGTACAGATAAAACAGAAGATCAACTCCGCTATCTCTTCTGGCGATCTGCGTGAGCTTGAAAAGGTGGTTTCGGACATATCAGAGACCCAGACGAGGAAGGAGAAGCGATCGCTCTACGAGCAGATGAACGCCGCCCTGGTCGAAGCGGCGTTCAGCGAAGGCCAGCCTGAACTCTTGAGCCAGCTCGTTGAACCGACCAGAGAAGAGATATTCGAACTCGCAAAACGTGCCGCCGCCATCTATAGCGAGAAGAAGGACGAAGCGTGGTTTGCGGCGATATTCACCCTGGTCGACAAACTCGACCGCAAGAGCCATCAATCAGATATCCTCGCCCGGATCTCCCGTGATCTCGTCGAGGCCGGGGTTGAATCCGGCGACATCCACTATATCGAAAAAGCTGGAGAGGCATTCAATAAGATCAGCATCCGCAAATACCGTTCGGCCATCCTCTCCGAGATCATCCCGCTTTTCATCCGGTTCGGGCAGAAGCATCAGAACGTCGAGATCATGCAGCAAGCCCTCCAGATGCTCCCCGAGATCGGCGACATATCGCGGCAGTCGCAACTCCACGCCGACGTGGCCCGTGCGATTGCCGGCTCCGGCATTGAGGCCGGGGATATCGACCTTGTGATCCGGGGGCTCAGAAGTGCCACCGAGATCAACCAGAAGATCCGGCGCACCAACTCGATCGCCGACATCGTGGACGCCACCTGGAAATCCTCGCTGAAGAAAGAGATCTCCGACATCGAACAGATCCTCGACGCTCTCCCGGATCTCCCCGAAGAGCGGCGCACGGAAGTCCTCGCGATCCTGACCGAGCAGCTCCTTGACCGCCAGCGGGACAGGAAGCAGGTATACACCAGACTGCTCAGGATCGACGACGAAAAACCGTGGGCCGGCCAGACCCTCGTCCTCGAACTCTTAAAGAAGGCCGAGCGGAGCGGGGAGCGCTGGTACCTTGAGAAGGCTTTCGAGTTCAACGCCCGGGGCGCGGGAGAAGGTCAGCTTCCCATCGAGGAGATCGTCCTCTCCGGGATCGCTGTCGTCGAGAAGAGCGGCAACCCGACCGTCCTCCTCGACATCACGCCGCTGATCGACGAGACCTGCGACGCCGCGAAAGCGGCCCAGCTCTACCGGCAGATCACCGACGCGCTCTCCCGCATGGGCGACTTCTATTACGCAATCGAGGTCATGAAGAAGGCCAGCAGCAGTGCACAGAGGATCAACGCCCAGTTTTTCGACACCAGTGTCCGCCTGATCAAGGAGGGTGTCCGGCGCGACGAGATCGGGCTCGTCCGTGAGAACATCCTCGCCACACTGGATATCGAGATCGCCGATTCGCTGGTTCACCAGGCGGTGACCGACTTCTGCAAGGAGTACGACTTCGATGAGGTCGTCAGGCACGTACCGGCCATCAAGGAACTCGCGGGCTCGCACCGCGCACAGGACACCCTGCTTCTCGAGTGCAACAGCATCCTGATCGAGCGGGGATTCGTCCGCCAGAAAGAGCCGTCGGCTCTCGTAGATCTCGTGAGCCAGATCGGGGAACAGGGTCTCCGCGAACAGGCCATCTCGACCATCGCCGTCGAGATGGCGCGGGTCGGCGTCGCCCGGAAAGACCGGGACCTCCTCCGGCACGCGACCGGACTCACCTGTGAGATCGTGGATCAGCGGGCCCGGGCAGAGGCGATGGGGGGTATCGTCGACCAGGCTGCCGTGCTCGCCGTTGAGGACGGCGACCTCGACCTGCTCCACGGGATGCGGGTCCTCTCCACGTCTCTCCTGGAGCGGGACTACTGCCTCTTTGCGATGGGCAAGGTCGTCCACGGCCTGATCATGTACGGGATCGAACAGCTCTCGCTCCAGGCGCTGGACGAGGCGGGCCAGATCCTCTCCCAGATCGCCGACCCGGCCCTGCAACGGCAGCTGGCCGATCCCCTCATCGAGGGCTACGTCCGGGTCGGGAGCCTGCAGGTGGCGGACCAGCTCTCCCGGGGGAAGGCGCAGGTCTTCGACGGCATGATGGAACCGTTCGAGATCGCGCTCGACCTCCTCAAGGCCAGCACCCCAAACGAGGAGATATCGATCAAGATAGCAAGTTACGTCGATATCATGCTCGAGTACACGCAGGCTTACGCGAGCCCGATCTTTGCTGCGCCCATGTCGCTCTTCTCCCTGGAGATCAGCGGCGAATACGAGCGGACCGCCATGATCCAGCGGGTCCTCACGTTCTTCACCGATTACACGAAGGAGTTCGACTCGGCCGACCCCTATGAGGTGACGGCGTACCTGCTCGAAGGGATCGAAGGAGGGGCAGCGGCGCGGCCGGTGCTCGAACTGATGTATCGGCTCTTCGAGCACACCAGCGACACCTATGCACGCTACACCGGGATGTACCGGATCGTGAGCGCCTACTCGGCCCTCGAAGATGTTGAGCGGGCCGAGGCGATCATCCGGAGGCTCCACGAGACCATCGGCGACCTCTCCGATCCGGCCGTCCGCGCCATCATGCTCTCCGACCTTGCCGGACTCATGGCCGGGATCGATCACGATGCGGCCAGGGAGTACCTCGCCGAGGCGCAGAAGACACTTGATGCCATACGGAGCGAGCGGGAGGCATTCATCAGGAAGAACCTGATCTACGCCGCGCGAAGTCTCTGCGCCGTAAACCGGCAGGAGAAGGACGTCGAGTGGGCGATGGAGCAGGTCGGCAAGATCGATGACCCGGTCGAGTACGTGGACGCTCTGGCGGCGGTCTTCGATATGGTCAGCGAACCCGCACAGAGGAAAGATATCCTCTCGTCGATGTGCCATACCGTCGTGAACATCCCCTTCCCCTACGTCCGGCTCTCGATGCTCTTTGACGTAGCACAGTTCGCCGAGACATACGGCGACGAAGAGGAGATCGAGGAACTGTTAAACGGCATGGAGCAGACCGCCGGCTACGTCCAGATCCCGTTCATCACCGCCATGACGCAGCAGCGGATGGCCCAGATGCTCTTCTCGTTCTACCGGGCAAGCGGGAAGCCCGCCGCCCGGGAGCGTGCGACCGATATCGTCTCCGCCATCGAGGACGACAGGATCCGGTATAACCTGACGGTCCAGCTCGAGCAGACCATGCCCCCGTCCTGGAAGAACACAGTCTACGCCAAGATCCTCAACTGCCGGGACAAGATCCGGAACGGCGAGTACACCACCAAAGACATGGTCGCGCTCGATAGAGCGATCCGTGCGGCACCCGACAGGGCGAAGCGGGCGGCCTACTACACGGAGCTCTACCTCATCGCCCGGGGCGCAGGACAGCAGGAGGTTGCGGACAGGATGCTGCTCTGCGCGCTCGAAGAGGCCCGGATCATCAGGCCGCTCTCGCGGCGGGCGTTCGTGCTCGGCGATATGGCGTGCCGTATCTACGCGGAGCGGTACGAAGACCGTTCAAGGGAGATCCTCGATCTGGCGGTGAGCGAGGCGCTCAACATCCGCGACTCGACGATCCGGGACGAGGTCTACGACGAACTGGATATGTCCATACGAATCATTCAGGAGCACTGGCTGTGAAAACGATCGAGATCCGGGTCTCGGGCAGGGTGCAGGGCGTCGGGTTCCGCGCATGTATCAAGAGGATCGCCACCAACCTCGGCGTCGGCGGCGAGGCGATGAATCTTCCCGACGGGAGGGTGCTGATCACCGCAACCGCCGACCCGGTCATCCTCGATAAGTTCGTCTCCATGCTGTACGGGTGTCCCCGGGTCGTCATCAGGGATCTCGTCCAGCAGGAGATCCCTCTTGCCGCCTATCCCGAGTTCACCATCCAGCGGGGCAACTACCAGTACAGCACATGAAACTCGGCGTTTGAAAGGAGCGCATCCAGCACGATGCGCACCTGCGCGTCGATACGGTTCTGGTCGATGGAGTCGCGGAGTGCCGCACTCAACCGGGCGGAGAGATCGCTGCCCAGATAACACCGCTTTTCACCGCATTCGTAATCCGCGCTTGTGATCTCTTCACGGGCAAACCGGATGACGACGCGATCCACCATCGAGGCTTTCTGCGGTTCGATGAGGTCGTGGATGAAACTCCCCGCCCCTTCATGAAGCATGCCGAGGTCGGGATTGAGGTCCGCCCCGATCACCGAGACGCAGCAGTTGCCATACAGCATCGCGTACCCGAACGAAAACATCGCGTTGACCGGGTCGAGGTATGGGCGGCTTGTCCTGCGGCGGAACCCAAGTTCCGGCGGGAGGGTGCGGGAGAGGATCTCGTAGTACATATCAGCGGTCAGGCGGGAGAGACGGCGCAGGTTCTCCATCGTGACCGAGACCGAGAGTTCTTCCCGGGCCTGGTGGAGGAAGTCGAGTTCTCCGGCGTAGAAGATGTCGTGCCCGGTGTGGTCGTAGAGTTCCTCGAGGAGGAGGAGCCTCGACTGGAGGGCGGCCCGCGCGAGCGGCTGAGCGAACCGGTGGGGGCCGGCACGCTCCTGGGCGAGGCGCACCGACCCGTCCGGCCGGTAGCCATAAGGATAGAGGTGGCCGACGGGCGTGCCGTCGATATCGAAGATAGTGATGGCAGCGCCGGCTTTGAGGAGGTTCGTCACCGCCGAGGTGTGCAGGGTATGCCCGCCGACGACCAGGAGGTGCTTCACCGACTGTATGGGATAGCGCTGGATATCGCTCCCGCGCGCGATGATGAGCTCATGGGTCGTCGCCTTGATGTGTCCCCCGTAGCCGAAGACGGGGAGCCAGGGTTCCGTCGCTGCCATCTGATCGCTCCAGAAATGAGTATTGGGCTGCTTTTAGTGATTAATGCATCGAATCTCCCGGATACAGGGAGTACACACTATCGGGGTACGGGGAGCGGAGCGGCCGGCGGGCCGGCTGTGCCGCCGCCTCACGACGCGGATATCTGAAGGGGACGCTCCGGAGGCGCCCCGGGGAGAAAGGCCATGACCGCCCGGGAAAGAGGGTGTCACGGCGTGACATGCCACGCATTGACAAACCTTTTCCGCATCGCCCGCTCATATAACGGTAAAGTATGCCCGGCGGCCTGCCGGAGCAGCATCGCCGAAAGCACCATAGCCCGATATCGGGCATATAACCGGCGAAAAAAACGATGGGATACCATGTTCTGGAATAGAGAGATGGAGACGATCCGGCCAGACGAACTCGCAGATCTGCAACTGAAACGGCTGAAATGGTCGCTGGCCCAGGCACAGAAAGTAGGGCTCTACCAGAGAAAGTTAAAAGAAGCGGGCGTCTCGCCTGACGATATCAAGACGCTCGACGACGTGGAGAAACTCCCCTTCACCTACAAAAAGGAGCTCCAGGCCGGCTACCCGTTCGGCCTCTTCGCGGTTCCCTTGAAAAAGATCGTCCGGATCCACACCACCTCAGGCACGACGGGCAAACCGACCGTCGTCGGCTACACCCGGCAGGATCTGGAGAACTGGTCGGAGCTGATCGCGCGGAACATGACGATGATCGGCCTTGGAGAGGACGACGTCTTTCAGAACGCCGTCAACTACGGCCTCTTCACCGGGGGGCTCGGGTTCCACTACGGCGCCGAGAAGATCGGGATGACCGTGATCCCGAGCGCGACCGGGAACACCCGCCGCCAGATCGAGATGATCGAGGACTTCGGGGTGACCGCCATCCACTGCACGCCAAGTTACGCCCTCCACCTCGCCGAGGTGGCCGAGTCGATGGGAAAGACGCTCGATTCTCTCCGGATCGGAATATTTGGGGCCGAACCCTGGTCGGAGAGCATGCGCAGCGAACTCGAACGGCGTCTCGGGGTGAAGGCCTACGACAGCTACGGGCTCTCGGAGATGTACGGTCCCGGCGTGGCGTTCGAGTGCCCGGAGAGAGACGGACTTCACATCTGGCACGACTGCTACCTCGTCGAGATCATCGACCCGGAGACCGGCGAGCGGCTCGCTCCCGGGGAGCGCGGCGAACTCGTCATCACGCCGCTCGTCAAAGAGGCCCTGCCGCTCATCCGCTACCGGACCGGCGACGTGACCCGGCTGATGGATGAGGAGTGCGCCTGCGGGCGCGGGCAGAAGATCGCGCGGATCACGGGCCGGAGCGACGATATGCTGGTCATCCGGGGTATCAACGTCTTCCCGTCCCAGATCGAGCATGTGCTGCGGGCCCTCCCGGAGGTCGGGGAGCAGTTCATCGTATATATTGATCGCGTCAAACATCTGGATGAGATGACTATCGAAGTAGAGATGAGCAAGGCAGGGTTCTCCGGCGAACTGCGGGACCTTGCCCGCATGCAGAAGAAGATCTCCGACGCACTCCACAATACGCTCGGCCTCCGGACGGCAGTGACACTGGTGGAGCCGGGATCGCTCCCCCGGTTCGAGGGGAAGGCGAAACGGGTCATCGACCGGCGGGGGGCGATCTGATGGCGCCGTGGAACCCGCGGACGGAAGAGATGCCGCTCGACGAACTGAAGCGGCTCCAGTTCAAACTCCTGAAATCCCTGGTGTACCGGCTCTACAGTTTCAACGACTTCTACCGGCGCCGGATGAAGGAGCATCAGGTCCATCCCGACGACATCAAGACACTTGAGGATGTGGCGAAACTCCCGTTCATGTACAAGAGCGACCTGCGGGACGGTTACCCGGACAAGATCTTCACCGCCGAACAGAACGAACTGGTCAGGTACCACGTCTCCTCCGGGACGACCGGAAAACCGACGGTCGTCGGGTACACGGAACGCGATATCCAGAACTGGAGCGAGTCGCTCGCGCGGGCGTTCTCCTCCTGCGGTCTCGGGCGGGGCGACGTCATCCAGGTGAGTTACGGCTACGGCCTCTTCACCGGCGGCCTCGGCGCCCACTACGGCGCCGAACGGGTCGGCGCGACCGTCCTTCCGACGAGCGTCGGGAACACCGAGCGGCAGATCGAACTGATGCAGGATCTCCGCGTCACCGCCATCGCCTGCACCCCCTCCTACCTCCTTCACATCGGCGAGGTGGCGGAGAAGATGGGCGTCTCGATCAAGAACGACACCGACCTTCGCATGGGCATCCTCGGCGCCGAACCCTGGTCGGAACAGATGCGGACCAGGATCGAGGACTGGCTCGGGATCCGCGCCTACGACATCTACGGGACGAGCGAACTCTCCGGGCCGATGTTCACCGAGTGCACCGAGCAGAAGGGGATCCACATCTGGGGCGACCTCGCCCTCGTCGAGATCATCGACCCCGCGACCGGCGAGGTGCTCGGGCCCGGGGAACAGGGCGAACTGACGATCACCATGCTGCAGAAAGAGGCGCTCCCCATGGTCCGGTACCGGATAGGCGACCTTACCGCCGTCGAGGACGGGGTCTGCCCCTGCGGGCGGACACATCCGCGCATCGGCCGGATCCGCGGGAGGGTGGACGACATGCTGATCATCCGGGGCATCAACGTCTTCCCGTCACAGGTGGAGCACGCGCTCCTCGAGATCCCCGGGGTCGGCAAGCATTTCCAGATCGTCGTCGACCGCAAGGGTGCGCTCGATTCCATGCTCGTCCGGGTGGAGGTGAGCGAGGAGGTGTTCTCCGACAAGATCACCGAACTGATGGTGATCAAGAAGACGGTGGAGCACCGCCTGCGGAGCTCGCTGAACGTGAGCGTGGACGTCGAACTGGTCGAACCGGGTACTCTACCGCGGTTTGAAGGCAAATCGAAGAAAGTTGTCGATAGGAGGTCGTTATAATGGAAGATTCGTATATCGTCAAACAGATCTCGATCTTTTCGGAGAACCGCCCGGGGCGCCTCGCGGCCGTCGCCGGAGCGTTGCGGGATGCAGGGATCAATATCTTTGCGTTCAGTATCGCCGAGGCAAACGGGTTCGGGGTCGTCCGCGCGCTCGTCGACCGACCGGAGGACGCATACCGGACGCTGACCGATCTCGGGTTCCGCGTCTCGTTCACCGACGTCATCGGCGTGAAGATGCGCGACGAGCCCGGCGGCCTCTCGGATATCGCGTCGATCCTCGGGGACGCCGGGATCAATATCGAGTATGCATACGCCTACTCGGGAAAAGACGCGGCTGTCCTGATCCTGCGCGTGGATCAGGTCGAGGACGCCGTCCGGCAGATCCTCGCCCGCGGCGGGGAACTCCTCAAGGCATCGTTATTCAGATAACTCACGCAGGAGCCCGGGGCGCTCCCGGGCTCTCTGCCCAGCCCTTGCAGAACAGGTGGACCCTGCCCGCAACGCGCCGGATAGATAAACGGATGTAGGGTCCAGTTCTACGGCGGCGGCCGTTGAGGTGCTCTCCTTCCCGGGCTCGATGGCGATCCCGAGAGAACCATGCCGCACCCGATCAGCGCCGTTTCTCCCATTTCAGGAGTTCTGAGACCTCCGAGAGCGTCCGACCGCGCCGGATCTCCTCGCGGATCCGCTCCTCGTTCTTCCTGACCTCCATGGCTCTGCGTGCGACCTCGTAGGCGCGCTCCCGGGGGACCACCACGACCCCGCTCTCGTCGGCGACGATCCAGTCGCCCGGCCGCACCTCCTGCCCGCAACAGACGATCTCGGCGTTGATCTCCCCAAGACCCTTCGGATCGCCGGCGTTCGGGACGGTCGCCGTGGCAAAGACCGGGAACCCCATCTCCCGGATGTCGTCCACATCCCGCACCGCCCCGTCGATCACGATGCCCGCGATCCCCCGGTTCTTCGCGGAGTGGGTGGCGAGTTCGCCCCAGGGAGCGACGTCCGTCCTTCCCTCGTTTCTGATGACGAGGATATCCCCCGGAGCGGCGACGTCGATCGCCTCGACAGGTTTTGCCCAGTCGCCGGCGAGGGTCCGGACGGTCACCGCCCGGCCGACCGCCTTCACCCTGCCGCAGATGGAGACGATCCCCGCCATCGCGCCCTTCCGGTGCATGGCATCGGTGACGTTTGGTGCTGAGACGGCTTCGAAGAGGCGGCGGATGGCGGCGTCCGGGCTCTCCTCCTCACGTGGCCGGATCTCGGGCCGGTCGATGGCCTCCCTGATCCGCCGCGCCGCCCCGGTCACGTCGGCGGCCTTGACGATGTTTCCGCCCACGATGACGACCGAGGCGCCGGCGGCGACCGCCTCGGATGCGGTCTGTGCATCGAGGCCGCCCGCAACGGCGATGGGCGTGCCCACCTCCCCGGCAAGGCGGCGGAGGAGGTCGAGCGACGACCTGCCGATCATCTGCTGGTCGATGCCGACATGGGCGTTGATGTAGTCGACGCCGAGTGCGGCGAGTTCCCGCGACCGGGCGACGGGGTCGGCGACGTTGATGAGGTCGGCCATCAGCCGGACGCCGTACCTGCGGGCGGAGCGCACCGCCTCGACGATCACGGCATCGTCGGCATCGGCGAGGATGCAGACGACGCTGGCGCCGGACTTTGCCGCCATCTCCACCTCGACGGCGCCGGTATCGGCGATCTTCATGTCCGCGACGATCTCATGACCGGGAAAACGCTCCCGGAGCGTCCGTACAGCCTGCATCCCCTCGCTCTTGATCAGGGGTGTCCCGACCTCAATCCAGTCCGCACCGCCGCGGACCGCCTCATCTGCGATCTCAACCGCGCGATCGAGCTCGAGGAGATCGAGCGCCACCTGGAGAGTGGGTGTTGCCATGCAGTACAGTATGGCAAGAGTTCTATTTATCTGGTGCCGGGGCGGGGAAACCTATATCCCGTGAGATGCCGGAGGTGGGCGGCGGCACGGATGTGATGATGGATGGTCGAGATCGGCTATAAACTGGCATGCGAGGAGCACGCCCCCTCGGAACTCGTCTGCAGCGCCCGCCAGGCGGAAGATGCAGGGTTTGCGTTTGCCATGATATCGGATCACTACCATCCCTGGACGAGCAGGCAGGGGCAGAGCCCGTTCGTCTGGGGTGTCATCGGCGGCATAGCGCAGGTTACGGCGGATCTCCGGATGGTGACGGGCGTCACCTGCCCGACGATGCGGATTCACCCCGGCATCATCGCCCAGGCCGCCGCGACCGCCGCCATGATGATGCCGGGGCGGTTTGCCCTTGGCCTCGGTTCTGGAGAGAACCTCAACGAGCACATCTTCGGCGATCCCTGGCCGGCGGCGCCGGTCAGGATCGAGATGCTCGAGGAGGCGGTGGAGGTGATCCGGTTGCTCTGGAAGGGCGGGATGCAGGATTACTACGGTGCCTTCTACACCCTCGAGAACGCGCAGATCTTCTCGCTCCCGGATGAGCTCCCCCCGATCTACATCGCCTCAGAAGGGCCGATCAGCGCATCCATGGCCGCGCGGGTCGGCGATGGGTTCATCAACCCGGACAGCAGCGCGGAGGAGACCCTCATTGTCTTCCGCGACTCAGGAGGGGGTGATAAACCGGCATACGTCGAGATCTCGGTCTGCTGGGCAGAGACCGAGGAGGAAGGGCAGAGGACGGCCTACGAGCAGTGGCCCATCGCAGCAAACACCGGAGAACTCAACCGGCTTCTCCCCACGCCGACACACTACGAGCAGGTGGCGAAGATGGTGACACCGGAGGACGTGGCAAAGCATGTGGTCTGCGGCCCGGACCCGGAGGCGCATATCAAGACAATCGAGGAGCGGATCAGGATGGGGTTCGACCACGTCTGCGTCCACCAGATCGGGCACCAGCAGCGGGAGTTCATGGAGTTCTATACGAAGGAGGTTCTGCCGCATTTTGGGGAGGGATAGCGTCACAGGATGGGTTTGGAGGCACAAGCCCGGGCGAGAGCAAGCCGCGGTAGGCGGGAAAAACCAGTGATTGTGGGTCTTGCAACGGAAAGCCTACACATGAGGAGAAAGCCCGGTGGATCGTGGGAGTATCATCATTGGAGGAACGACTGCCCGCAGGATCTGACGACCCACCGGGTCGGGCTTGAGAAACTCAAAGGGCTGCGGGCAGGTGTTCGAGAAGCCCAGAGGGTTTCGCTGTATGGGGCTGACGGAGAGGGCGACGGTTCGAAGAGCGACCGGCCGAAGGTGCGAAGAGCCGGAGCTCGACCACCGTCAAGTCATTAGGCTTCGAGTGCGAGCGAAGCGAGCTTGAGCACCGTTAGGTGCGAGGTGCGATGTTCCATCAGGAACGGAGCACGAGAAGCCGTTAGGCTTCGAGGGGGAGCATCCCCCTCCCCTCTCTCCAACCCATAACTGTGAGTTACCCTTCCTCCGGCTCCTCCTGATCCGTCCGCACCCGGCAGATCTTCTCGACCGGCAGGACGAAGATCCTGCCGTCGCCGGGCTTGCCGGTACGGCCGTTCGCCCGGATGATGCCGATGACCTTCTCGACATCGGCATCCTTGACGACCATCTCGATCTTCACCTTCGGGATGAGTTCGACCGGCACCGTCTTTCCCCTGAACTTGAGGGCGATGCCCTTCTGTGCTCCCCGTCCTACCACCTCGCTCACGGTCATCCCATAGATGCCGCCTGCCTCGAGCGCCGCCTTCACGGCATCGAACATCTCGGGCCTGATGACTGCGGTAACCATCTTCATCCGCACCACCTCACACCCGCACGGACTCGCCGTGCTGGGCGATGTCCAGTCCGACGTACTCCTCCTCCTCGGTGACCCGCAGGCCCATCACCGCATCGATGACCTTTGCGATGACGTAGGTCACGCCGAACGAGTAGGCCACGACGACGGCCACGTCCACGACCTGGATGAGGAGCTGGCCCGGGTTCCCGTAGAGCAGACCGTCCACGCCCCCGACAGCCGCGACCGCAAAGACTCCGGTCGCGAGAGCGCCGAAGATCCCGCCCATGCCGTGGATTGCCCACGCATCCAGGCTCTCGTCGAACCCCTCACGAACCCGGAAGAGCAGCGCGCCGTAGCAGACAAGCCCGGCAACGGCCCCGATGGGAATCGCAGCCATGGGCTCGACGAACCCGGCCGCCGGAGTGATGGCGACGAGCCCGGCAATCGCCCCGCTGATGATCCCGACCGATCCCGGCCGGCCGCGAATCCAGGCGGCACAGAGCCAGGTGAGTGCCCCGGCAGCAGCGGCGATGTTCGTCACGATGAACGCGTTCGCCGCAAGGCCGTCCGCGGCGAGAGCGCTCCCGGCGTTGAACCCGAACCATCCGAACCAGAGGAGCGCCCCGCCGAGGAGAACCATCGGGATGTTGTTCGGTTCCATGGCATGGCCGCCGAACCCGAGACGCTTCCCGATGACGAGCGCGAGCGCCAGCGCAGAGAAGCCCGAACTGATGTGGACGACCGTGCCGCCGGCGAAGTCGAGCGCGCCGAACTGGGCAGCCCATCCGCCGCCCCACGCCCAGTGGGCAAGCGGGTCGTAGACCAGCGTCGTCCAGAGCAGGCCGAAGACGACGAAGGAACTGATCTTTACCCGTTCTGCAACCCCGGACGTCACGATCGCCAGCGTAAGCCCTGCAAAGACCATCTGGAAGGCCGCAAAGAGCAGATCGGGGATGCCATCGCCGTCCATCCCGACACCCTGCAGGAAGGCGTACTCCAGACTCCCGATCAGTCCGTTGATATCGGCGCCGAAGGAGAGGCTGTAGCCGCAGACGACCCACTGGATGCTGACGAGCGCAAACGCGATGAACGAGAGTGCGATCATCGAGATGAAGTTCTTCCGGCGCACGAGCCCGCCGTAGAAGAGCCCGACTCCCGGGGTCATTAACATGACCAGTGCCGTACAGACCAGGATAAACGCCGTAGCGCCGGAGTCAATCATGCCCCGGCCTCCCGGCTCACCCATGAAGTGTTCTCACCATTCATCGGAAGGAAATTTCCTTCTTATAAATATAAAATTTTCTATTTGTGTGCGTGACGGAAGGACTGATGCGTCTGGAAGATACAGATCATATCTGCGTGATGCGATGAGCACGATCCGGAGCCCCGAGGGCGTCCGCGAGATTTGCGCCCGTCTGCGGTCGGCAAAGACCCGGAGGGAACTCGCAAAACTACTCTACCGTGAGGTATCCGGCTACTCGCTTTTCGACCTCCAGGAGATGCGGGCGAGGGTGGAGCGCGACCTCCGGTCCGTCCCCGCCGGATACCGGCGGCGCCTCTACCCGAGCGTGATGGAGCAGATCTTTACGACGCACCATACTCTCATCTCCACCGCCCGCCGGGGGGACCTGGAAGGCGGGGATCAGTCGCTCCCGGAAGAATATCGGGACTTCTGCGACATGGTCGAGAAGATGTGCCTCGCCGGAGACGAAAAGGAGCGGCACCTCGAACTCCTCTACTTCCTTCTTGCCGCCTTCAACATCTTCGTCCTCGACCGCCCCGCCCACCCGGTGGGAACGCCGTTCCCCGGCGGGTTCGAGGTCGAGGCCAGGAACGGGGAATACCTCTGCCCGGTCAGGGAGAAGGCCGACGACGTCGAAAACGCCCTCTGCCCCTACTGTCCGGCAAAGCAGAGCGACGGATGAAGAAAAGGGGATAAAAAAAGAGATCTGCGACCCTACTCTTCTTCCTCGTAGCGCTCGAAGAACACGACTTCGTCGAGGATCTTCTTTTGCGCGATCTTGATCTCCTCAGGGTATCCTGCAGGGATGAGCGATACGAGCGTATACTCCTCCGGGACGTTGAGGAGTTTCCGGACATCCTCGGCGTAATCCTTCTTCTCCCCCGCAACCCAGCAGGTCCCGACACCCCACGACTGGAGCGCGAGGATGAGTTGCATCGTCGCCGCACAGCAGTCTTCGAGGTAGTACTTCGCATCCCGCCTCCCGAAGACGGCGAAACAGATGGGGGCGTCGGCGATGAACCTGCCGTTCTCGGTGAGATCGGCAATCGCACGCAGCGTATCGCGGTTCTGAACCGCCCCGAAGAGCCAGGGCTGCTCGTTTCGCGCGGTCGGGGCAAGCCGTGCGCAGTCGAGGGCGTCCTTGATGATCTTGTCCTCGATAGGAGTGTCCTTGTACTTCCGCACGCTGTGCCTGCTCCGTATCACGGTGACACCAAGATTAACCGTTCCACCAATCGGACTCATGCAACGATGGTGGGCACTCCAGGCCTAAATACCTTGGGGAAACAAAGGAGGGGAGGGATCCGGCAGAAAGGCCGGCCTAGAAGAGGCCCTGTAGCATCTCCACCATGTTCGAGAAACCTTCAGAGATGACCACGGCCGGGTCGATCCCGAGGATCGGGAAGATGAAGACGAAGTAGGCGACGGTCCCGAGCGTGCTCCCGACGTTCGCGAGAGCTGCAACCAGCACCACCCGAAAGAGCGGGATCCGCCGCATCTCCGCGAAGGTCTCCGCCTCGATGATCTGCCGGAACTCGCCGACGGCGGGCTTCCTGATCTTCGCCTCGACGATGGCGGCAAACCATCCCGCCGCAAGCAGCGGGTTGAGCGACGTCAGCCAGGAGACCGCAAACGCCGTGGCCGCAGAGAGCGGGTGTCCGCCGGCTGCAAGCGTGAATACGGCGCTCAGGACGCCGTTGATCACGACCCAGTAGATGAGAGCGGTCAGCAGGACGTCGAGCCCTACCCCCGAGAAGGCTATCGCGGCGATCAGGAGGAGGAAGAGGACGGTGACGGCCGCCCCGATGATCTTCGCCCACGGCAACGTCTTCACCCCGGCGGTCAGGGATGAGAGCGGCGGCAGCGTCTCCGGCGCGTCCAGGTACCGCTGCACCCCCCGGATGTGTCCGGCGCCAACGACGGCGAGCACCCGCTCGTACCGGCCGGTGAGCATCAGGATCTGGTGGGCCAGGTAGGCGTCCCGTTCATCGATCAGGGCCTGGGCGCCCCGCGGGGAGAACTTGCGGAACTCCTCCATCGCGGCGCTCACGACGTCCTGATCGATGAGTTCGTCAACATCGATCTTCTGCCCCTCAACACTCACCAGCGAGTAGATCAGGGCTCCGATGAGTTTGATCTTCTCCCAGATGCCCATCTTACCCCAGAACCGGGAGAGCGTGATCCGGATGTCGCGGTCGATGAGCGCCACGGGCTTCTGGTGCGCCTCGGCCTCCTCGATGGCGGCAAGCATCTCGGAACCGGGTTTCACGCCGGTCTCCGCCCCGATCCGCTGCTGGATGTAGGTGAGCACCCACTGAACGAGGAGCTGGCCAAAGTTCCCGCCCTTCAGGATCTCCGCCACCGTGGGTTCGGGCACCTCCTTTGTGAGCGAGATGAACCGCCCCTGGTCGAGTTCGACGCCGACGATATCGGGCTGGAACTCCTCGATGACGGACCGAACCTCCTCGACGCTCTTCTGCGAGACGTGCGCCGTCCCGACAAGGCGGATCTCAGCCATCGAGCACCTTCACGCCTTCGCTGTCGATCACGGCGCGTTTCCCCGCCGGCACCGCCGCTTCACGGAAGACGGCACGGATACCGGCCTCCTCCATCGTCTCGGCGGCCTGCCGCCTGCAGAGGTCGGCCGCAACATCACGCGCATCGCGGGGAGAGAGCGGCGCACCGACGCCGGGACATTCCGATACCGCGAGGTCGTCGTCCACCAGCATGAACGGATAGGTGCGGCAGATCCAGGGGCGGTGAGCGTAGATCGAGCAACGCCCGTCCCGGAGGAAGATGCAGGCATCGGCCGTCCGCTTAAGGCACCACGCAAGGGTGTACTCGGTGCCGTTCCCGGCATCGATGAAGTCGGGATAGGGCTCGGCAACCTCGGCCCAGGCCATACCGGTCGCCGCCATGACTGCCCGGATCTCGGCGGGGCTCACCAGCACGAGGTTCGAGTCCTCCGCGACCCGCCGACAGCAGGCGCCGCACTCCCTGCAACGAAATCCAATCGACCCGAGTTGAGCCGCAACGTCATCTACTCCGAGCATATCCTGTCAAAATTCTCAAAGAGAAGCCGCCCGTTGACGGTATGGCTGACCTCCGGGTGCCACTGGATGCCGTAGAGGCGCTCATTGGGAGACGCCATCGCCTCCACGCCGCAGATCGATGATTTTGCAAGCCGGACAAACCCTTCCGGCACAACCGAGACCTCATCCGCGTGCGACGCCCATACCTGCATCCGGTCGGGGTAGCCCTGGAGGAGGGGATTCTGTTCGAGGATCTCGACCTCGACCGCACCGAACCCGCCGCTCGCACCCCGGCGGATCGCGCCCCCGCGGGCCGTCGCCATGATGTGCAGCCCAAGGCAGATGCCGAGGACGGGAAGACCGAGATCGAGGTATGCCGGAGCGACGCCGGTGCGCTCAAGGGTCGGGCCGCCGCCGAGGATAATACCCCGGCAGCCCCGGGCAACCTCGGCCGGCGGCGTCTCGTTTGAGATCATCGTAGCCTCGACATCCATGTCGCGGAGCGTCCGAAGGATCAGGTGGTTGAACTGTCCATGATTATTGACCACATAGAGTGGAAGCATTGCTTATAGATAGATGTAAAAAGGTAATAGTCCTTCCCTCAAGCATACTTCCCGACGAAATCGAAGACTTTTCGGGAGATCTCCTCGGGCTCATGACCCATGAGGTAGGCGAGCGTCAGAGCCCCGCCGGCCCCCATCCCCTCCTTGACCTCGCCGATGCAGTAGCGTGCAAGCCCGACGTGACCGATCTCGGCGAAGTTCGGGTCGACGTAGTATGCGGCGGTGCCGACGTCGGCGACCGACCTGGCAAACCCGGCGGAGGGATCGTCCCTGACGTAGACCGTCGTCGCGAGGCGCGGCACCCGTTTTCCGAGCGCTTTCAGGACGGCCGCGACGGAGAGCATCTGGGTCCCCCCGGCGAACATGACCTCGCCGGCGTAGGCGCTCGCGATCCCTGCAGCGACCGGCATCATGGGGTCACCCGTGGCGCGGAGGATCTCGAGGGGCTCTCGTGCGCCCGTCGCCTCGATCCGGGCGAGCGCTTCCCGGCAGACGGCATCTTTCAGCCCGATAGGGTTCTCTATAAACGCGCTGCTGACCGAGGCGTCGTAGCCGAGCGCACGCAGAACGCAGAGGGCGGTGGTCGTCCCGCCGGGGACGCACTCCCCGAGCATCAAAAAGTCGCTGTACTGTGAGAGCAGCCTCCCGACCGCTTCGCCCCGCTCGAAGAGGGCTGCCGCCTGCGGCACTGCATCCTCCTTCCTCGGGTCGCCGCCGGGGCTTCCGTAGACGTCGATGCAGGGGACGGTGGGGGTGTTGGCGAGCCCCGCGTTGATGATGACGGGGCACAGGCCGGTCAGTTCCACCATCGACCGGGTGATGGTCGCGGGCGTCGGACAGCCGGTGGGGGTGTTCGGCCGGGCCGCGACACTCGTGATCGCGCCGGTCGTGACGAGCTCCGCGTCCAGGTTCGGGGTGAGCAGGGTCTTTTCGGGGGAAGGCCCGGCTCCGGATATGCCGGGGACGGTGGAGAGCATGGTGTTACCAAGGACGAGCGCCAGCATCGGGCGGCGGGGCCGGATCCCGGGATCATCTGAGAGGAACGGATTGGACATTGTATACAGGATAGGCGCCGCGGGATAGAAGAGGTTGCTGTCGGGGCGTACGGGGGGGGGTGCGGCGGTCGAACGTGGGCGGGGAGGGGGAGCTCCTCCGGCCCGTCGTCACTCGCACCTGCGGTGCTCAAACTCCGCCTGCTCCTGCTGCTCGCGATGCTCGCACCAGTCGCAACTCGAAAACGCTTCGCGTTTTCTCGAGCTCCGGCCGCTCGCACCTGACGGTGCGAGCGCCCATCGCTAACACAAACCCAAAAATACCTCCAAAAACCAACCACTTCAATAATGTTCGAGATTGAGCGCAGGCTGGAAGAGAAGGGCATCGTAAGGAGAGATATCGTCGCCGCCGCGATGGAACTCTACGTCCCCCATGGGATAGGGGCGGATGAGGCCGCGCGCAGGCTTGATGCAAAGATCGGGAAGGCGCTCGAAGACCCGAACATCTCCTCGCTCCTCCTCGGCGCCCTCCTGCTCGAGGACGAACTCTACGTGAAGCGAAAAGACTCCGAGATCGCCGACGACCCGGTCTTCCTCCTCTCCGACGAGATCATAGGGATGGCCATCGCCGAGGTGATCGGCGGAACCTACGCACGGTTCGAGTTCACTCGCTACGACCAGAAGAAGCCGGGGATCCTGGCCAAACTCGGGCCGTTCCTCGACGACGCCGTCGCCGGGCTGATCGCCGGCTGCACGTCGCGCCTCTACAGCGAGTCGATGGGATCTCTGTGAAGTCCGTCCTCGCCCTCCTGCAGTTCTGCACCTCGCTCCCGCTCGGGAAGCCGGCCGAGTTCGAGCACTTCGCCCGCCGCTCCTACCTCTACCCGCTCGCGGGCTATGTCATCGGCGGGATTGCGGCCGGTATCACCTACTGGATGGCGTCCCCGGTGGTCGGCGCGGCCGTCGCCGTCGCCGTGGTGCTCCTCCTCTCCGGGTGCAACCACTTCGACGGGCTGCTGGACTTCGGCGACGGGCTCATGGCCCACGGGAGCCGGGAGAAGCGTGTCGCGGCCATGACCGACCGGACCACCGGGGCCGGCGCCGTTGCGGCAGGCATCATCGTCACGCTCCTCGCATTTGCCGGACTCCAGACCGCCGCGAACCTCCCGGCGACGATCCTCATCGCCGAGGTCTCGGCGAAGGTCGCGATGTCCTGGCTCACCACGCTTGGTGCGCCCTTCCGGGAAGGGATCCACTCCTACCTTCACGGGTTTGCGAAACCCTGGTTCATCGTCCCGGCCCTCCTGCTCGCGCTGCCGCTCTTCGTGCTGCCGGTGCCGAAGATGCATATCGCGCTCGCCCTCGCAGCCACGGCCGTCATCGCCGCACTGATGCTCGCCCTCTCCCGGCACCTCTTCGGCGGCGTCAACGGCGACGTCGTCGGTGCCGCAAACGAGATCGTCCGGGCTGGGATCATCCTCCTCCTCGCCCTCCTGTAATCACCTTTTTTATCCCGGCGCCCGCTATTACTGTTGAATGATGCAGAACCACAACCTCCACTCCCGGGGAGGGATCATCACCGAGCGGAACGCGGATTACGCGACGGTGCGGCTGCGAATCCCGGCAGGAGTTCTCTCCGCAGAACAGGTCAAGCAACTCGCAAAGATCAGTGAGAAGTACGGCGACGGCTCGATCCACCTCACCATGCGCCAGACGGTGGAGATCCCGCATGTGAGCCCCGATAACTTCGACAAACTCGCGAAAGCCCTCGAGAAGAACGGGACGCCCATCGGGGCGGAGAAGAACGAAGTCGTCAACATCATGGCCTGTCCGGGCACGGAACGGTGCAAGTACGCCAACTGCGAGACGATCGACCTTGCACGGAAGATCGACGCGCGGGTCTTCGGGAAGGAACTCCCGATACGGCTCCGCATCGCCATATCCAGCTGCACCTACATGTGCAACAGCCCGCTCTTAAACGACATCGGGATCATCGGCAGGATCCGGCCGCTGCGGGTTCCGGGCCTCTGCACCGGGTGCGGCACCTGCGCAGAATACTGCAAGCAGTGCGCCATAAAACTGAAGAACGGCGTATCGGTTCTCGACGAGAGCAAATGCGTCCAGTGCGGCATCTGCATCCACTCCTGCCCCTACCACCTCCTGAAGTCCGAGTACGCCCACTACCAGATCACGGTCGGGGGCCGGCGCGGAGCCTCTCCCGCCCCGGGGAGAGAACTCGTCACCGTCGAGACCGAAGAGGAGGTCGTCGAGGTCGTTGATCGCATCGTCTACTGGGTCTACCGGACCGCATGGAGCGGCCGGCTCCTCGCCGACCAGATGGACGAGATCGGATACGAGAGTTTTGCAGAAGGGATCCGGAAAGAGTTCGGGCCGACCGCCCCGGAAGCGGAGAAGTAGAAGGTAGTCCGGGTAGTCAGGGATGCCGGAGGCGGCCCAAGACCGATGGCCGCCCCCGGTGAAGATCTGGTTCCGGGCGTTTAGCGGCCGTACATCGATCTGAACCCTTCACCCGCATCGTCCTCGCACTCGATAGCGGTGCCGTCCCGGACAAGGGAGTTGAACATCATGGCTGCGTTGAGCAGGTTCTCATCAGGACTGCCGCTCAGCCGGACACCTGAGAGAGCCTGACGCTGCGGTGTCGGGATCGTCCTCTTGCCCACCCGGACACCGGCACAGTGCCTGCAGTAGCCACAGTACGAGTGGACCGAGACCTCGCGACCTGCGCATGCTACCTTCACCCGGTCGCTTGCACCGTCACGGTGAAACTCAAGTATCTTCATGGTACGAAGAACGTAGATTTCCCGAGAATAAGATTCTGTCGATTGGCGGGGTTTTTAGGAAAATGCGCGGTTCTGGCGCGCATGGAAATGCTTTATATGTAAGACGTCATATGTATAAGATACTCGCATAAGCAGGCTGTTCGAGCTGACAGGCCTATTTGAGTGGAGGATACAAACTATGGCAACTGAGAAGCCCCACATGAATTTAGCAGTTATCGGACACATCGACCACGGGAAGTCTACTACCGTCGGTCGGTTGCTCTTTGAGACTGGTGCCGTCCCGCCCCACATCATCGAGTCGTTCAGGAAAGAGGCCGAATCCAAGGGTAAGGGCTCGTTCGAGTTCGCCTGGGTCATGGACAGCCTCAAGGAAGAGCGTGAGCGTGGTATCACCATCGATATCGCCCACAAGCGGTTCGACACGGACAAGTTCTACTTCACCGTCGTGGACTGCCCCGGCCACCGTGACTTCGTCAAGAACATGATCACGGGCGCATCCCAGGCCGACGCCGCACTGCTGGTCGTCGCCGCACCCGACGGCGTGATGGAGCAGACCAAGGAGCACGTCTTCCTCTCCCGCACGCTCGGCATCAACCAGCTGATCATCGGCATCAACAAGATGGACGTCGTCAAGTATGACGAGAAGCGCTACAACGAGGTCAAGGAACAGCTCTCCCAGCTGCTCAAGATGGTCGGCTACAAGCCCGATGCCATCAGCTTCATCCCGATGAGCTCGTTTAACGGCGACAACATCGCGAAGCCCAGCGCCAACACCCCCTGGTACAAGGGCCCGACGGTGCTCGACGCACTCAACGCGCTCACCGAACCCGAGAAGCCCACGAACCTCCCCCTGCGTCTCCCCATTCAGGACGTCTACTCCATCTCCGGTATCGGAACCGTCCCCGTCGGCCGTGTCGAGACCGGTATCATGAAGAAGGGAATGAAGGTCAGCTTCATGCCCGCGAACAGAGAGGGTGAGGTCAAGTCCATCGAGATGCACCACGAAGAGATCCCGCAGGCACTCCCCGGCGACAACGTCGGATTCAACGTCCGCGGTATCGGCAAGGGTGACATCCGCCGTGGCGACGTCTGTGGTCCCGCCGACGTGCCGCCGACCGTTGCAGAGGAGTTCATCGCACAGGTCGTCGTGCTCCACCACCCCAGCGCTCTGACCGTCGGCTACACCCCGGTCTTCCACTGCCACACCGCTCAGATCGCGTGCTCCTTCGTCGAGCTCATGAAGAAACTCGACCCGCGCACCGGCCAGGTCAAGGAAAAGAACCCCACGTTCCTCAAGACCGGCGACGCTGCAATCGTCAAGATCAGGCCCACCCAGCCCATGGTCATCGAGAAGGTCAAGGAGATCCCGCAGCTCGGCCGGTTCGCGGTCCGTGATATGGGATCCACCATTGCGGCCGGCGTGTGCATGGACATTACGCCCAAGCAGATGAGATAAATAAGGACCTATCATTTTTTGGTGGTTTACATGCAGAAGGCCAGAATACGTCTTTCCGGAACCGACTTCGAAAAAATCGAGATGGTCTGCGACCGGATCAAAGAGATAGCAGAGCGTACCGGCGTCAATCTGGCAGGTCCTATCCCGCTGCCCACGAAGAAACTCGTGGTCCCCACCAGGAAAAGCCCTGACGGCGAAGGTACCGCAACCTGGGATCGTTGGCAGATGCGCGTGCACAAGAGGCTCATCGATATCGATGCCGACGAGCGTGCGCTGCGCCAGCTGATGCGCATTCAGGTTCCAAAAGACATCGGCATTGAGATTGTGCTGGAGAGTTGAGGTGAGTGCGGCGTGAAGGCCGCCGTGTTCGCGGCAGGAGTCCGTGAACGACTACTCTCATTCGAGGGGCTTTTTCTCCTCATATTTCTGGCCACAATTGCCCTCCGTTTTTACTCACTGGACTTAAAGTTATTTCACCACGACGAGGCTATTCACGCGTGGTTCTCCTACCGGCTCCTGACCGAAGGGACGTATATCTACGACCCCATGTATCACGGGCCGTTCCTCTACTACGTAACGGCCGGGATCTTCTCGCTGCTCGGAGACTCGGATCTCGTAGGCAGGCTCTTCCCGGCGCTGCTCGGCACCCTGCTCGTCCCGCTGGTCTATCCGATCTACCGGCTCGGCTACCTCGATAAGAAGCAGGCCCTCATAGCGGCGCTCTTCCTCGCCGTATCGCCGAACATGGTCTACTTCTCGCGATTCCTCCGAAACGACATCTTTATCGCCTTCTTCACGATGGTCCTCCTCGTCGCCCTCCTCTACTACTTCGAGCGGCAGAAGATGCAGTACGCACTCATCGCCGGGGCGGCGATCGGGTTTGGGATGTCGGCGAAGGAGAACATGCCGATCATCGTCCTGATCTTCGGGGTATATCTCCTGTACCTGCTCTGGACGGGAAGAGTGCGGCTCCCGAAGCGCTGGATCCGGGACCTCGCACTCGGCGCCCTCGTCGCGATCGGGATCATGGCGGTCTTCTACTCGTCGTTCGGCGCCCATCCGGAGGTGCTCATGGACGGGTGGCTCCGGGCCATCGAGCACTGGACCTCGATGCACCAGGCCCAGCGCCTCGGCGGGCCGCCGTACTTCTACATCCTGCTCTTCCTCCTCTACGAGGTGCCGATCCTGATCCTCGCCGTGGTCGGGATCCTGCAGTTCGTCGATATTCCGGGCGCCATCTCCCGCTGGAGGGAGCGGCGGGCAGGAGGCGCAGGGAACCCCGGCGAAGGAGAAGAAGCAGAGACAGAGATTGCAAGGGCTCAAGAGATCGATGCCCCGTCTATCAGGAAGAGAACGGGCTTCACGAATCGGCTCCGTGAGATCCTCTCGGGCAGCGGGGAGATCCAGCAGATCGACCGGCAGAAGGAGTTCGCGAGGTTCGCCATCTTCTGGATGCTCCTCTCACTCGCGGTCTACGCCTACCTCGGCGAGAAGGTGCCGTGGCTGATCCTCCACCAGCTCCTGCCGATGATCTTCGTCGCGGTCTATATGATGACCACGAAGAAGGCGGTCATCACCGTCGCGGCAAGCGTCTTCCTGATCGTCATGACGTTCCATGTGGCGTACACTCCGGCGGACATCAACGAGCCCATCGTGCAGGTGCAGAACTCCGAAGACCTGCGGGAGGTCTTTGCGAAGATCGACGCCGCAGATAAGGTGGCGGTTGCGACCGACAATTACTGGCCGCTCCCCTGGTACTACCGCGGCGGCGACGCCTCGAAGCTCTCCTATTACAGCCAGAAGGTGAGCGAATCGACGATATACGGGGGAGATTTCGACCTCGTTATCACGCACGACGCAGACACCTACCCGACCCTCGACGGCTACGTAAAGGAGACCTACCGGCTGAACTACTGGTTCTCCTACGAGGAGAACAAGGAGAGGCTGCTCGAGTACTACTTCCTGCGGGACGGGAAGACGGGGAGCAGAAACATCGAGGTCTTCTCGCGGGTTCCCGCGGGGGCGGCTGGCTGAGACCTCCTTTCCCGGTTCTGCGGCCGGGAGTGGGTTTCCTCATAGATCCTTTTTTTCACAACATCTTCCGGAATTCTCAAGACCCGGATTCCCGCACTTTGCGGCTTCGTGCTCTCGCATCTTCGATGCTCATGTTCCGTTCCTCGTACCTGAAGTGCTCGCGTTCGCTTTCGCTCACGCCTCGCGCCTAACGGTGCTCGCGCTCACTGCGTTCGCGCCTCGGAAACCCCTTGGGATTCTCGAACTCCTGTCCTAGCGGACAGTCGTTCCTTGCGGAACGTTGCACTTAGCACCTGGCGATGCCCGAACTCCGTTCTTCGCGTGAGGCCGGACATCGCATATAGACGGTTTAACTCACACAGAATGGGGGCGGGAGCGAGTTCGAGCGGCTCTCCGGGTGCGGGAGGTGCAAAGAACCCGGAGGCGACGTCGAAGTTTTGAATTTGAGGTGACAATAGGCAACAGAGTCAATAGGCTTCAGGGGTGTTGGACGGCTAATTGTGCCAAGCACAGGTGCTTAAAAATGGGTGTGAAAAGAGGGGTTCGCCGGGAGCTATCCAAGTTCGTCCCAGCCGGTCTTCTTCCGGTATATCACGACGCCCGCGACGATAAGGACGATGACGACCACGACACCGATGTAGAGGAGGAGGTTACCTCCAAGATTGAATCCCTCACCGATCCGCTCCCGGAGAGCATTTGCCTCGGCCAGAGCCTCGTTCGCCTTGTTCAGACCGTCTCCCGCCTTCGAACGCGCCAGCGAGTAGTTCTTGCCGTTCAGGTTGTCCTGTGCCTGGGAGTAGAACTGGACGGCGCTCTCGCGCTTGGTCATGATGGCGATCACCTGCGGGTCGGTGCCCATTGAGCGGTTCTCGACGAAGTAGGTGATCATCCCGTCGAGGGACTCGATTGCTGCACCGGTATCGGCGACCGATTTCTCGGCCCACGCCTTATCGAGGAGCGCAACCCCCTCGTCGATATCTTTCTTCGCGGTGGCGATGTAACTCGCCGCCTGTGACGGGCCTGCCGATGCAGCACTGGTGAGCGCCTGACTCGCGGAGTTGTACTTGGCCTGGGCGGCGGAGATATCCACACCCTGTGAGGCTTTCTCGTCGAGATCAGCCTTCAGGTCTTTGAGGCGCTGCTGCTGGGCGGCAAGAGAACCCTCGACCTGGGCTGCGTTCACGACGTCACGGGTCACGGAGTGAGTGTCTTTAACGTCTTTGTCCCGCAGGTGCTCGATCTTGGTGATCAGGATCTTGCTGCTCGCGCTTGAGGGAACGACGCCGCGCAACTGGGCATCAAGTTCGATGTCGCCGTCACCGTAAGCGATCTCGAACTCCGTCAGGACCGGGTAGTATCCGGTCTTCTTGGTGGTATAGATGGCGACCCCGTCACGATAGACTATGAAATCCCAGACAGGGTTCTGCAACCCGGTGCTGAACTCGAACGACTCATCATTGCCGCCGGAGGTGATCATATCGTAGGTGAGCACGTAACGTGCGGTCACCTGCTGACCGGGTTCGAGAGCGCCGCTTGCGGGGTCAATCTTCTCGGTCTTGACGTTGAACGCCGATGCTGCCTGCACGACACAGACCAGTGCCAGCAGGAGAATAACCCATCTGCTGATGCTTGTCTTCATAACGCCTCCTCACTCGAACAGAGGTTCTATGCCGTCGTCGAACATGGTCGAGCGCTTCTCCTTGGACTTGAGGACATCTTCCTTCGTGGACTTGGCAATCTCAAGGAGCTCGGTGATCCGGGGAGCGTTCCCGATCGTCGCAAGAACCACCACCGCGGCGATGTAGTCGCTCTGCACCGGGTAATCACCGCCACGCACCTCGACGCCGGCGATGTTCTCCTCCACCCAACTCTTCGACTTCTCAACACCCTTTCTGTCCATCTCCTCGGGCGGTCCCGCGAGAAGGACGAGACCTCGCTCGGCCGTAGAGTAGTCGCACGGCAGGGTGAGGCGACCGAGCATGGCACGCCGAACAAGAGCGATGATCTTCGCCGACTTGTCCTCTCCGGTCAGAACCTCCTCAGTCTTCTCCTTCTTGCGTATCAGGCCGGAGAGGAGCCCCTGGCTCTGCTTCGTGCGCGGACTGATCTTCTCGCTGATGGCGTATCCGACAGAACTGATACCGCCGCCCCGGAGAGTGTTGATGATCTCGCTCGAGTCGACGACCATCTCGCCGACGCCGCCCCTGCCGACCTCGCCTGCACGGAAGAGCACACCGAACCGGCGGACGATCTCGTCGTTCAGCCGGTTATACGCATCCTTGACGCTCTCTCCTTCATTCTTCCAGGCACTGTTATCGAAGATGAAGGTATTATCCGCCTCGTTCACCAGGGTGCTCAGGGAACGTGCTGCGTTATAGGAATAGAGACGGCCTTCCTCGGGGGCAGGCAGGATGCCGATCGCATAGACCGGTTCCCGGTAGATGCGCTTTAGGTGGCGGGCGAGCACCGGCGAACCTCCCGAGCCGGTTCCCCCGCCGAGGCCGGCGACGATGACGAAGGCGTCGATGTCGTGTGTGCCGCGCGAATCGATGGCGTTTATGATGGCATCAATCTCGTCGGCGGTCACCCGCGCACCGGTTACGTTGTCGGTCCCGACACCATGGCCTTTCACCACGGTCTGCCCGATCAGGAGCCGATCTTTCAACTCGATGTTCTTCAGTCCCATCAGGTCGGTACGCGCCGTATTTACGGCAATCCCCCTGAAATTCTGGGTCTGCATTCGTTTGTCCTGTTCGATGAACATATCGACAATTTTGCCCCCAGCTTGACCGAATCCTATGAAGAAGACCCTCATTCAGCTTCACACCCTCATATTAGCTAATTAATTATATCCACGCTTATGTATAAAGACCATACATACATTATAACCCAAAAGTGTTCTTATAATTTTCAGACGTAGGGGTGAGTAATGAAGATCTGCGTTGTGGGGGGAGGTCTGTCCGGTCTGGTCTCGGCTCTCGAACTCGCCGGGACACACGAGGTAGATCTCTTCGAGCGAAAGCCCGTTCCGGGCGGCTGCCTCGGTTCGTACCGGATCGGCGATTACTGGATCGAGGAGTACTACCATCATTGTTTTGCCGGCGACACTGCTCTCCTCGATCTCTTCGATGCGCTACAGGTGGCGGATCGGATGGTCTGGCTTCGAGGATCCACCGGCTACTACGTCGACGGAAACATCCACCCGCTCACCACCCCGCTCGAGATCCTGCGTTACCCTCATCTCACGCTCATGGAAAAGGCCCGTCTCGGGCTCCTGACCTTGCGTTCCCGGCGGCTCGACGCCTCGGCGCTTGATGGGATCACCGCGAAGGACTTCATCCTCGAGAACCTCGGTTCCGGGGTGTACTCCTCATTCTTCGAGCCGCTCTTAAACAGCAAGTTCGGCGACCGGGCCGGCGAGGTCTCCGCCGCCTGGCTCATATCCCGCATCGCCATCCGCTCCGACCGGGGTGCTGGAGGGGAACGGCTGGGGTACCTGAAAGGGGGGTTCCGGCACTTCGTCGCGCGAATCGAGGAAGAGGCGGCGCGACGGGGCGCAACGATCCTCTCCGGCACCCCGGTCGAGGAGATCCGGCGGGAAGGCGGCGGCTGGACCGTCAACGGTCAGGCCTACGACGCGGTCATATCGACCCTACCCCCACAGGTGACCGCAGACCTTGCCGGCCTCGACATCGCCAAGATCCCCTACCAGGGCGCCGCCTGCATGACCCTCGCACTCGACCGGGACGTGACCGACAGGATATACTGGCTGAATATGAAGGACAGGGCCCCTTACGGTGCGGTGGTCTCGCATACCAACTTCGCCCCGCTCGAATGGTATGGCGAACATATCGTCTACCTTGCGTCCTACTTCACCGGCATGCTCCCGGAAGGGTTAGAGCAGTCGATGCTTGCCGACTTCTGCCGCCGGTTCTCCGTCGACGAGGGCGAAGTCCACTGGCACCGGCTCGCGGTCGACCCGTACGCGGGCCCGGTCTACACGACGGGGCTCCGCAACCGGCTGCCCGACTACGAAGAACACGGGCTCTTCCTCGCCGGGATGTTCAGCCCGCCGAACTACCCGGAGCGGAGCATGAACGGTTCGGTCGTTGCCGGGCAGGAAGCGGCAAAGAGAGTTCTTGCGAGGTATCCGGATGCGTGAGATCGAGGTGAGCGCCGTCCTCCCGGTCTACAACGATCTTACTGCTCTCAAGACCGCCATACCGCGGTCGCTTGAGACACTCGAGGCGATTGCTCCAGGAAGGTTCGAGCTGATCGTCGCCGAGGACGGGAGCACCGACGGGAGCACGGAGTTCGTCAGGGAGTACGAGAGAAACGATCCCCGGGTTCGCCTGTTCCATTCCGACGAGCGGCTCGGGAGGGGGCGGGCGCTCAACCGGGCGTTTGCCGGGGCGCTTGGGTCTATTGTCTGCTACTATGATGTGGATCTCGCAACCGACATGCGGCACCTCGCCGAACTGATCGATGCCATCCGCGACGGCAACGACATCGCAACCGGCTCCCGCCTCCTTCCCGAGAGCATCATTGTCCGGAGCGGCGGGCGGGAGATCGCAAGCCGCGGCTACAACATGCTTGTGCGGACGATCCTCAGAAGTTCGCTCTGCGATCACCAGTGCGGGTTCAAGGCGTTCCGGCGCGACCGCCTGCTCTCCTTGATCCCGTCGGTGACTGCAGATCACTGGTTCTGGGACACCGAGGTGCTGGTTCGGGCGCAGAAGAACGGTTACCGGATACGGGAGTTCCCCGTGCAATGGCGGCAGGGCGAAGGAACGACGGTACGGAGGAAAGACGTAGTTGAGATGGGATCGGCGATTCTTCGCCTCTGGTGGCGGCTCCATGTGGAAAAAAGTTAGCGCTGTCGTCATCCCCACCCTGATCGCGGTCGGTATCGTCGCCTACATGCTCTACCGCGTATGGGACGACCTCCTGCTGACGCTCGAACATGCGGTGCTGCCGTTCCTCTTTGCCGCCGTCGGGATCTGCATCACGGCCTGGGTTCTTCGAGGATACCGGTATCGGTTCATCCTGAAGGGGCTCGACATCAGAAAAAGCCTCTGGTTCTCGACCGCCTGCATCTTCATCTCCCAGACGGCGAACCTCATCGTCCCCGCGCGCCTCGGCGATTTCGTGCGGATGCTGATCTTAAAGCATGAGGATGACGCCACCTACTCGCAGGGGTTCTCGTCCCTCGTCGTCGAGCGCGTCTTCGATATCCTGATGGTCGCGGTGCTCGGTCTCGTCGCGCTCCCGTTCGTCCTCGCGGTCCTCGACGTACCCGACTGGTTCATCACGGTCATCATCGTCCCCCTCGCCGCAGGAGGCGTCTTCTTCGTCGTGCTTCTCCGGTCGGGCCGGATGAAGTCCGAGAACCGGATCGTCGTTGCCCTCCAGAGGATGCTCGACGAGGTGAAGCGGGCCTCCCTCAACCCCCGGGCGCTCGCCGTGCTCAGCGGGTCGTCGCTCCTGATATGGTTCGTCGACGTGCTGGTCTGCTACGCGGTCGTCCTGATGTTCCAGGCGCCGGTGCCGTTTGCCATCGTCGTCCTCGCTATCGTCATAGGCAACCTGGTCAAGGCCGTTCCGATCACCCCGGGAGGGGTGGGGACCTACGAACTTGCGCTCGCTCTGACGTTCGGGCTCGCGGGAACCCCGGCTGCAACAGCAACGCTGATAGCGGTTATCGACCACCTGATCAAGAACCTGGTCACGCTCGTCGGGGGTGTCGGGTCGATCTACTACTTCGGCGACTGGTCGATGAACCTCTTAAAGAAAGCATTCAACAGGGAGATCGAGAAGGAGGATACGTTTGGCGGTTGAGTTCGTCGTTCCCGTATTACTCTGGCTCCTCATCGTCAAGATGCTTCATCTCGCCGTCTGGCCGGCTCTCGACCGCACCCTCGGTAGCCTTGCGGCGGCGGCCGCCTACCCGACATCGATCCTCCTCTTCACGCTCGGCACATGGTACCTGGGCCTCTTGGGCCTTCCGATCGTCCTTGCCCTTCTGCCGTTTTTCGCCGCGATCGTGTATGCAGGGTCGCGCCGGTTCTTCACGCGGGAGCGCCTCAAATCCGCTCTCACCTGGGACCTCGCCTTCCTGCTCCCCTTCCTCTTCATGCTCGAGGTGCGCTGGATCAACCCGACCATCTCCTATGCCGAGAAGTTCATGGACCACGCAATCCTCGCCTCGATTATGCGGGCGCCCATCGTCCCACCGCTCGATCCCTGGTATGCGGGGGGAACGCTGGACGTCTACTACTACCTCGGCTACTGGATGGGCGGGGCGCTCGGGCTCGTATCCGGCGTGCCTTCGACGGTCGTGTTCAACCTTGTACTCCCGACGGTGCTTGGCCTCTCTGTCGTTGCGCTCTACGCTCTCGGGCACCTCCTCCTCGATCGATACCGGTGGCTCCCGGTGGTTGCGCTCTTCCTCCCGAACCCCTCGGCGATCTACCATATCCTGATCGGGGATGCCTGGTTCGACGTCCTCTGGGGGAGCACCCGGACGATCGAGAACACCATCAACGAGTATCCCATCTTCTCGATGCTCTGGGGCGACGTGCATCCGCACGTCATGAGTTTCTTCAACCAGGGGTTCCTGCTCTTCCTCCTGGTCTTCTCCTACATGCGGTGGGAGACACTCTCCACGCGGGGGCGAACACTCCTCTGCGGGCTTGCCGCCCTCTCCCTCGGGTCGATGCCCGGGTTCAACTCCTGGGATGTGCTGGTCTATGCCCCGGTCACGCTGGCCTTCGGCCTCCTCATATGGTGGCGCTACGGGAACCTCCGACCGGACAGCCAGAACTCCTGGATGGTACTCGCAGCGGTGCCGCCGCTTGCGATCGCGGCATACCTCCCGTTCTACCTGCAGCTCAACAGTCCCGGCGTCGCGGGAGTCGCGATCGTCCCCACGCCCTCCGCACCGGTGGAGTTTCTCCTGGTCCACGGGTTCTTCCTCGCGGTGCTGATTGCGTACTGCGCACCGGACATCCGGCAGCGCCCCTACCTCCTCCTCGCCGCGGTGCCGTTCGTGCTCGCCGGCTACCCGGCCGCGGCCATCGCCGCCGTTCCGCTGGTCTACCTCGCCGTTCGCCGCCGCTTTTCGGCCACAGACACGCTTGCCATACTCGGGCTTGCGATCGTCCTCGTCACCGAACTCATCTACCTCGTGGACAACATGGGAGAGGTCTACTTCCGGATGAACACGGTCTTCAAGTTCTACCTCCCGGCATGGTTCCTGATGGGGACGGCGAGCCTCGCCATCGTCGGAGAGTGGCTCCGGAACGCCGGGATCGATAGGCTGATCCCGGATCGGGCGGAGAAGGCGCTCCCGGTCCTGGCCGCGGCGCTGCTCATCGTCGCGCCCTTCGCGATCAACGTCGACTTCGGCTACGGGAGCCACACCCTCGACGGGGCGGCATACCTCGAGGGGTCGAATCCCGGCGACGCGGCGGCGATCGCGTTCCTCCGGACGCTCGGGGGCGACCACGTCATCGTCGAGGCGGAGGGCGGCGACTACACGTACTATTCAAGGGTCTCGTCGTTCACCGGGATCCCGGCCGTCATCGGGATGCCCTTCCACGAGTACATGTGGCGGGGCAATGAAGGCCGCATCAGCGAGCGGAGCGCCGACGTACGGGCGATCTACGAACAGCCAAGCCGGACCGTCGACCTTGCGCGGACATACAACGCCACCCTGCTCTACGTAGGTCCGGCAGAGCGCGAACGCTACGCCGTCTCGATCCCGACGGATGCGCTCGAACTCATCTACGACGCGCAGGGAGTCCAGATCTACCGGATCCCTGCATAAACCGTTGCGGCGGCGTCCATGCGGGCCGGCGCGAAAACAGCGGGACCCTACCCACGAAATCGTGGTAGATTGACAAACCTTTATCACTCCTCTTATTGACATAATACAGCGCATTCGATCAGCTACGCTACTGATGAATGATGACGGAGCAGCAGAGGGCTGCCCCCGAAAGAGGTGAGTTATGGCAAAGGCATACGTAAAATTCGAGATTCCGGAAGAGATCCAGAATAAGGCCCTTGAAGCCCTTGAGATCGCAAGAGATACCGGCAAGGTGAAGAAGGGGTCCAACGAGGCGACAAAAGCAGTCGAGCGCAACATTGCCCAGCTGGTTCTCATCGGTTCGGACGTTGAGCCAGAAGAAATTGTGATGCATCTGCCGCCGCTCTGCGACGAGAAGCAGATCCCGTTCGTCTACATCAGCAAGCAGAACGACATCGGCTCCGCGAGCGGCCTCGAGGTCGGCTCGGCAGCCGCCGCGATCGTCAAGGCCGGCAAGGCGAAGGAACTCGTCGAAGAGATCGCAAAGCAGATTGCTGCACTGAGAGCGTGAGGTAGATCATGGCAAACGACGGAACGCCCGCAGAAGTTATCGAGATCATCGGCATGACCGGGATGCATGGCGAAGCCCAGCAGGTCAAGTGCCGGGTTCTCGACGGCCCGAACAAGGGGCGGATCATCACCCGCAACACGGTGGGCCCGATCAGGGAGGGGGACATCCTTTCGCTGCTCGAGACCGAACGTGAAGCGAAGAAGCTCTCGAGGCGGTAACCATGGTCGACAAGTACGTCTGCAGTTTCTGCGGAGAGGTCCTGGAGCCCGGAACCGGCAAGATGTTCGTCAAGAAGGACGGGACCATCTACTACTTCTGCAGCACCAAGTGCCAGAACAACTACAGGCTCGGCCGGGTGCCGCGCCGCGTCGAGTGGACTGCGGCCGGGCGGAAAGCCCGCGGTAAAGAGTGATCGGGATGGAGCGCACCTTCGTGATGATCAAGCCCGACGGCGTCCAGCGCGGACTCGTCGGGGAGATCGTCTCCCGTTTCGAGGCGAAGGGCCTCAAACTCGTCGGGGCGAAACTCGAACTCCTCCCCGAGGAGCGGGTCGTCGAGCAGTACCGCGAACACCTGGAGAAGCCCTTCTTCCCGGGCCTTAAGGCCTACATCATGAGCGGACCCTGCTTCCTGATGGCATGGGAGGGGAAGGGCGCCGTCGCGGTCGTCCGCAGGATGGTCGGCGCCACCAACCCCGCGGAAGCTGCACCGGGCTCCATCCGCGGCGACTTCGCGCTCGATATCGGGCGGAACGTGATCCACGCGTCCGATTCCCCCGAGAGCGCCGCCCGGGAACTCGGCATCCACTTCGCGGCGGGTGAACTGGTCGACTACTCCCGGATCGACGAGCCCGTCCTCTACGAGTGAGCGGTGGGACCGCCGGAGTCCGGCGGAACCGATTCTTTTTCTTGAATGATCTGTTGTGGAGCGTAGAGGGTTTACCGTACACCACCCGAGCCGCGAAAACCGCCCGCACCGGAAATAACCCGGCACAGTCGAGCCCTTCATCGGAAACATCCTTCACAAAAGAGGATTTCGAAAGCAATGGATTATCTATCCTCCCACCGAACCACAAATACTAATACCAGACCTCCCGCATACGTGAGTATAAATGGCTGATCTCCTGAGTTTTGCGCTGCTGAGCTTCTCTTCGATCCTCATCGTAGTGAACCCGCTCGCAGCCACCCTGATCTTCGTCTCCCTCACCGGCACGATGGATCAGGCGGCAAAAATCAGGGTCGCGCGTGACGCAAGCCGGTTCGCACTGGTCATCCTGCTGCTCTTCACCTTTGCGGGCGGCTGGATCCTGCAGCTCTTCGGCATCTCCATCGAGGCGTTCCGCATCGCAGGCGGGCTCCTCCTCTTCGGCATAGGCATGGACATGGTCTACGCGAAGACGTCCCGGACGAAGATGACGGCCACCGAGAAGTACGAAGGCCAGGACGCGGACGACATCGCCATCATGCCGCTCGCGATCCCGATGATCACAGGCCCCGGCGCCATCACCTCGGCAATCGTGCTGATGAACGAGGCGATGAGCATGGATGCGGAGGTGGGCATGAACCTCGTCGCAATCGCCGTCGTCCCGCTCGCTGCCGTTACGGCCATCGGGATCACCTACTACATGATGCAGAACGCCGACCTCATCGTCCGGCGCATCGGCCAGCGGGAGTACCGCGCCGTCAACCGGCTGATGGGAATGCTGCTCATCGCGATCGCAGTCCAGTTCATCATCATCGGCATCAGAACCGCTTTCCCCATACTCACCGGAGGTACTGCATGACATACGACCTTACGCTTCCCGGAGCCGCCCTGGTCAGCACCTGCATCATTGCAGGCGGGATCCTGATCGCGGCGCAGATCTTCGCTGTCGATATCCCGTTCACCCCGTATATCATGGTGATGCTCGCCGTGCTCGTCGTCCTCGGCGCCGCCATGCTCATCTTCTCCTGCAGGGGTCAGGAGATAAGCCCGTCTCAGGAATGACGAGGATAACGCTTGCGCAGATCGCCAACAGCCCCGGCAGCCCTGCGGAGAGGCTCGAGGCTGCCGCCCGGATGGCCGCCGATGCCGCGGCGGCGGGAGCATCGCTCATCTGCTTTCCCGAGCAGTTCGTGACCGGATGGTCGCCGAAGATCCCGCCGGGCTCCGGCGAACCCCTGGACGGCCCGCTCACCGCCGCGTTTGCCCGGATAGCCAGGGAGAACGGTATCGCGGTCGCGGGATCGATCGTCGAAGCGGGACCGGAGGGGCGCCCGAAGAACACCGTCGTCGTGCTCGGAAAAGACGGGGGACGCCTCGCCGCATACGCGAAGATCCACCTCTTCTCCCCCGATGGGGAGGACCGGCACTACGCCGCAGGCGACCGGATCGCCACGTTCACCGTCGACGGGACGACGTTCGGGGTTGCCGTCTGCTACGACCTGCGGTTCCCGGAACTCTTCCGGGTCTACGCCATGGCCGGCGTCGAGTGCATGCTGGTCCCGGCGGCATGGCCGTGCATCCGGCTCTCGCACTGGGAGACCCTGCTCCCCGCGCGGGCTCTCGAGAACCGGTACTACGTGGCCGGGATCAACACGGCCGGCCGGCCGGGCGCGCCCTACTGCGGGGGGTCGCTCGCCGCCGATCCCGACGGCACCGTCATCGGCCGATGCGGGGCCGGAGAAGAGGCCGTCACCGTCGAGGTCGATCCAGCGGCGGTTCATGATGCCCGGTCCACCCTCCCTTCACTTTCAGACCGCAGAAGTGACCTTTATCACAGACTGCTCTCTAAATTTTAGAGATTTCCCATGCGGGGTGACCAGCATGCATCGCTCAGTCTCGCAACGACAGCGCTCCTCATCGCTCCCTGGGCCACCGTCATCGACCCGTCCGTGATCGCCGTCCTCTTCTTCGGCGTCTTCGTCGGATCGCTTGCCCCGGACGCCGACGCCGTCGATGCTGCGATATTCAACGGCAGAATTGCCGGCGCGAAAGGGAAGAGAGGGCAGGTCGTAAATGGTTTTGCCGTGATCCTCCCGATCTTCGGCTATACCATCAGGTATCTCATCTACTACCCGCTCTCCCTCGTCTTCATGCTCCTCCTCCGGAAGAGTTACCGGCACAGGCACCGCGGGCTGCTCCACTCGTTCTCAGGCGTCGCGCTGACGGCACTCGCCCTCTCCGGCTACCTGGCACTCATCCTCACATGGCTAGGGAGCTCACTCGCGCTCCTCCCGGCGTTCGGGTGCGCATTCTTTGCGGGGTGCATCCTCCACCTCGTGGAGGACACCTGCACCCCGGCCGGGGTGGCCTGGCTCTACCCCTTCTCCCGGCGGCGGGTGGCCGGCCGCATCAGGTGCCAGGGGGCCTTTGAGGTGCGTCCTGCAGCCTTCGCCGTCGTGCTCGCCGTAGCGGCGGCCGGGATGTTTATTGCGCCGTTCGTGACCGCCATCCCGGTCGAGAAACTTGGATCCCTCGCGCTCGTCGCCGCCCCCGCCCTCTGGCTGCTCTTCCTGCTCGTCTCCCGCGTTCGGCCCGAACGGCGGCGGTAAACAGAGCGCCCCGGAACCCATAGCATATCTATACGTATCCGCGCGATCAACGATTCTCTATGTACCGTCTCGTCTGCGTTCATTGTGGTGCAACCTACTCACCGGACCAGATCATCTATACGTGCAACCGCTGCGGACACCTGCTGACCGTCGAATACGACCTTGACGGCATCGACGTCTCACGCGACGAATGGAACCGGCGCCCCCTCTCGGTCTGGCGCTACCGCGAACTCCTCCCGGTTCGAGGCGAACCGGTCTCCCTCCAGGAAGGAGGAACCCCGCTCTACCACCTAAAGACCATCGGCAAAGAGCTGGGTCTCCCCGAACTCTACGCAAAACACGAAGGGATGAACCCGACCGGTTCGTTCAAGGACCGCGGCATGACCGTGGGCGTCAGCATGGCCCGCGAACTCGGGATGAAGAGCGTCGCCTGCGCGAGCACCGGGAACACCTCCGCAAGCCTGGCCGCCTACGCGGCAAAGGGCGGCATCCCCTGCGTCGTTCTCCTGCCCGCGGGGAAGGTCGCTCTCGGGAAGGTCGCCCAGGCGCTGATGCACGGCGCCCGGGTCATCTCCATCCGCGGCAACTTCGATCGGGCGCTCGAGATGGTACACGAGCTCTGCATCAGCCACGGCCTCTACCTCTTGAACTCGGTCAACCCCTATCGGCTTGAGGGACAGAAGACGATCGGGTTCGAGGCAATCGACCAGCTCGGCGGCGAGGTGCCCGACCGGATGGTCCTCCCGGTCGGAAACGCAGGGAACATCTCCGCGGTCTACAAAGGGCTTCGCGAGCTCGAGGCGCTCGGGTTCATCGACCGGCTGCCGATGATGACCGGCATCCAGGCTGCGGGGTCCGCACCCGTGGTGAAGGCAATCGAGCAGAACCTCGATGTACTGGTGCCGGAGGCCGCGCCCGAGACCATCGCGACCGCGATACGGATCGGCGCCCCGGTGAACGCGGAGAAGGCGCTCGTCGCCATACGGGAGACAGGCGGGACGGCGGCATCCGTGACCGACGAGGAGATCCTCGCCATGCAGCGCGACCTTGCGAGGAAGGAGGGGATCGGGGTCGAACCCGCCTCGGCAGCCTCGGTCGCCGGAATACGGAAACTTGCCGAACTCGGCCTGATCGATAAGGATGAACGGATCGTCTGCGTGGTGACCGGTCATCTCCTGAAAGATCCCGAAACAGTGGTACGACAATGCGAGCCCCCCACCGAGATCGACGCGGACCTGCCCTCGCTGCTCTCTGCCTTGCGCTGATCCTGCTCTGCGCCCCGGCGGCGGCAGAAGAGGCCGTCGTCCGGGTGCTCCCCGACGGCACCGCCTACGAGGCCACGATCACGGTCACGGGGAGCGAGTACACCTTCTGGACGCCGGGGATGCTCGGAGAGCGGGTTCCCCTCCAGGTCGAGGCTCTCGAGGTGCTCGGGTCCACGGGCCCGGTCGAGTACCAGGACGCGGGGAGAGGCGTCATCACCTTCCCGGAGGGGAACTACACGATCACCTTCCGGGCTCCCGTGAGGGATAACCACCTTGTCATGGCCTTCGATACGCCGTACGCCGTGACCGTCGACCTGCCCGGGGACTTCGACGTCAAAAACCCGCTCATCGGCATGGTCAGCCCCGGCGCCGAGATCTCGAGCGGCCCAAACGGAACCACAGAGATCGCCTGGGATCAGATACGCCTCGTCGAGGTCCGCTTCTACACCCCGGAGCGCGAGATCCTGCTCACCACCTTCGGCACCATATGGATCGCGGTCGCGGTCGTCCTGATCCTCCCCTACCTCGTCTCGCGCAAGAGGGGCGGCGAATGATCGAGATCGTCGCCGCATCGTTCCTGATCGGGTTCTCCGGGGCCGCCTCGCCCGGCCCCATGACCGCCTCGGTCATTGGCCTTGGGTCGCGGCCGCCCGGCCGGTTCGTCGCGGGGCTGGTCGCGGGGCACGGGATACCCGAGGCCGCCATGGTCGCGGCCATAGCCTTCGGCGTGCGCGACATCCCGCATATCGACCTCGTCGCCCTTCTCGGCTCGGGCGTCCTGGTCGCGCTCGGTGCGCTGCAGTTCCTTCGTGCGGGAGAGGCCGTCGCCGCGACCAATGAGACGAAGACCCCGGTTGCCTTCGGGCTCGCCTGCACGCTCGGCAACCCCTACTGGTGGGTCTGGTGGCTCACGTTCGGCGTCGGGTTTCTCGCACTCCACCCGGCGTTCGTCGAGTTCTACGTCGGGCATATCGGCGCAGATATCGTCTGGCTCGGGCTCCTTGCCGTTGCGGTCTCACGGGGAGCGAACGTTCTCGGCCCCCATTACAAAAAAGTAGTGCAGGCGAGCGGACTCGCCATGGTCCTCTTCGGGCTGTACTTTATTCTGACGATTCTTTCCGCTTGATATCGATTCCGAACCGCTCGGCGTTGGCATCGGCGATCGCCTGAATCTGCGCGATCATGTCATCCTGACGGGTGGGCTTGAAGAGGTGGCGGAACCGCTTCTGCTTTGCGAGGTACTCCTCGACCGGCTTGCGCCGCACCTTCTTTGCCTTCTCGACCACACCGTTGACCATCTCGTAGTTCACCCAGAGACCGGTCTCGATGGCGAGCTTGCCCATGGCAAGCGTCTCGCCGGCCTCAAAGCCCCACCCCGTGCAGCAGGGGGTGTGCACCTGGATGTAGCAGGGGCCGGGGGTATTGATCGCCCGCTCGACCTTCTGGACGAAGTCGTTCGGGTAGGCGATCGAGGCGGTCGCGACGTAGGGCGCGCCGTGAGCGGCGAGGATCGCCGGCATGTCCTTCTTACGGTGGATGTTGCCGAGCGAGCATGATCCTGCCGGGCTCGTCGTGGTGCTCGCGCCGTAGGGCGTCGCACCCGACCGCTGGATGCCCGTGTTCATGTAGGCCTCGTTGTCGTAGCAGATGTAGGTGATGTCATGGCCCCGCTCGAAGGCGCCGCTGATGCAGAGGACCCCGATATCGAACGTGGCTCCGTCACCGCAGACACAGACGACTTTTTCGCTGCGTCCCTGCCTCTTCAACGACGCCTCAATGCCCGAGGCTACCGCCGCAGCGTTCTCGAAGAGCGAGTGGATCCAGGGGACCCCCCACGCGGTCTCGGGATACGGCGTGGAGAAGACCTCCATGCACCCCGTCGAGGCCACCAGAATCGCGTTCTTACCGGTCGCCTTGAGGAGGAGACGGGCGGCAAGTGCCGGACCGCATCCTCCGCATGCACGGTGTCCGGCCGAGAAGAGCTCGCATCCTCCTTCTGCACATCCCCCTTCTACCTCAGCCATTCAGAGCACCTCCGTCCGTAGTCCATAGAACATATCTCCTTCTCCCTTCTCGGCGAGATCGACGACTGCGGCGATGTCCCGCTTGCGGACGTCGCGCCCTCCGAGGGCAATGATGTAGTCGTATACGGATATGCCGGAGCCGTAGAGCGCCGCCTTCACCTCGGTGCCGACCGCCCCGCCGCTCCCAAGCGAGATGTTCTTGTCGAGCACCGCGACCGTCGAGACGCCGCTCAGGGCGGCTGCGATCTCCTGGGCCGGGAAGGGCCGGAAGGTCCGGATCTTTAAGAGCCCGACTTTCTTCCCCGCGTCACGCATCTCGTCGATGGCGTCCTTTGCGGTGCCGCAGATGGAGCCCATGGCGACGAGCGCGGTATCGGCGTCCTCGAGCCGGTAGCCCTCGACGAGCGCGGAGTAGTCTCTCCCGAACTGCTCGCCGAACTCGCGCCCGGCCTTGATGAACGCATCTTTCGCACGCTGCTGCGCCCGGTCGACCTCGTAGCGGAACTCCATGTAGTACTCGGGCGTCGCATACATCCCGAAACTCAGCGGGTTTTCCGCGTCCAGCCGCTGGTAGGGGTTGAAGGCCGGCAGGTAGGCGTCCACCTCTTCCTGGGTGGGTATGGCGACCGGCTCGTAGGTGTGCGAGAGGATGAACCCGTCGAAGCAGACGAACGCCGGGAGGAGGATGTCGTGGTCTTCACAGACCTTGTAGGCGATCATGTGGAGATCGACAGTCTCCTGGTTGTCTTCGGCGTAGAACTGCAGCCACCCGGAGTCGCGCAGCGATATCGAGTCCTGCTGGTCGTTCCAGATCGAGAGCGGCGCACCGAGCGAGCGGTTTGCAATCGTCATCACGATCGGCTGTCGCATCCCCGCCGCGTTGAAGCAGACCTCAAACATCAGGGCAAGCCCCTGGGAGGTCGTCGCAGAATAGACCCGGGAACCCGCCGCGCTCGCACCGAGGCAGGCGGAGAGGGCTGAGAACTCGCTCTCGACCGTGATGTACTCGGCATCGATCTCGCAGTTCGCCACCATCTGGGCGAGGTCTTCGACGATGTGCGTCTGCGGCGTGATGGGATAGGCTGCGATCACCTGCGGGCGGCAGCGTTTCACGATCTCGGCCACCGCATGTGACCCTTCCATAAACTCCAGCATTATTTCTCCTCCTTCTCCATCCGGATGCTCTTCTTCGGGCAGACCTCCATGCAGATGCCGCAGCCCTTGCAGTAGTCGAGGTCGGGCTCGAACGTGCCCTCCTCGGTCTCGCGGACGCACCCTTCCGGACAGACCATGGCGCACATGCCGCACCGGCTGCACGTCTCGGGATCAAAGACCGGTTTGAAGACCCGCCAGGCGCCCGTTTTGTTATCACGCGCTCTTCCCGGCGGCGCGGCGCACCCGACCCGCAGCGCCATTATGCAGCACCCCCGATCTGGTTGTACGCGCGTTCCGCGGCCTTGATGTTCTTGTCGGCCATGCTCCCGGAGAACCGTCGGCGCAGCGCGTTCTTGAGCGGCTCAAGTCCGATCTCTCCGGTGGCCGCGGCGAACGCGCCCATCAGGGTTGTATTGGTGATGGGCACGCCGAGTTCTTCGAGCGCGATGGTGGTCGCATCGATGGTATAGACCTTCACACCCTCAGGAACACGGGAGTCGAAGTCGGGCTTCTCTGTGTTGATGATGGCGATCCCGCCCGTGCTCATACCGTTGAAGACGTCGACATCCCCGATCAGGGTCGGGTCCTGCACGATGATGTAATCGGGTTCGTAGACCTGGCTGCGCAACCGTATCTTCTCATCGCTGAACCGGACGAACGCCTGAACCGGGGCGCCCCGGCGCTCCACGCCGAAGGCCGGGAATGCCTGGGAAAAGACACCTCCCTCGAATGCAGCGTAAGCGATGAGTTCAGCGGCGGTCACGGAGCCCTGACCACCCCTGCCGTGAATGCGTAACTCTCTCAAACAAAAACCCCCTTTAAATCTTAATGATTAATAATATAAATACCCGGCACTCAACTGGGCGCACCGGAACCAATGAGCAGGCCAGAGCATCTGTTGCCACGCAGAGGAGATAATTTTTGCCGGTGCCGGGAAGAAGGGAGATGCAGCTACCGCCGATCACTGGACGTTTGCAAGACGGCTCTGGAGTTCCTCGGCGGTGCAGTGCCGCACCTCCATCAGGGCCGAGACGATCGCGTCCGAGAAGACCAGCGCAGCGGTCTCAAAGAGCGTCCCGAGCGGGGCGAACGACCCGGAGACCGACCGATACTGTCCGGTGAGCTGGCGGATCTCGAAGTCGCGCGGGATATCCGCATCTTTGAGCCGGTTGTTCCCGATCTCGACGATACAGTCGGCCATGCGGCCGATACGCGAGTCGGTCGTCGCGGTGACGAGACAGATCTTCCCCCCGATCTCCCGGGCGGTCTCGCACGCGTCCACGACCGACCGGGTCTCCCCGGACCCCGAGAACGCAACGAGAACATCCTCCGGACCGAACGCGGGCGTGATCGTCTCGCCGATGACGTAACTCTCGAACCCGAGATGCATCAGCCGCTGGGCGAACGCCCGCGCGACGAGGCCGGAGCGCCCGGCCCCGGCGAGATAAATCCGCTTCGCGCTGAGGAGCTCTTCAAGAAATCGGCCGGCGCTCTGCTGATCCACCGTGCGCGCCGCTTCCTCGAGACGCGACGTCATCAGGAGCATGAGATCGGCGATACTGGGGCATTCCTGCTGCATGGTTCCGGCCTCTTCTCAATCCAATCCACTATACTACCCGGCACCACTTAAAAGAGTACGAAACCGGAGGGGCGCTCCCCCCGCCGGTCCGCCCGGGCGGGCCTACCGCTCAACCGCGAGCCCGAGGATCTCGGTTGCCCCGGTGAAGACGTCGCGGGCGATCCGGGCAAGCCCCCGTGAGGCGCACCACTCGTCGTAGACGGTGACGTTGCGGGAGAGGAGTTCCTCCACCTGTGGAGCGATGGCGGGGGCCATGGTGCCGGCGAGGGCAACCTTCGCACCGGGGTTGAGGAGGAGCATCGAGGCGCACTCCATCGCGGCAAACATGGCTATCGTCTCTACGCGCAGATCGGGAGACATCGTGTTGTTCACGCCCGCCTGGAGAAAAGCGTCGTTCGCCGTCGACTCGCCCCGGTCGATCCGGCGGATGGCGTCGACGTCGAGGGCGCCGTGCCGGGTGCCGGGAGCGAAGATGCAGGCATCGAACGCTCCGGTGATACGCCCGCCGGTCACGAGGAGAGTGACGGTATTCGAGCTCGAGTCGCAGACGACGACGTCCCCCCCGAGGTCATGCACGACCTCGTACAGGATCCCGATCTTCTCGGGGCTCGTCTGGTGGGAGTAGGCCTTGAACCGCGGGTCGGTTGGAGATCCGCGGTGCAGCCCGGGGATGACGACGGCGGGAAGGCCGCTCTCTTTGATCGCGTCGTAGACCCGGGTGCCGCCGCCGATGTGCTTGCCGGCGCCCTCCCGGGAGACGACGCCGCGGTTTTCGACGTTTCGGATATCGGTTATGGCCGAGATGCCGTCGCCCATCGAGTAGCAGACGGCAATACCCTCGATCTCGTCGAGCGGAGCGAGGCGGGCAAGATCTTCTGCCGAGAAGTCCCTGGCCTCTTCCCGGGAGATCTTGAACTCCGCATCCCCGCTTGAGAAGCGCATCGCGGTGGTGCCGTGATCGATGCCGATGAACATGATATACCCCGTTGCACCCGAAAAAGGAAGTAAGTTTTTGGATCGGTTCGCCTGACGAGGCGTAATTCAGGCCGTGCCGGCCCCATACCGTCTCTTTGCGTACTCGAACGCGCCGATAACGACGAGGCCGGCAATGAAGAATAGCCAGCCGCCGGCAAGCATATCCCCGGCCGCGGCACCCCTCTCCCAGAGCATCCTTGACGAACCGAGCATCAGGCCGGTGAGCAGGGCGAGCATCGCCGCGTGGTGGGCCGCGAGGAGGTACTTGAGGGCCTTCGTGAAGAGGAGGAGCCCGGCAACGCCCCCGGCAATGTAGGCCAGGATCTCAGGGAGCATGAACGACCGGAGCGCCGCAAGCATGAACTCGTACTGGTTGAGGACGAGGGTGATGTAGGCTCCCGAGATTCCGGGGAGGATCATGGCGCAGAGCGCCGCCATTCCAGTGAAGAAGAGGACCGGGAGGGAGTGGCCGAGATCGAGGTGGCCGAGGCCCCCGAGGAGGTAGCCGGCGACGGCCCCGACGGCGAGGAAGGCGACGGTGGCCGCGTTCGGAGAGCGGATCTCAAGGAATATGGCTACCGCAGAGGCGATAATGAGACCGAGGAAGAAGGAGTAGGTCTCCACCGCGTGGTTGGTGAGGAGCGAGAGGATCACTCCGGACATCAGGAGGAAGGCGGTGCCGATACCGGCCAGGAGGACGACGAGGAACGGGATGTCGATCTTCTCAATATCCGCCCGAAGAGACCTGAAGTCCCCCTTCACGAGGTGTTTTACCATGGCAGGGTCGATGCTGCCGATGGCACCGACCAGCCGTTCGTAGATCCCGGTGATGAGGGCGATCGTCCCTCCGGAGACGCCGGGGATGATGTCGCACGCCCCCATCGCGAGACCGCGGAGATAGATCCCCGTGTACTCCCGTAGACCATCCGGACGCAGGCTCATCGTCCGGCTCCGTTCCGGGCATCGGCCAACACGTACATCCGGCTCTGCAGGCTGACGACGGCGGAAAGCCGCCCGGGTCTCCAACAGGTGCATACCTCTCTCAATCGGACAACTCCTTGTGATTCATCATATGTCGGGGGCAACCGTGAAAAATCTGCCCCGGGCGAAGGGATCGTATCGTGGAGTGAACCGCATACGGGCATTAACTTTTCTCCGGTCCCGACTCCCCCGCTCCACCCATAAGTAAATCCTATAGCGTGAGAGGAAGATTACTCTATGATGTTCTGTATCGTAACGGGCGGTGCCGGGTTCATCGGTTCGCACGTCGTCGACGCGCTGGTCGCGGCAGGAGACGACGTGCTGGTCATCGACGACTGCAGTGCGGGCACCGAGGCGAACCTCGCGCACCACGCGGCGGGCGGGAAGGTCACCATCGTCAGGCAGAACTTGCTCGACGACGGGTGGCAGGAACGATTTTTGGGCGCAGACCGGGTCTACCATCTCGCTGCCGACCCCGATGTCCGGCAGAGCGCCGTGACGCCGGACTCCCAGATCAGGAACAACATCGTTGCGACGCACCGGGTGCTCGAGGCGATGCGGGCTCACGGCGTGCCGGAACTGGTCTTCACCTCGACCTCGACCGTCTACGGCGATGCCACTGTCATCCCCACGCCGGAGACCTACACGCCGCTCGAACCGATATCCGTCTACGGTGCGACGAAACTCGCCTGCGAGGCGCTGATATCGTCCTACTGCCACTCGTTTGAGATGACATCGTGGATCTACCGGTTCGCAAATATCATCGGCGCGCGAAGCGGACACGGGGTCATCACCGACTTCATCAGGAAACTGCGCGAGAATCCGCAGGAACTCGAGATCCTCGGCGACGGGAGGCAGACGAAGTCCTACCTGGAGGTCGGGGAGTGCGTCCGCGCCGTGCAGTTCGGGATCGAGCACTCCCACGACCCGGTGAACACCTTCAACATCGGCTCCGAGGACTGGATCGACGTCGTCCGGATCGCCGATATCGTCACGGAGGAGATGGGGCTCTCCGGCGTCCGCTACCGGTTCACCGGCGGAGCACGGGGCTGGGTCGGTGACGTCCCGAAGATGCAGCTCTCGGTCGATAAACTCAAAGGTCTCGGGTGGCGGTGCGGGACAACCTCGGAAGAGAGCGTCCGGGCGGCGGTCCGCGCCATGCTCGGGTAAGGGCACGCCATCCCCACGGGAATTCAGGGATTACCAGGACTTGCACAAGGGTTCAGATGAAGTACATCGTCATTCTCGGGGACGGCATGGCGGACGAGCCGCTTGCCGAGCTGGGGGGCAGGACGCCCCTCGAGTACGCAGAGAAACCGAATATGGATCGGATCGCCCGCGAGGGGCGGTGCGGGATGCTCCGGACGGTGCCCACAGGGTTCGAGCCGGGGAGCGACGTCGCGAACCTCTCGATCCTCGGCTACGACCCCCGCACCTCCTACACAGGGAGGGGGCCGCTCGAGGCTGCCAGCATGGGCATCGACCTCGGGGAGGGAGAGATGGCCTACCGGTGCAACCTGGTCGCGATCCGGGACGGCGTGATGGAGGACTTCAACGCCGGGCACATCTCGAGCGCCGAGGGCGCCGAACTCCTCTGCGACCTTGATGTGGCGCTCGGCGGCGATGCCCGGGTCTACCCGGGGATCAGCTACCGGAACCTGATGGTCGTCCCCGGCGCACGCGGCGCCGTCACCACCCCGCCCCACGACATCGTCGGTCAGCCGGTCACGGCGTTCCTCCCGCGCGGAGACGACGCGGAACTCCTCCTCGACTGCATGGAGCGGGCACGCGAAGTCTTTGCCGATCATCCGGTCAACCGGCGCCGCCTCGCCGAGGGAAAGACCCCGGCAACCGATATCTGGCCGTGGAGCGGCGGGAGGAGGCCGTCCATCGCACCCTTCCGCGAGAAGTACGGTCTTTCCGGGGGGGTAATCTCCGCGGTCGACCTCCTCTCCGGCATCGCCCGCCTCGCCGGGATGGAGGTGATCCACGTTCCCGGCGCCACAGGGTTCATCGACACCGACTACGAGGCGAAGGCGCGGTACGCGGTCGACGCCCTCGACCGTCTCGATTTCGTCTACATGCACGTCGAGGCCCCCGACGAGGCCGGGCACATGGGGAGCGTGGAGGAGAAGGTGCGGGCGATCGAGCGGCTCGACGAGGCGATCGGGATCGTCCTCGACCGCCCGGATACGACCGTCGCGGTCCTCCCCGACCACCCGACACCGATCCGGTGTAAGACCCACACCGCTGACCCGGTGCCGTTCGCGGTGCTCGGGAAAGGAAGGGACGATGTTGCCGCGTTCTCCGAGCGCGAGGCGAAAGGCGGCTCGTTCGGGCTTCTGCAGGCCCCCGAGTTCCTCTCCATGCTCTTTTCGCCGTGAGTCCCCCTGACTCGGGCGGATATCCCGGCACCATCTTTTTGTAGTCTCCGTACACAACGCTACCCAAGGCTATGGAACCCCTGACGGCAGACGGGATCGTCGAGAGGATACAGGAGATCGAGCAGGGCGTGGGAAGGCTCTCCCCGATGCAGAAGGTTCTCATCGGGACCGACGGGTCGGTGACCGGCCTGCTCGAGATGGCGACCGGCCATCCGGTCACCATCACCACCCTGGTACAGGACGTCGTCGGCGCCGATACCGAGGCGGCGGCGGCACTCGATATCGAGCAGGGCGACGAGGTCAACTACCGCGTCGTTGAACTGAAAGACGGCGTAACGGGAGAGGTGCTCATCTATGCGGTCTCCTGCACCCCGCTCCGGCGGCTTGCACCGGAGTTCAGGCAGGATCTGATGCGGGCCGATATTCCCATCGGGAGGATCCTCCGCCGCCACCGGATAGAGTCGCGCCGGGAGATCACCGACGCCCGCGTCGTCCGCGCCGGCACGAAACTCGCCCGGACGTTCAACGTCCACCGGTGCGAACCGATGCTCTCGCGGAAATACCGGATCATCCACCGCGAAGAGCCGCTGATCGCCATCGAGGAGATCTTCCCCTGCACGGCGTTCACCGACGAGATCAGGGTGCTCGTCGATGCTCCGTCCAGGATCCACATCACCCTGCTCGATATGAACGGCGCCTCGGGCAGGGTGGACGGCGGGGTCGGGGTCACCCTCGACGAGCCCGGATGCGTGCTCGACGCACGGAAAGCCACCGGGATCGAGGTTCGCGGCGGCGACGAGGAGTCGCGCAAGAGGGTTGCCGATGCGGCACGGGCGGCGAAGGAGACGCTCGGGCTTCCCGGGGGTGCGGAGATCGCCCTCCATGCCGCCGCACGGCAGCACGCGGGGCTCGGGAGCGGGACGCAGGTGGCTCTCGCCACGGCCGCCGCCCTCTGCCGGCTTTACGAGCGGGACGTCTCCGTATGCGATCTCGCGAAGGCTGTCGGGCGCGGCGGGACGTCCGGCATCGGTACGGCGGCGTTCGAGCAGGGCGGGTTCATTCTGGACGGCGGGCACCGGTTCGGCTCTCCGGGGGGCAAGGACGATTTCCGCCCGTCGGCGGCGTCGCGGGGCGTCGCGCCCCCGCCGGTTCTCGCCCGGCACCGGTTCCCGGAGGACTGGCGCATCCTGCTCGTCACGCCGGAGGTAAGCGCAGGGGCGCACGGGGGAAGGGAGGTGGACATCTTCCGCACCCACTGCCCGGTGCCGCTCGACGAAGTCCGCGAGGTCTGCCACGAGGTGCTCATGCGGATGATCCCGGGCATCGTCGAGCACGATCTCGACCTCTTCGGTTCGGCAATCAACCGGACGCAGTCGCTCGGGTTCAAGAAGGTCGAGGTGGGGCTGCAGCACCCGGTCGTCTCCTCGCTCCTCGAGGCGACGGTGCAGGCCGGCGCCGCCGGAGCGGGCCTGAGCTCGTTCGGGCCGACGATCTACGCCGTCGGGGATTCCGGCATGCAGGATGTGGCCCGGGCGGCGAAGGAGGTGCTCGGCGACCGGGGAGGGTCGGTGCTCCTGACGCGGGCGAGGAACTCCGGCGCGAGCGTGCGGGCGGAGTGACGGGCGGCAGAGCCGCATCTGAAAGGAGCGGGGCGAAAACTCGGCCCAAATTGCGGCAACGGGCCGCGATCCGGCACCAATTTCCCCGGATCCAGCCCTCTTTAGAAATATTTTAATACTTGCACATTATCTCCGGCATGGATGCCCTCACGCGCCGGGGATGCCGGGGACCGGCCGGCCTCTGGAGATCCCAAGACCAGCCGCACCGGTTCGGGGTATGCCCGCGAGTACCCGGTCGAGGGCGAGACGGCGCTGCCGGCTGTCTCGGTCGTCATCCCCCTCTATAACAAAGGCCCCTACATCGCCCGCGCCTTATACTCGGTCCTCAGCCAGACCTTCCAGGACTTTGAGGTGATTGTGGTGGACGGCTCCACCGACAACGGGACGGAAGTTGTCAAGGGACTCGACGATCCCCGGATCCGGCTGCTCCGAGAGGTAAGCCGGGGGGTGTCGGCGGCGCGAAATCAGGGGATCGCGGAGGCCCGGGGTGAACTGGTTGCATTTCTGGACGCGGACGACGAATGGACGCCGCGGCATCTTGGAGCCCTGGTGAGACTGCAAGAGAAGTATCCACACGCAGGAGCATACGGGACGGCATACCTCTTGAAAGAGAATGAGTCGACGAACCGGGCGCCGTCATACAGTCCCGCCATACCCCCGGAGCCGTGGGAAGGGCTGCTCCCCAACTACTTCAGCGACGCCATCTCCGGCAGCCCGCCACTCTTGACATCGATCGTTGCCGTCCCGAGGTGCATCCTGAACGAGATGGGCGGGTTCGACACCAGCGCATGGTACGGAGAAGACGTGGACCTGTGGGGACGGATTGCCCTGAAGTATCCTGTCGCGTTCACCCGGGACGGTATGGGTATCTACCATACGGAAGCAGCGAATAGAGCCTGCAACAGAAGAGAGCCGATCCGGGAGCATGCCTTCGTAGCCTCTGCTCGAAATGCGTTGCAGGCGGGAGAGGTGCCGCCGGAGTTGACCGCGAGCGTTCTCGAGTTCGTCGCATCCAGGCAGATCCAGATCGCATGCCGCAACCTCGAAGCAGGCAGGCCCGACCTCGCGAGGAGCAATCTGAAGGGCTGCAGAACCCGGCGTCTCCGGAGATCCAGGTACCTGGCCCTGTTCAGGGCATACACTCCTTCCATGATATATCCTGCGTTGAGCAACTGGAGATCGAAGATAAAGGGCATCCCGGCAAGGAAGCCGGGGGTTGACACTCAGGATCGCGGTGCCCCCAGGTGATCGGGACGCTGCATGACGGCGTTATGGGCATTCAGGGGTATTTTTACGGATTGGCCTTCAGGAGCCGCTCCCACAAGCCACCGGATACAGCGAAGAGCAGACATGTTCGTCCCCCGGCTTTACGCCTCAGGCCAACCCAAGACTTGCCGCATTCTAGCCTGTATACGTAAAATGGCATCCTTTTCCGCTAGTCCCATGGCTCTTCGAAAAACGGCGGATGCAATTGCCCGGGCCCATGTGGAACACCATCACCGCAGTTCTGGAACGAGGGCAGTCGTGCGGAAAGGGACCGGCAGGTGTTGTATGTGCTCCGACCGTTCGACGCCGCTCAGGTTGAGGGACCATCACCATGACCCGGCACCCCTTTGCCGTGAAAGCAGGTGGAAGAAGGATTGGAGCCGTCATCCAGGCATGATAGAGCGAGCCGATTGCGCCGACGAAGGCAGTGTCCGCGGAGGAGGACGATCTCCCGATCCGGCGGCACTACTCTTCACCGGCCGTCCTCAGGGTCCATAATCCCCGTCATCGCATCCCGGAGGGCACTAACCCCCCCGATACGCCCGGATAATCTCGCGCGCTATCGCATCCCAGGACAGCTCACCCCTCATCTTATCATACGCATTCTGGCCCATCCGGTCAAGGAGTTGAGGGTTCTGGAGCAGGCTAATTATTGCCTCCGCCAGAAGGCCCGAGTCTTTTGGAGGAACAATTATACCGGTTTTACCGTTATCAACCACCTCAGGAATACTCCCGACGTCCGTCACAACAACAGGCTTCTTAAAAGCATACGCAATCGGTATAATTCCCGACTGGGATGCATCCACATACGGGAGGACAACGAACGCTGCTCTCTGGAAAAAACCGGCAACTTCCTCGTCAGGGATAAACCGGTTATGGATCTCATAGTGATCCTGATCAGCGAGAAGGCTGGTGTACTCAGAAAGATCCCCACTGCCCGCAATAACCACTTTTACATCGGGGATTACAGAAACAATCCTGGGAACAGCTTCAATAAGATAAGATAGCCCTTTGTAATATTGTATTGAACCAAAAAACAGAATGGACTTCTCGACTGTTACGTAGTCTTCTCCCCATTGAGCATAGTACGAATAGTCCCCATGTTTTATAACCCGGATTTTATGGTCGGGATATCCCTGGGATTTCAACGATTCTTTCTGCTGATTGCCGTGAACAAATATCGCATCCGCAGTCCGTCTCGTCATTAGCCTGCAGATTCGGAAATTCAATCGCTTTAAGACCCTTTCTCCGGCGTGGAAAGCCGGATCATGTTCGGTGACAAACCGCGGGCAACTTCCACTCCACTTGCATAAGTAGAACAACGCACCGACGATAGAATCTTCAAATGTAGCATGAATCGCATCGGGTTTTTCCTTCAAAATAATCTCAAGGATGCGACGATACATGAGTGGGTTAACCATATTTAAGAGCATCCGCGGATACGATGGAGCCATGGGTAACCTGACGACCTTTACAGCAGCATCGGGGAAATGCGATTCGGTATAGAGGTAATCCCCTAAGAGAACGGTAACCTCGTTACCTTCTTTCGCCAGCGCGTTCGCAAGTTGTGCATTATACAACTGCGTCCCCCCGAGTCCGGTTAAGTGAACGAGAACAACCTTCATGCATGTACCAGACCATTTTGCACTTCGGATCGCGCAATGATCTCAAGGTTTTTCGAAAGAGTCGACCATCGGTAACTACTTTCAACAATTTTCCTGCCACTACGGCCCATTTCCTTACGGAGATCCGGATTCTGGCACAATAAAAGCATCATCCTGGAATAATCCTCTGGAGTTGAGACAAATAGGACGTTATTCCCGAATATCTCCCGTATTGTATCAATGTACGTCGAGATAACCGGCACCTCACACGCAAAATATTCGAATAATTTCAGGGGAAGCGAGTTATTCGACACGTTGTCCGGCTTGAATGGAACTATTCCCACATCCATACACGATATATACTCAGGCACCTGTGAGTACGGAATTGCCCCGGTAAAGACAATATTTTCCAGCACCCCAATTTCTTTTGCCATCTTGACGGCATCCTCATATCCCACTCCCCCGCCCACAATAAGCAGTTTAATGTTCATTGCCGCTGCCAAGCGTTTGATAGCAATGAAAAGCGGCCGGAAATCCAGCCACTCCCTGAGGACGCCCACATGGCCGACAACAAAACAGTTCTCAAGGCCATACCTCGACCTGATATGGTCACATGGGCGGGGAGAAAACACTGGACGATGCCGACCGCTCACTCCGAGTAGAGCTGTCCTGCGCCTTCGCGGAAAAAACCCCACTATCGGCCTGATGAATATTCGAGGAGAGAAGAGTCGTTGCGGCATCAGTCCCCTGCTTCATCACCGATCAGTGGGGGTAACTCTCATCATCTGCCGCCCGGCGATCCAGGTACATACTCGGTGCATAAGCAGTTAATGGTTCGGCATCATGAGCTCCACCGTTACCGGGGCCCGCACCATGCCTCGCCGGGATTCCGGAGTTCCCGGGAAGCCGTATGTGTCGAGATAAGCATGCCGGGAGGCACGAACAGGGCAAAATATATATTGTCGCATCGCCTGTCTGGAACTCATCGTATCGGGGAGGGAAGGCAGTATTCACGATTACCCGTCCATGGCAGTTTCTCTCGCAGACGCCGGCAGGGTTCCATTGCTCCGGCTCGAGGGGAGGGGGGCCTTCAGATCGGCGATGAAGACCCGATCCGGGCCAGGATCTCCCGCCCCGAGCAAAGATTCTACAGGAGGAGAGGTGTGACATCGGTGCGGCTGCGAGCGGTCGGAGACGTGCTGCTCTGGATCAAGAACGGCAAGAGACCATTCGCCCTGGTCCAGCACGAACTTCGGCAGAAGGACCTGCTCTTCGGGAATCTGGAGACGGTGCTCTCCGAGAGCGGAACCGAGAGGAAGAAACGCTGGGTCAATACAACACCCCCGGCGGCGGGGGATTACCTCAAAGAGGCCGGGTTCGACATCCTCAGCGTGGCAAACAACCACACGCTCGATATGGGCCGGGAGGGATTTGAGAAGACACTCGAAGAGCTTGAAACCCGCGGCATCGCCTACGTCGGAGGAGGAAGGGGCGATGAACGGCTCCCGGGGCTGATCGTCGAACGCAACGGGATCAGGTTCGGGTTCCTCGCATACACGACCGGGAGGTTCCGGCCGCCGCCGGGCGTCACCGTTGCCAAACTGAAGAAGAAGAACGTCATCGAAGACATCCGGGCGCTAAAGGAGCAGACCGATCACGTCGTCGTCTCCCTGCACTGGGGGATCGAGAACACCTACTACCCCTCACCCGACCAGGTCCGGCTCGCCCACAACCTCATCGATGCGGGGGCGACCTTGATCCTCGGGCACCACTCGCACACCATCCAGGGAGTGGAGCGCTACAACGACGGCCTGATCGCGTATTCGCTCGGGAACTTCCAGTTCGACACCGAGATCTTCAAGGAGAAGGTCAACAGTTCCATGATCCTCTCGGTGGACTTCGACCGGGACGGCATCCGCGACTACACGACCATTCCCTGTGTCATCAACAGCGACTTCCAGCCCGAGGTGGCGGAGGGGCGGACCAGGGAACTGGTGGAGCGCTGGATAGCAAGGTGCTCCGAGCGGGTGCGCAACGGGAACGTCACCAGAAAATGGTGGTTTGAGCAGATCGGCGAGGACTACCTGCTCTACAACCTGGAGAGTTACCGCTACCGGATCCGGCAGCACGGGATTGCACCCTTGATCGAGTGCGGGATCTGGCTGTTTACGCCGTTCTGCCTGAACTGCTACGCAGGTGTGATCCGGAAGCGGTTGAGACACGGAACATAGGAGAATGTGAATGAAGATATTACAGGTGACCCCGTTCTTCAAACCGCTCTGGGAGTCAGGCGGGGTGGCGCGGGTCGCATACGACATCTCCCGGCACCTGCACGAGAACGGGCACGAGATCACCGTCTACACGACGAACTGGAGCCTCTACCCGAACGACCTGCCGACGAACCGCGTCGTCCCCGTCGATGGGATGAACGTCTACTACTTTGAGAACTTACGAAGGTACGCTCGCGGGGCGGCCCTGCCGGTGATGCCCTACCGGATGCCCGCGGTCGCGAAGCGGGAGCTCGCCGGGTTCGACCTCGTCCACATCCACGACCACCGCACCATGCTCACCGTCATCGCCTCGCATTACGCGAGGAAGTACGGCGTGCCCTACGTGCTCCAGGCGCACGGGGCGCTCCCGCAGGATACGGGGGCAACACGGATGAAGCGGCTCTTCGACCGGTTCTGGTCGGATAAAGTGATCCTCGGCGCTGCGGGGGTTATCGCGCTCAACGAGACGGAGGCGGAGCGCTACCGGGAACTCGGTGTCGCCGACGAGAAGATCGCGATCGTCCCGAACGGCATCGACCTCGCCGAGTACCCCTCCCTCCCCGACCGCGGCAGGTTCCGTGCGGCATGGGGGATCGATGATGCCGCGAAGGTCGTGCTCTACCTCGGGAGGCTCGACCCGACGAAGGGGATCGATCTCTTAATCCGCTCGTTCGCCGTGGTCGCGCGGGAGTTCGACGATGCCGTCCTGGTGCTCGTCGGCGGGGATATGGGCCACAACGAGGAGTTCAGGCAGCGGGTCGGGTCGCTCGGTCTCGACGACCGGGTGATCTTCACGGGGTTCGTGAGCAAGGAGGAGAAGGTAGCCGCGTACACCGACGCCGACGTCTTCGTGACGCCGAGCTTCACCGGGTTCCCCGTCACATTCCTCGAAGCGTGCCTCTGCGGGGCGCCCATCGTGACGACGGGCAAGGGAGATCTGCTCGGGTGGATCGACAATGTCGTCGGGTTCAACACCGAATATACGCCTGAGGCGCTTGCCGACGCCATCGGGCGCCTGCTTGCCGACGATGCGCTGCGGGCGAGGTTCAGTGAGCAGGCGAGGGAACTCGTCCGGACCAGGTACAACTGGAAGGCAATCGTCAGCGATATCGAGACGTTTTATTCGAAGGTTGCCGGGAGCGCGGGAGGAGGCACTCCGGTGGTAATCTCAAAAGAGGCGGCCCCGAAGACTCCGGATACCTTTTGATCTTTGGGTTCTTCGCGTGAGCCGCAGATACGAACAATCCGGAGAGGATTAACCCTTAACAAAACGAAAAAAAGATTGGGGACGGGCCAGTCTGGCCCGATAGTATCAACCGATTTACGCGCCGGGCGACGTGACCTTCATGCCGTCCGTCTGGACGTTCGATCCGCCCTCGACCAGGAACGCCTTCTCGGAAGCGGAGGTAATCTCGCCGGTGTACTGGACGTTCTGGTTGTTCTTCGCCCAGACGAGCGTCTCGACCCGGTCGCCGGAGGCGTGGATGTCGACTTCGGCGTTGCTGAACTGGCCGTTCGTGCCGCCGAGGCTTGCACCCTTGCCGTCGATCCCTGCCGGGTTCACGAGCTCGAAGTTCCTGATCTCGATGTTGCTCGCGAGGTCGACCTGGAGGCCGTAGCCGTGCGAGTCGATGCTCGTGCAGTTTTCAAGCACCAGGGCGGGGTCGGTCGAGCGGCTCGGGATGCTGTAGTAGCCGGCCGGCTTACGGTAGGTGTAGTCGGTCTTCCCGGCGCCGGTGTCCTTCTCGACACAGTTGTAGAGCTTGCCGCCGTTGGTCGCGTAGAACCCATACAGCGAGTTGCCTTCCGCAACGCAGTCGATGAACGTCACGTCGGCGTTCGGGGCGTAGTAGCCGCACCCGAAGTAGTGGGTCGACATGTCGCTCTGCTTGTAGGGCACGGTCGGGTAGGGCTTAACCCCGTTGTTCTTGCTCGTGCAGTTCTCGAGGACGGCGTTCGTCACCTTCGGGTCGAACTCGAAGTGGAACCCGGACTCGAGGTTGCCTTCCGCATAGCAGTCCTTCACGTAGAGGCCGTCAATGTCGTTTAACTCCGCAAAGTCGAACCCGGTGATCCAGGGGTTGAACACACCCGTGCTCCCGCAGTTGATCGCCTGGCAGTTCTCGTAGCGGACGTCCTTGATGACCTTGTTCGACGATCCCCAGGCGTTGTGGAGGAACCCGTAGGTGCCGGTGTCCACGGCCTTGCAGTTGACGAACTCGACGTCCTCGAGGGTCGGGGCATAGACCGCCGGGTCGTGGATCAGGAGGAAGACCGCCTGGATGCTCGCGTCAGCGGTTCCCGTGATGTTGTGGATCTTCGCGTGGCTTGCCCGGACGGTCAGCACACCGAGCCACTTGACGCCGCTGCTGTAGCCGCTGCCCTCGACGTGGAATCCGTCAAGAGTCACGTACTCCTGGTCGACGTTGATACGTCCGTCGCCGGTGAAGACGAGGTTCGTTGCATCCGGACCCTGCCCGGAGAGCGTCGTGCCTGCCAGCGGCGCGATGACGCCGGCGCAGTTGAACGTACCGTCCGTAAGGACTACGGTACCGCCGTCGGGCAGCGCGGCGAGCGCCGCCTGGATCTCGGCCTGGTCGTCGACTCCATCACAGACGTAGTCTGCCTGGTTCTTCGACAGTTCGGTGCTATCGCTTGCAGCCACGGTGAGCGTGGCGGGACTTGCAGACTCGGCTGCACTTACTGGAGCGAGTGCTGCAACAAAGCAGCACACCAGTAGTGCTGCACCCAGTCTCAGTATATTCTGCCTGTCTATCATGCCATTCAGCCTCTCTGTGAGGTATCACTACCGTCTTTCAATCGCAATATAAATATTTTATTGTAAAAATAAAATTAATCTGAGGGATTAATTGACGATATGGGCTACAGAGATGCGATCTGTTCTGGTGCTACTCCGTCATACCGGATATCGGTTCCTGCAGAAAGGTCTTATATGATCAGTTTGAGTAAAACCGAAGACTACAAATACTCGCGCTTCCCGTCGGTCATTCGGCCGGAGGGGCCATCCCCGAAACGCTTTCAGCCGGGATGAATGGAGATTCGATTTCGTGCGCCGGCACGGCATGGACACCCCGGCCCTCGCTACAGGGCGATGCCGCGAAATGGCGCGAATTACAGGCCGCTTGCACGCATAGGGAATCGTTGCGGCCGAATGCAGCAGGAAGACAACGTGGATACGCCCGGAGGAAAACGATCGCCGGAGCGGGCGACGCCGGGATTACGCACGCCCCGGAGGGGTGCATCCGCCAAATAACGCCCCACGGCACAATCTCTATATAGGGCATCCTCATAGAGAGAGCCCCTATGCGAGTGGCGTGCCTGACCTTCTGGTTCTACGACTACACCATCCAGATGGCAAACGAACTTGCCCGGCATACCGATGTGCTGCTGCTGCTCCCCGACTACAGGTCGGAGGAGTACGTGGAGAGCATCGACCCGGCGGTGAACGTCCACATCTTCGGCTACTCCCGGCACGCCGGGCGACTCAGTCCGTCGTGCTACCCGATGCTCAAAGAGATCGTCGCCGCAATCGACGACTTCGCTCCCGATGTCGTCCACTTCCAGGTGAACAACCCCATGCTCTGCCCGCTCCTCCCGATGCTCCGGAAGTACCCGCTGGTGGCGACGTTCCACGACATCGAACCCCACCCCGGCGAAGACCGCCTCTTTGACGTAGGCTCGCTGCTCTACCGGCTCACCCTCTTCGTCTCGAGGGTCATGCCGGACCGGATCTTCGTCCACGGAAAGGCCCTCCGCGACACCCTGGTGAAGGACTACCGCGTCCCGGAGCGAAACGTGCACGTCATCCCCATCGGCGAGCACGAGGTGGCGCCGTTTCTGAAGTTCGAGCGCGGCGATATCGAACCCGACGGCCGCCGGGTCCTCTTCTTCGGCCGCATCCACCGCTACAAAGGGCTCGACTGCCTGATCCGGGCGGAGCCGCTCATCACCCGCGAGGTCCCCGACGCCCGGATCGTCATCGCTGGAACGGGCGAGGACTTCGGCAGGTACGAGAAGGCGATGGCGGGCCGGGACGCCTTCGAGGTCTACAACTACCGGATACCCTACGAAGAGGGCGCCCGGCTCTTCCAGCAGGCGAGCGTCGTGGCGCTCCCGTACATCGAGGCGTCCCAGAGCGGCGTCATCCCGACCGCATACGGGTTCCGGCGGCCGGTGGTGGTGACCGACGTGGGGAGCCTGCCCGAGGTCGTCGACGACGGGGTGACCGGCTACGTCGTGCCGCCGCGGGACCCCGAAGCACTGGCAGCCGCAATCGTCCGCCTGTTGAAGGACCCCGGGGTGTGCCGCCGCATGGGGGAGCAGGGTTACGTGAAACTGAAGACGGAGATGGCCTGGTCGACGATAGCACGCTCACTCCTCGCGGTCTACAGCGAACTCGCGCCCGCTCCGGGGAGGGGAGACGTTCCCGCGGATGGGGCGTTCGCCGGCACCGCCCCCGCCGCCGGGAGAGAGCGTTGAGGGAATACCCTTCCCGCAGCAGGGCCTGATCCGGCACAACACATTAATAGGTTGACCGGAGAGTAGGTGCACTGATGCAGCGCGCGATACACCCGATGCCACGTCGTCCATGGACATAGCCGGCCAGAACAAGGGATACCATGCACCTCCCAGACCCGTTTCGGATGAATGACTGGAACAACAGGACGTTCTTCTGGGTATTCCAGGCGATCCAGTTCGCTTTCCTCGCGGTGATCTGCCTCGATCTCGTCGGGTACTACATCCCGATCGCGAGAGAAGCCCTGGCGTTCCTGTACCTCACCTTCCTTCCAGGAGTTCTCGTGCTGAAGGCGCTCAGGCTCCACGACCTCGGCGCGATCGAGACGGTGCTCTACTCCGTCGGGCTGAGCCTCGTGGTCGCCATGCTCACCGGCCTTACCGCCAACATCGCGTACCCGCTGCTCGGGTACACGCGGCCGTTCTCGTTTACGATCCTCCTCCTCACCCTCGTCGCCGTCGTGCAGGTCCTGCTCTACCTCGCGCTCAACAGGGACAGGGAGCGTACCGGCGAGAGCCCCAAACTCGCCGTTCCCTCCTCTCCTGCGGTGCCGTTCCTGATACTCCTCCCGTTCCTCGCGATCATCGGGACGTACCTGCGCGACAACTACCACATGGTCTCGCTCCTCTTCCTGCTCCTCGTCCTGATCGCCGTCATCGGCCTCGCCGTCGGGTTCGACCGCCTCATCCCGAAGTCCTGCTACCCGCTCGGGATCTACGCCATTGCGTTATCGCTCCTCTACCACACCTCGCTGATATCGGGGTACGTCTGGGGCTACGATATCCACCACGAGCTCCACCTCGCAAACGGCGTGCTGATCCCGGGGCTCTGGGACATGACCATCCCGTACAACACGAACGGGATGCTCTCCGTCGTTGCACTCGTCCCGATCTACTCGCTCATATGCGATCTCGACCCCGTCTGGGTCTTCAAGATCATCTACCCCCTCCTCTTCGCGCTCGTGCCGCTCGGGCTCTATCGCGCGGTCGAGAAGCAGACGGACGCGAAGATCGGGTTCCTCTCGATCTTCTTCTTCTTCTCGTTCTTCACGTTCTACACCGAGATGCTCGCCCTCGCCCGCCAGCAGATCGCGGAACTCTTCCTCGCGCTGACCGTGCTCGTGATGATCGACAAGAGCATGGACCGGGGCAGGCAGGCGTTCCTCATGATCGCGTTCGCGTTCGCCATGATCGTCTCGCACTACGGGCTCTCCTACATCTACCTCTTCTCGCTCGTTCCGGCATGGCTGCTGCTCGCCGTTCCCGAACGCCTGCAGCCCTGGCTGCCGGAGAGGCTCGCCCGGGTTGCGGGCCTCCTGCGGCACGACCCCCTCGCTCCGGCGGGAGCCGACGAGAGGACGACACCGGTGCGGACGCTCATCCTCCCCTACATCATCATCTTCGCCGCCCTGGTCTACCTCTGGTACTCGACGGTCGCCGAAGGGACGGCGCTCGCCACCGTCACCGGGATCGGGGACAAGATATGGAATACCCTCTTTGCGGATTCGTTCAACCCGACAACCGCCCAGGGGATGCATATCCTCACCAGCCAGTCGACGACACCCCTGCACGGCCTCGCGAAACTCGTCCATGTCGCCACCCAGGGCCTCATCGCCGTCGGGCTGCTTGCAACCCTCTCAAAACGCGAGCGGTGGCGGATCGAACCGGAGTACCTCGCCGTCTCGCTCGTCTTCTTCCTCATCAACATAGCCGGGATCGCCGTCCCGTTCTTCGCAAGCTCGCTCAACACCAGCAGGCTCTACCACATCACCCTGATCTTCCTTGCCCCGTTCGCGATCATCGGCGGCATAGCGCTCTACGAGAGGCTGACCGGGTGGATACGCGGGATCGGGGGTGCCCCGTTCATGGGGACGGCATACCAGGCGCTCTCAGTATTCTTCGTCGTCTTCTTCCTCTTCAACAGCGGGCTCCTCTACCAGGTCATGGATGACAGCCCCACGTCGATGGCGCTCGACACCGCCGGCGACAAACCGGTCTTCAACGGCAGGGAGGTGCAGGGAGCGGCATGGCTCTTCTCGGAAGGGAACGGGCGCCCGATCTACGTCGACGGCACGCGCTGGTGGCTGCTCCTGGGGTTCGACCCGAGCAGCCAGCGGTACGTTCCGGCAAACGCATCGCTGCTGGAGCCCAACACCTACTTCTACTTCGGCACGTACAACCTCGTGAGGGAGAGCATCCGGATCGAGACGCGGGAGCAGGCGGTCACCAGGGCGATGTACACGGATGCCGATCGGTTCATCCAGAACCACCACCGGGTCTACGACAACGCCGGATCCGCAATCTACTACCGGTGAAGGCCCCTCACGGGACTCAGCTCTTCGCGAATTTCGGCTTTGTTGAAACCATCTCTAGGAGGACGAATCATCTCCGGATAATCCATATCTCCCGACTCACGCGAAGTGCGACTGCCAGAATGGCAGGAGCATGAGCACCGTAAGGTGCGAAGAAC
>JASUSO010000051.1 GCA_030446015.1 Methanobacteriota archaeon
TACTCATTCAGACTTCGCGTTCTTCGCGCCTTCGCGTGCGTCGGGAGATAGGTGTATCTGGAGATTATTCACCCTCCGGAAGAGGGTTTCAACAAAGCCAAAAAAAGGTTTATTCCTGCCGGCGCTGCGCCTTCCGCGCGGCCAGCTGCTCGATGATATGGAGGTCGACGGCGCTGCCGGTCGCGAGTTTCCCCTGCCAGACAGCACGGTCGACGAACCCTTTCCCGATGTCGTTACGGACGACGAGCGTCGTGTACCCCTCCGGCGATCCGACGGCACCCGCGGAGACGTCCGCGCTCACCGCCGTAAAGTCGGTGCAGACGTGGCACCCGGGGCGGACGGACTCCTCCAGTTCGGCGAGCGGGATGGAGATGTGCCGCTCGTCCTGCAGGTAGACGTCCAGTTTGCCCTTGATGTCCAGGCGGCGGATCTCCCAGGGCTCGATCTTCTTCTCCGACTGGAGTTTGCCCTCGACCAGTTTCGCGTAGTCGAAGGTCTCCGTGCAGAAGAGACCGATCACGAGCCGGATCGCCTTCGCGTAGGGCCGGAGGAGTTCATGGTCGCTCGCCCGGATCGCCTGGGTCGCCCGCGCCACGCAGGGCACGCCCACCACGGCGATGCGGCGGTACTTCCGGGTGACCACGGCTTCCTTGAGGGACGCAAGGAGCGGCACCCACCAGGAGTAGCGGCTTCCGGCGTGCTGGACGAGTTCCTCCGAGGCGGTGATCACCGCGGACGACGGCTTCATCGTCCAGGGATCTCTCGTCACGGCGACAACCGCGTCGATGAGCCCTTCCTCAAGCGCGTTGACGAGGATCGCCGTCACCGCGCCGCCGCTCTGCTTGCGCTCAACCGGGAATACCGCCCGGGCTGCGACGATATCCAGGTAGGGTCCGAGCATCTTCCCCTGCTCTTCGATCTCGACCCGCGGGCAGGCCGCGTAGCACGCCCCGCAGGGCACGCCGTCGTTCTCGGCCTTGCAGTAGCCGATGTTCACCGGCGTGTCGGTGTTCCCCGGCTCGAACCGGAGGGCGTCCGCCGGACAGACAGCCACGCACGCCCCGCACCCGGAGCAGAGTTCCGTGTCCCAGACCTCCGACTTCAGGTTCTTGAAAGTCTTCATCTCCATGCCTATCACTCCCACGTATACTTCCCGGCGAAGGGCCGTGCGCTTGCGGGGACGATCCGGGTGTAGTCCGCGTTCACGAGCGGTTCCGCGTCGAGTCCGAAGTCGGCCGCAAACTCCCGGATGACCGGGGCGATCCGTGCCCTGTCCTCCTCGGTGAGCGGCAGTTTCTTTGCCCCTGCAGCGAGGCAGGCCTCGTCCACGTCTCCGCGGATGATGATCTCGCCGCCGTGGATCCCGCTCCCGATCTCCCGGGCTTTCATAACCCCGTCGAGACCGAGGACGATCAGGAGACCGCCCGCCATGTACTCGCCGAGGAACGTCTGTGCCGATCCGCCGACGACCAGTATCGGCCGCTGCGTCTCGAACTGCTTCATGTGGATCCCGCCGCGGTAGCCGATGTCTCCGCGGACGAAGACCTTGCCGCCCCGCATACTGTGCGCCACCGCATCGCCGGCGCTCCCGTGGATCACCACTTTCCCGGAGTCCATCGTGTTGCCGGGCGCGTGCTCCGCGTTGCCGTTGACGATGACGGTCGGGCCGCTCATGAACATGGCGAGATCCCCGCCTGCGACGCCGTTAACCCGGATGGTGGCGTTCCCGCGGAGACCGTTGCCGATGAACCGCTGCCCGAGGACGTTGTCGACGATGATCTCGTCGGCCCCGTCCTCGATAGCCTTCCTGATCTGCTGGTTCAAGGGGGTGTAATGCATCCCCTTTGCATCGATCTTGACCTGTTTTGCCATTGTGCTCACGCTCCCACCGACTTGACGTCGAGAATTTCGAGGAGTCCTTCGTCAAGCATGTAGCCCCGGAGCCGGTCGCGGTTGCCGCGCAGGCTCTCGATGCTGTTGATACCGGCCGCGCCCATCAGTTCGGTGATCTCGAGCGTCCAGGCGTGGATCAGGTTCGCGATCTGCTTCGATGCCACGTCGGGGTCCAGGCGCGCCACGAGGTCCGGGCGCTGGGTGGCGATACCCCAGGAGCAGAGGCCCTGGTAGCAGTTTCCGCAGACCCGGCAGCCCATCGCTATGAGCGCCGCGGTGCCGATGTAGACCGCATCGGCGCCGAGGGCGATCGCCTTTATGACGTCGGTGCTCTCCCGGATGCTGCCGCAGGCGATGATGGAGACCTCGTTTCGGAGACCCTGCTTGCGCAGTTCCTGGTCGGCCGTTGAGATGGCGACCTCGATCGGGATGCCGACGTGGTCGCGGAAGACCCGCGGTGCCGCGCCGGTGCCGCCGCGGAACCCGTCGATGGCGATGGCGTCCACCCCGGAACGGGCGACGGCCGCAACGTTCTCGGCGTTGTTGTTGACGGCGGCGATCTTCGCGAAGATCGGCTTCTTGTACTCCGTCGCTTCCTTGATGGAGTTGACGAGCTGGGGGAGATCCTCGATGCCGTAGATGTCGTGGTGCGGCGCTGGACTGATCGCGTCGCTGCCCTGCGGGATCATCCTCGTCCTGGAGACGTCCGCACTCACCTTCTCACCCGGGAGGTGTCCGCCGATGCCGGGCTTCGCGCCCTGGCCGAGTTTGAGTTCGATCGCGGCGCCCCGCTCCAGGTAGTCGACGTTCACGCCGAACCGCCCGGACGCGACCTGGACGATCATCCGGTCCTGGTAGGGGTAGAGGCCGGGGTGCAGTCCGCCTTCGCCGGTGCCCATGTAGGTGCCCGTCTCTTTTGCCGCCCGGGCCATCGCCACGTGGGCGTTGAGGCTGAGCGCACCGTAGCTCATGTGGCCGAGCATGATCGGCGTCTCAAGCATGAGGTTCGGGGTGAGCTCCGTGGAGAGCTCGACGTCGCCGTTCGGCTTCTGCGTGAACTCCAGCTTCGCCGGCTTCTTCCCGAGATAGGTCCGGAGCTCTACGGGCTCGCGGAGCGGGTCGGTCGGAGGCGTGGTGACCTGGCAGGCGTCCAGCATCAGGTGGTCGAAGATGATCGGGAGATTCGCGACGCTGCCCATTCCGGCGAGGATGATCTTACCCGTCCGGGCCTGGTTGTAGATCGACTCCCTGACCGACCTGGTCCAGACCGGGTGGCTCCGGTAGTCGCAGGGGTGCTCCTGGAGCATGATGGCGTCCCGGGGGCAGTAGGTGAGGCACCGGTGACAGGCGGTGCAGTTCCGGGAGTTGATCAGGATCCGGTTGCCGTCCCACCGGAAGACGCCGTAGGGACAGTTCTCGACGCAGCGTCCGCACTCCATGCACTGCTCCCGGTCGATGCTGATCCGGTACCGGAGCGGCATGCTGCCGAAGTTGCTGCTCATGGGGCAACCCTCCCGATGACCGGCTCGCCCGCAGCGGGCCGCACGATCGACTCGACGCAGGGCTCCATCGCCCGGATCGCCGTCTCTTCGCTCGCGATGTAGAGACGGTCGCCGCACTCGCCGACGACCATCGGCCGGAGTTTGCCCCGGTCGGTGAACCCGACCATCATATCGGGGTTCGCGGCCACGACGGTGAACGGCCCGTTCATCGTCGCGGAGCCGTAGGCGAACCGGAGCGCCCGGTTCAGTTTCTGCTCGGCCTCGGGCATCCGGTCGATCTCGTCCCAGTAGGGCGGGGCGAGCGCGCGGATGGCAAGGTCGATCGCAAGACCGTGCTTGCGTGTCAGGAGGTCGATCAAGTAGGCGATAACCTCGCTGTCGGTGCCGGTCGAGCAGGTGTAGCCGAAGCTCTCCACGTAGCGCCGGTTGGCTCCGTAGGTGGTGGTCTTGCCGTTCTCCACGACGCTCCAGTCGTGCAGGTTGAACGGGTCGGGCCGTTCCCACTGCTCGGGGCAGCTCGTCGCGTAGCGGTTGTGCGCGAGCCAGATGTAGCCCTCGTAGTCCTCGATCCGGTAGTAGTTCGCCACGTCTTCCGGCCAGCCGCTAGCTTTAAATACGCCGACGTTCTTGCCGGAAGAGACGACCTCGGCACCGGTCGTACCCGCGTTGATCTGCATCACAAGATTCGCGATGACGTCCTTCTCCGGCGAGGCGCTCCCCGGAGCAAGGGAAGCGTCGGGCCTGAAGAAGTAGCGCCAGGGCGCACAGTTTGCCTTGAGATTCGGCTGGTCGTAGGTGGGGATCGCTTCGCCGCACTCGATCGTTCCCCACTGCTCCAGCATTGCCTCGACAGCCGCTCTGCTCTCGCAGGCTCTGTCGAAGAAGATGTGGAGGGCGTAGCAGTCCTGGTAGTCGGGGTAGATGCCGTAGGCGACGTACCCCGCCCCTTCGCCGCTGCCGCGTTCGTTCATCATGGAAAGGGCGTCCCGGATGCCGGAACCGTCCATCATCTGGCGCCTCTTATCCATTACACCAAAAATGCCGCACATAGTAACCTCGGTGGTTCTGTTGTCGTTTTCTAAAATTCTGCCCGGGAATATTTGTGTCAATAGGTATTTATTTCATCGGATAGAAGTAGACTTCCACATGTCCCGTGATGCCACTTCTGCAATGCTTGAGCGCATCGAACAGGATAACGTCCGATTCCTCCGCCTGCAATTCACCGACCTCCTCGGCATGCCTAAAAACGTCGCGATCCCGGCGAAACAGGCCGAGAAGGCAATGACCAGCGGCATCGGTTTCGACGGTTCGTCGATCGAAGGGTTCGTCCGTATCGAGGAGTCCGACATGGTGCTCAAACCCGACCTCTCGACCTACACCCTCCTCCCATGGCGGTCGGGAGAGTATGCGGAGGCGCGCTTTGTCTGCGATGTCTACAAGGCCAACGGCAAACCGTTCGAGGGCGACCCGCGTTACGTGCTCCGGCGGGCGATGGAGGACGCTGCGAGGGACGGCTACGTCTTTAACACCGGACCGGAACTGGAGTTCTTCCTCTTCCGGATGCACGAGGGGCGGCCGACCACGCAGTTCCAGGACGTCGGCGGCTACTTCGACCTCGCTCCGACCGACCTCGCGGAAGACGTCCGGCGGGAGATCATCCTCGCGCTCACCGAGATGGGGTTCGAGATCGAGGCGTCGCACCACGAGGTCGCCGAGAGCCAGCACGAGATCGACTTCAAGTACAGCGATGCGCTCCACACCGCCGACAACGTCATCACGTTCAAGTTCGCGGTCAAGACGATGGCGCTGATGCGCGGCCTGCATGCATCCTTCATGGCGAAGCCCATCTACGGCATCTGCGGGAGCGGAATGCACGTCAACTGCTCGCTCGCAAAAGATGGGGCGAACGCCTTCTACGATCCGGACGCACCCCTCCAGCTCTCAGAGACCTGCATGCACTTCATCGGCGGGCTGCTCCGCCACGCAAAGGCCATCACCCGGGTCGCGAACCCGACGATCAACTCCTATAAACGGCTCGTCCCGGGCTACGAGGCGCCCTGCTACGTCAGCTGGAGCGCCGGGAACCGTTCGGCCCTGGTGCGGATCCCGTCCCCCCGCGGGAACAGCACCCGGGTCGAGTTCCGCAGCCCCGACCCGACCTGCAACCCCTACCTCGCCTTCGCCGCGATGCTCACCGCCGGGATGGACGGCGTCCGCAACAAGATTGAACCGCCGATGGGTGTCGATAAGAACATCTACCATATGTCGCTCGATGAGCGGAACTGCGCCGGGATCGAGACGCTGCCCGGAGACCTGTACGAGGCGAACCAGGCGTTGCTCGCCGACGACCTCATCTGCAAGGCGCTCGGCCCCCATGTCGTCGAGGCGCTCACGAGCGTCGCCGAGGCGGAGTGGGATGCCTACCGGACGGCCGTCCACCCCTGGGAACTCGACCGCTACCTGGCGACATACTAAACTCTTTTTTTTGGCGGATTTTCGTCCACTCTCTCTATTGTAGAGAAAAAACAGGAGATTATGGTTTTTTCTGGCCTGCAGAGATAGCATCACTGCTGCTTGACGCCTTCCTCGCCCTCGAGGAGGAGCCTGCCGAAGAGCACCCGCTCGATCGTCTCGGCCACGTACTTCATCCGCTGGGCCGCCTCCATGTCCTCGTAACGGTGGATGTCGGCGTAGACCTGCAGGCGGACGAGGCCGAACCGGAGGCGGTCGAGATCGTCGTCCCCGAGTCCCGAGGCCTCCCGGTAGATGGGCTCGATCAGGAAGGGGAACTCCTCGAGATTCTCGAGCGCCTCGACGACCCGCGCGAAGATCGCAAGGCCCTCTCCCCGGCCGACAAGAATCCGCGAGAAGTTCATATCACTCCTCGATCTGATTCACCAGGGCCTGCATGATGGCGTCGAAACTCTTCCAGGTCGGGCTCTCCTTGCTCTGGCGGATGATGAACGGCCGCCCTTCGTCCGCGGCCTTGCGCATCTCCGGGTCGAGCGGGATGGCGCCGAGGAACGGAACACCGAGTCTCTCCGCCTCTTTCTTGCCGCCGCCCTTGCCGAAGATATCGATCTCCTCCTTGCAGTGGGGGCAGACGAAGCCGCTCATGTTCTCGACGATCCCGAGCACCCGGAGTTCGAGTTTCTTGATGAACTCGACCGCCTTGCTCGAGTCGAGGATCGCGACGTCCTGCGGGGTGGTGACGATGACCGCGCCGGCGATGTTCGGGGCGAGCTGGGCGATGGTGAGCGCCTCGTCGCCGGTGCCGGGCGGGAGGTCGACGACCAGGTAGTCGAGGTCGCCCCAGTTGACGTCCTCGAGGAACTGCCGGATGACCGCCATCTTCATCGGGCCGCGCCAGATCACGGGGGTGTTGCGTTCGGGAAGCAGGAACGCCATGGAGATGATGGCGAGGCTGCCGGTGATCCTGACCGGCTCGATGATCTTACCGTCGTAGGACTGGAGGCGGGCATCCTCGGCGCCGAGCATCTTCGGGATGTCGGGGCCGTGGATATCGAGGTCGATGAGACCTGTGGCGTAGCCGCGGTTGGCGAGAGCGTAGGCAAGGTTCGCCGCAACCGTGCTCTTCCCCACACCGCCTTTCCCGGAGAGGACGAGAACGACGTGTTTCACGCTGATATTGGCCTTCGGGGGGAGGCCCTTTGAGGCATCCGCATTTCTCGGATCGCTGCACCCGCCCGCCGACGGGCAGCCGGCACAGTTCCCGGCACAGGTTTCCTTATTGGGTTCGTTCGTCTGAGTCATAGGAAGTATCCTCTGCGGTATAGTATCCTTCTAGTGAAGGATCTTGAGCTACTATATATTAACGGTAAAATCCACAAAAAGGTATAGGTGGTGACAAATCGTCCCATTCTGCCGCCGGGGAACCTTTTTCGGTTACGAGGCCCCGCCGCCGGATCCGGCCCGCCTACTTTTTGATGCGCCATCCGCCCGTCGCTTCGGGGATGGAGTCGATCTCGGGAGAGTAGGGTTTGATGTCCAGCACCGGCGTCCCGTCGAGCGCATCGAGCCCCCTGACCACCAGGACGTTTCCTTCCCGGCGGACGAGGTCGACGATCCCGAGGCCGATCGGGTTCGGCCGGGCGGGCGAACGGGTGGAAAAGACTCCCCGCTCCTCTGTCTCGCCCGGAGGTTTCGCGAAGAGCAGTCCGCGTTCCGCCCTATCAAGCCAGTAGAGGACGATGAGGTGGCTGCTCCGCTCCACACCATCGAGCCCCGGGGCGTAGGCGTCGAGGATGTGGATCTCCGCGACGGTATCCGCGAGGCGGCCCTGCCGGGGGGCGTCGCCCCGCTCCCGGTAGGGCGACCGGACGACACCGATGGGGATGCACTCGATCGCAGTCATGCCGCTAGCGCCTCCCCCGTCCCTCTGCATCGAGCGTCTCGTTGCAGAGTCGGTCCGCGACCTGGATGCAGGGGTGCTCCCGCGGGACGCTCTCGAACCTGACCTCCGTGAAATGACGCATCCGCCGCCGCACCTCCTCGGCGAGACCGGCGAGGTGCTCTTTGGTGATGCGGTACCGGCCGGTGAGCTGGCGCACGACCAGTTCCGAGTCCGACCTGACGGTGAGCCTGCCGCTCGTGAACTCCCGTGCGGCGTCAAGGCCGTTGATGACGGCATGGTACTCGGCCACGTTGTTGGTCGCGGTCCCGATGTAGGCGGAACGGCCGGCCACGACGGAGCCGCCACGCACGATCACGTATGCCCAGGCGGCGTTCCCGGGGTTGCCCCGCGAAGCGCCGTCGGTATACAGCGTCACCGAATCGGTCTCTGTCACCGGCGCCCCCTCCGGTCTGTCTCTCTCCGGTTCATTGTCGGTTGATCTTGATCTGTTGGAAGTTATTGGTATCGTTCCCCGGAGCGGGGTCCGCCCACCGCAAGATGTTAATACCCCGGTGCGGTAAGGGCGGACGCATGCTGGAATCGGGCCGGGTCATTGAGGAGAGATCGATGCGCGATAGGCTGAGCGTTTTTGAGGACCGGACCGACGCCGGAAGGCGGCTCGCGGCGCTCCTCTCAGCGCTGGAGACGGCCGCCGAACCGGTGATCTGCGCCATCCCCGCCGGCGGGATTCCTCCGGGGCTCGAGGTGGCGCGGGCGCTGAAGGCCCCGCTCCGGTTGGCGGTGGTGCGGAAGGTGCAGGTGCCCTGGAACCCGGAGGCCGGGTTCGGCGCCGTGACCTGGAACGGGCAGGTCTTCCTGAACCAGCCCCTCGTGAACGCTCTTTCCCTCTCGGACGCCGAGGTGAACGCCGCCGTCGCGAAGGCGAAGAAGAACGTGGAAGAGCGGATAGCGAAGTTCGCCGGCGGCCGGGAGGAGCCGGAGATCGAGGGCCGGACGGCGATCTTGATCGACGACGGCCTCGCAACCGGGTACACGATGCTTGCCGCGATCGAGGCCGCCCGGGCGGCGTCGCCCCGCGAGGTCGTCGTGGCGGTTCCGACCGGCTCGCTCCACGCCGTCAACTTCATAGCCCGGAAGGCAGATCTCGTCGTCTGCTTAAACATCCGGACCAGCCCCACCTTCGCGGTGGCGCAGGCATACGAACAGTGGCATGACCTCACCGACCTGGAGGTGCAGGAACTGCTGATCCAGGCCCGGGACATGGGGCTCTTTTAACCCCGCGGGGGCAGAGCGATGGATCCGTTGACTGTGATACCGGGTTTTGCCGTCTTCCCGGTGGAGCACACCTGCGACGGCGCCGACCGGTCGCCGGCGATCACCGTCCTCGGCGGGAGGGCGCCGTACCTCGCGCTCGTCATGGAGGACCTCGATGCCCCGTGGGGTGCCTACACCCACTGGATCCTCTGGAACGTTCCCGCCGCGGAGAGGCTCCCGGGAGGCCTGCCGGCCGAAGGGACGCTCTCGGAACCGGCCGGGGCAATGCAGGGGACGAACGACTTCGGCACGGTCGGCTACCGGGGCCCCTGCCCGCAGCGGGGTGAGTCCCACCGGTTCCTCTTCCGGGTCTACGGGCTTGGCCGCCCGCTCGACCTCCCGCCGGGAGCCGACCGGGTTGCGTTCGGGCGTGCTATAGGAGACGCCATCCGGGAGTACGGCGAGGCGGTGGCGGCATACGGGAGAGCGGCCGAAACGGTGCCGGAGGAGGAAGACGCATGCAGGAGCTGACCATCGAGATCGATTTCGACTGGTTTCCCCCGGAGCATACCTGCGATGGGGACGATCGCTCCCCGGCGATCCGGGTTCGCGGGTCCGACGCACCCTACCTTGCGGTCGTCGTGGACGACCCGGACGCGCCGCGGGGGACGTTCACGCACTGGCTTGCCTGGAACATCCCGTCGGTCGACGAGATCCCCGAGGGCATCCCGCCGGAGCCCCGGGTTTCCCGGCCGGTTCCGGCCGTCCAGGGAACGAACGACTTTCGGAGGATCGGCTACGCCGGCCCCTGCCCGCCGAAAGGAGTGTCACACCGTTTCTTCATACGGGTCTGGAGCGTGGAGCGGGAGATCGAGATCCCACCGGGTTCTGGGCGTGCTGCGCTTGAGAACGCGCTCGCGGCAGTTGCCACCGGTTACGGGGAGACAATGGCGACCTACGAGCGCAGGACGGTTCGAACATCCCCGCCCGGAGCAGGGACGCGAACCTGAAGGAACCCCCTGCCCGCAACCTTTTTGTCGTCTCTCGTGAAATGCCCCTTCATGGGCTCAAACGTCATCAGCCTCTCCGTCTCTCTCCGTTCGGCGGAACTTCCTATCTGGAACACCTGCGACGGCGCCGATCTCTCTCCGGAACTGAGAATCCGCGGTCTAACGGATGAGATGAAATCGATGGCGGTCTTTGCGCTGAACCCCTTCGAACCCGGCTGCTCCTTCACGACCTGGATCGTCTGGAACCTCCAGCCGTTGCCTCTGATCCCGGAGGGTCTCCCCCCGCAGGCCGTCGTCACGGCTCCGGTGCGTGCCGTCCAGGGGATGAACGACTATGGGAGCATCGGGTGGCGGGGCCCCTGTCCCCCCCGGGGCGAGACGCACCGCTGTCTCTTCAAGGTCTACGGACTCGACGCCATGCTCGATCTCGCGCCCGGCGCAGGCAAGCACGAGGTCATCGATGCGATGCGGGGCCACGTCCTCGGGTTCGGCGAGACCGCTGCGATGTACTCCCGGTGACCGCACGCACCACCATTTTTATACCATGCTCTGGAAAGTGAGTATCAAAGGAGTCTGGTATGGCGCAAAAACTGGTAGTTAGCCTGGGCTTTGAAGAGTTCCCGCCGGAGTACACCTGCAGGGGAGCGAACCGGTCGCCCGCTATCCGGGTCGAAGGGATCCTCCCGAACATCAAATCGCTCGCGATCCTTGCGACGACGAGCCCCGAGGAGGGGCCGTCGAAGGTGGCGTGGGTTATCTGGAACCTTCCCCCGGTATCGCTGATCCCCGAGGGGTTCCCGGAAGGGGGGACGGTGGAGTCGCCGCTCCACGCCGTACAGGGCACAAATGACTTCGGCACCCTCGGTTACCGGGGGCCCTGCCCGGAGGCCGGAACGGGCGAAGCTTACCTCTTCCGGGTCTACGCGCTCGACATCGATCTTGCGCTCGCGCCCGGGGCGACCTGGGAGGAGATGGTCCGGGAGATGAACGGGTCGCTGAACCAGTCGGGGGAGGCTATCGTCTTCGCCATGGGGTAGGGGCCGAAGTTGCGGCCTGCACCAAAAAGAGGGTGCCGGCCCCCCTTACATGGGTATGGGGGGGCTCTCTTTCTGCGTGGGCGGACTCTGTTTTTCGATATTCTGTGCAATCGCGGCCATCTCCTCCCCGAGCATCCGGATGATATCGTCCATCGTGACGATCCCGATCAATTTCCCGCCGTCGTCGACGATCGGCATCCGCCTGATCCCTTCCGAGGTCATCTTCTGGATGGCCGCGTAGACCCCCATGCTGTCCTGGAAGGTGATCACGTCCCGGGTCAGGATATCGCTCGCCCGGACCTCGCCCGGGTTCTTCTCCTGTGCCATCACCCTGACCGCGAGGTCGCGGTCGGTAAGTATGCCGGTAGGCCGGTTGTCGCCGGTTACGACGACGACGCTTCCGACGTTCTTCTCTCCCATGATCCTCGCCACTTCCACCGCCGGTGTGTCCGGCGAGACGGCGACGACCTGCTCACGGCAGCACTTCACAATTCCCATACACAATTCCTCCGTTGCGACGACTGACTCATGCCGGTATGATATATGAACGTAACCCGGATCCGCCGGGCGGGTATCCACACCATATCCGATCGACGATGGAGCGTATATCATGCAGAACGGACCGGGTGCCTGATCGTTCTCACCGCAGCGGGTCTCCCGGCCCCGTCCATCCTTTCCCTCACGAACGGAGCGGCGTATCGGGTTTGAAAAGGTTTATCCGGCTCCGGGTACGAACCGTATCCGCATGACGAAACGATCGATTGGACCACGGACTCTCCTCTACCCCCATCCCGACCTGATCATCGGCACCTACGGTCCCGACGGCCGTCCGGACGCGATGGCCGCTGCGTGGGGCGGCATCTGCTCCTCCCGCCCGCCGTCGGTGGCGGTCTCGGTGCAGAAGGTCCGGCAGACCTACACGAACCTGATGGAGCAGCGCGAGTTCACGATCAGCATCCCCTCGGCGGACTACGTCCGGGAGGCGGACTACTTCGGGATCGTCTCCGGCCGGGACGAGGACAAGTTCGCCGCAACGGGGCTGACGCCGGTCAAGAGCGACCTCGTGAACGCCCCCTATGTCGGAGAGTTCCCGGTCGTCCTCGAGTGCCGCCTCCTCCAGACGGTCGAGATCGGGGTGCACACCCAGTTCATCGGGGAGATCCTGGACGTGAAGGTGGACGAGAGCGTCATTGGAGAGGACGGCAAGCCCGATATCGAGAAGATCCGGCCGTTCGCCTACGACTCGATGCGGCAGGAGTACTACGGGTTCGGGAAGGTGCTCGCGAAGGCCTTCTCTGCAGGGAAAGAGTTCAAAAAATAATTTTTTTCACGGGCAGCCCCGTCACCGCCGGCGGTCCCGCTTCGCCTCGACCCACCGTTTTCTCGTCCCGCACCGTTCGCACCGCTGCTCCCATTCGATGACGTTCGAGGAGTACTCGTCGTATCCCCGCTTCCTGCCCCACCGATGGAGCCCTATCCGGCAGAGGATCTTTCCGATGGCCGTCATGGGTGTCTGTAACCAGATCGGTCTTCTGGATGAATGAATGTTGGCCTCTCCCCGTGTTGAGCCTCTCCCGCGCCACATTTCTTCCGGGAATGTCCGGGAAGGTTTTTATTGGAGATTAATGTATCTTCTATCATCGAAAACCATAACAGAGGATCCTATGGCGTTTATTTATTACGGGCAGGGTGTCTCGTCTCTTTACCGCGATTTTGTGGAACGGTTGATGTCGCAGCTCGCGCTCAGGGGCACGGAGATCCTGCAGCAGGAGATCGGGGATGCGTCTTCACGGATGGATGTCCGGCACATCGGTGAAGAGGGGAGCATGGAGGTGACGATCGACCGCGAGAACGTTCGAGTGAGTTACACCGTCAAGCGGGAGCGCAAAGAGGTCAAGAAGGGCATCGCGGGAGCCGTCGCCGGGGCTAGCCTCGGCGGTCTCCTCGGCGGCATCATCCGGGGCGACCGGGACATCGGCGACGTCATCGGCGGCGCTCTCGGTGGTGCGGCTGCCGGCGGGGCGTACGGCGCCTATGACGGCTACGAGTCATCCCGCGTGGAGAGGACGGCGTTCGCCGAGGTGCTCGCGCAGGCTGTCAGGGACGTCGAGGACGAACTCCAGGCGATCCTCCAGGGGCAGGAGGAGGCCCGCGAGGCGCTCCGCGAGCGCGGCCGGCAGAAGCGGGAGGAGGATCTGGCGCGGACCGAAGAGCTGCGCGAGCTCCTGGAGGAGCTCTACGGCGATCTCCTCGCCGTGCAGGAAGAGGTCGAACTTGCGGCCGCCGAGGGATTGGACGTCAAGAAGGCGCGGGCGCGGACCGATCGGGCCGAGGCCCTCTACCTGGAGGCGGAAGCGGCGCTCGAGGACGGCAACCACGCCATCGTGAAGGCAAAGGCGAAGGCCGCCCGGGCGATGGTGGACGGCGCCCGGGACGTCCTTGCGAGCGCTGAGTAGATATCGGTCTCCCGACCTCTCTTTTCAGGGTATGATCTCGCAGCTGTTGTACTTCCGGTGAGCGAAGTCCTCCATCCGGATCCTTCCGTCTCGGATGAGGGCCCGGATCTCGGGGAGCGCCGCCGAGAGCGCCGCGTGGAGGTTCTCCACCGTCCCGCAGACGATCCGTCGGCCTTCCTCCGGCCAGGGGCGGGTGATGTTTGAGTAGAGGCACCGGCCGCCGCAGAAGTCGAGGAGGCCGCACTCCGTGCAGGGGCTCCCGACGGTCGTCACCGGGAGGCGGAGGGGATCGGCGGTGGCGATATGTCCGGCGTAGTGGTCCTTCATCCCGACCATGATCGGGCAGGGGGCGATGTGGCCGTCGGTCATGATGCTGTAGTTCGCGTGGCCGCACCCGCACCGGAGCATGCTTGGCCGCGATAGAAGCATATCCTCCACCGGGTCGATGAAGGGGTACCACCGGAGCACCCGTCCCTCCTCGCGCATCGTCTCGACCCAGAACGCGACGAGCGAGCGGATGCCGGGGTTGTAACTCTCCTCCACCCACGCGGCATAGTCGCGGAGGGTGTAGTCGTTCCAGAAGTTCGCGTCCATCTGCCAGTGGACGGCCGGGAACGAGAACCGGTCGTTTGCCGAGAGGTAGCGGACGGCCTGCTCGATATCGGTATCCTCGGTCACGGTCATCCGGGCGATCAGTTCGCCGGAGAACCCGCCGGCCACGAGGCCGTTGAGGTTCTTCGTGATCCGGCGAAACGTCCCCTCCCCGCGGTGAGCGTCGGTGAGCTCCTCCGGGCCGTCGATCGAGACCAGGATCGTGTCGAAGCGGTTCGCGGTCGCCGGTTCCAGGCGGTCTAGGATGGTGCCGTTCGTATGCAGGATCAGCGCCGATACCGGGGCGCCGCGGACGATCTCGCGGACGAGGTCGACGGCGAGCAGGGGTTCTCCGCCGTAGAAGGTCAGCACGGCGTCGGGGTCTTTTGCGAGGAACCGGTAGAGGTCGTCGAGATCGATCTCGAGGTCGACCGGGAGGTCTTCGTCGATGACGATATCGGGTTGCTCCGGCGGTTCGACGGTGAACGCCTTCCCCCGGCAGTAGGTGCAGCAGAGGTTGCAGTTGTCGGTCAGGATAAGGTGGTAGTACACTGGTGGTCCCTTATCAGTTGGTATCCGGGCGGGAAAAAAGATGAGGATGCGGGGCGTTCAAATCTTCGCCGGACGGCTCCGGTGCTGAGCTTTTACAGATCAAGGAACTCTTCTTTTGTAAGGCGTGCCTGCTTCAGGATCGAGAGAAGTGTCCCGCGGGGAATCAGATCGCGCCGAGGAACGATGACAAGCAGCTTGCTCCCGTCGTCCCCGATTTTATAGAGGGCTACATGGCTCCCCTTTCCCCGGTGAGGAGCGTAATCTAACCCAGTTCCTTCAACTTCTTTATGACGTCATCGGAAGAGATCTGAGGCAGTTTCGTCATGCCTCAACCTCAATGACCGAGGTGAACTTGTGCCGCGATGTCAGGATTGGTTCGATGTCCTGCAACATCCCGAGTTCTCTTGCATTCTCCAGGTAGAGCTCGATCGCTTCACGGATATTATCCAGCGCTTCTTCCGGAGTATCACCGCAACTGGCAACTTCGAGTTCCTGGCACTTTGAGACGTATGTCCCCTCTTCCTCCCAGATCAAAATGGTCAGTCGCACCTTTGCCAATGGCATCACCTTCGACCATTAACAGTTCATTCACCCGTTATAATATTCTTCTCACCGGGGATCGGACGGTGATCGGATGTGATGAGTGGGTCATACCTTCAGACTGTCCATAAGTATGACGATTCTGTCTGTCCGTTCGTCACTTGCAGCGCAAGACAGAATACCCGGGAGGAGTAACGCACTTCTATGCCTGAAGCAAAGAAAGAGAACCTCGCCGA
>JASUSO010000052.1 GCA_030446015.1 Methanobacteriota archaeon
GCTCGCGATCCACCGGACTGGCATGCAGACTAATATGGCTTCCGGGCAAATGGTTCTTATGCATACCCTGATCTCCGCGTGCCTGCGCGGGGTTCCCCCCGAGGTTGAGACGATCGCCCGGGAAGAGGACCTCCCGCCCCACGCCGCCGCCCGGGCCGTCGCCCGCGGCCGGATCGTTATCCCGGCAAACCCCATACGGCCTCACCGGCTCTGCGCCATCGGGGAGGGCTGCAGGGTGCGGGTCAACGTGAACGTCGGGACGTCGGGAACCCGGTGCGACGAGGATCTCGAGATCGAGAAGGCGAAGGCAGCCCTCCGGGAGGGCGCGGACGCGCTGATGGACCTCTCGACCGGCGGCGATCTCGTCCGCATCCGGCGGAAGATCCTGGAACTCGATGCCCCGGTCGGCACCGTCCCGGTCTACGAGGCGGTCCGGCGGGCGGGGAGTGCGGCGGACGTCGACGGTGATCTTCTCTTTTCAGTGATCCGGGAGCACTGCCGGCAGGGCGTGGACTTCCTGACGCTGCACTGCGGCGTGAACCGCGACGCGCTCGCGTCGCTCAAGGCCGACCCCCGGACGATGGGCGTCGTCAGCAGGGGCGGGGCGTTTCACGTGGCGATGATGGCCGCGACGGGTGAGGAGAACCCCCTCTACGCCGAGTACGACTACCTCCTTGAGATCCTCGCCGAGCACGACGTCGTCATCAGCCTCGGCGACGGGATGCGGCCGGGCGCGTTCGTGGACGCCGGCCGTCTCGCAAAGACGACCGAGTACCTGACGCTCGGCCACCTCGCAAAGCGGGCGCTCGCCGCCGGGGTGCAGCGGATGATCGAGGGGCCGGGGCACATTCCGGCGGACCAGATCGGCTACAACGTCCGGACGATCAAGGAACTGACCGACGGGGCACCGCTCTACCTGCTCGGCCCGCTCGTCACCGACGTGGCGCCGGGCTACGACCACATCGTGGGGGCGATCGGCGGCGTGATCGCCTGCATGAACGGCGCCGACTTCCTCTGCATGGTCTCGCCGGCCGAGCATCTGGCGCTGCCGGACGTCCGCGACATCGTGGAGGGGACGCGGGCGGCGAAGATCGCCGCGCACGTCGGGAGCCTCTCCCGCGGCGCGGGGAGGGCGAAGAACCGCGAGATCCGGATGGCGGAGGCCCGCCGGGCGCTCGACTGGGAGAAGCAGTTCGAGGCGGCGCTCACCCCCGGCGAGGCCCGGCGGATCCACGAGCGCGACGGGGAGCTCGAGACCTGCTCGATGTGCGGCGACCTCTGCGCCGTGAAGATGGTGCGGGATATCCTCCCGGTTCCGGAGGAGCGGATGGAGCCGTGAACGGCTCCGCTAAATAATTGTTATCTATTACCCGAACTGCCCGTCGATCCAGGCGGTTATCGCGTCGCGGCTCCGCCGGTAGGCCGCCCTCACCTTATCGGGGGTCCCGGTTGCCCGGCCCGGGTCCGGGAAGTCGACGTGGATCGTCTCCTTCGTCCAGGGAAACATCGGGCAGACACCCCCGGCGCAGAGCGCGACGACGTAGTCCATCTCCTCTCCGTCGAAGAGCCCGAGATCCTTTGCCTGCTGCTTCGAGATGTCTACCCCGATCTCGCCCATCACCTCTGCGGCGAGGGGGTCGAGAGCGGTCGGGGCGATCCCGGCGGAGCAGGCCTCGTAACGGTCGCCGTAGCGGGCGCGGAGGTAGCCTTCCGCCATCTGGGTCCGGGCGGCGTTGTTCGTGCCGATGAAGAGCACTCTCTGCTTCATACTTCCACCTTCACGGCCGGGTGCAAAAAAGGTTGTCTGTAGTCTGCACTGTTGGCTCACGCGAAGCCGCGAAGTCGCGAAAATGAGGGGATTTTTGAGATGCCTTCGCGTTCTTCGCGGCTTCGCGCGAGGTATGGTGCCGGCCCGGCGAAAAAAGGTATCTCAGTCGCGCCCTGCTTCGAGGATCCGGATCGCGAGCAGGGCGGCGTTCACGCCGTTGTCCACCCCGACGCAGGCCACCGGGACACCCTTCGGCATCTGGACGATCGAGAGGAGGGCATCGAGGCCCATCAGCGTCCCGCTCACCGGGACACCGATCACCGGCCGTTTCGTCTTCGAGGCGATCACTCCCGGGAGAGCCGCCGAGAGTCCGGCGATCGCGATGAAGACCCGTGCATCGCTCGCCTTCACGTACTCGTCCAGCCTGTCGGGGTCGCGGTGCGCCGAGATCACGGCGTAGTCGTAGGATACGCCGTGCTCATTGAGGGTCGCAAAGACTTTCTCCGCGACGGAGCTGTCCGAGGCGGAACCGCAGATAACCGTGACGTCTGCCATATCCAGCATCAATTGCGCCCCGCCTCTTTTTCTCCCTGTCGGTATTGCATGGTGGTGAGGTTGATATGAGACAACATCCAAGTTCCTTGCAGGAACAGCGTCTGTCCTCGACGAGACGATACGGACTGATATCGTATGGAACACGAACCACTCCTGATGATCCCGGGCCCGGTACCCATTCCGCAGCGGGTACGCGCCGCCATGACGCGGCAGGCCATCAACCACCGCGGCCCCGAGTTCGGCGCCGCATATGCGGAGACCGTCCAGACCTTAAAGACCCTTTTTGGCACCACAAACGAACTCTACATCATCAGCGGATCGGGAAGCGCCGGCATGGAGGCCGGCGTCGCGAACTTTGCGCGGGACAAAAAGATCGTCTCGCTCGTTAACGGCAAGTTCGGCGAACGCTTCGCAAAGATCGGCCAGCGTTACGGCGCCGTCACCGTCCTCGAGTCCGAGTGGGGAACCCCGCTCGATCTCGTGGCCCTCGAGCGGGAACTCGAGGCCGGGGCCGAGGTCGTCACCATGGTTCACAACGAGACGAGCGCGGGTATCAAGAACCCCGCCCCCGAGGTCGGCAAACTCGCCCGGAAGCATGACGCCCTCTTCATCATGGACGGGGTCACCTCCATCGGCGGCGACGACGTTCGGATGGACGAGTGGGGCGTCGATATCGCCGTCGTCGGCTCGCAGAAGTGCCTCGCGGCCCCCGCGGGCCTTGCGGCCATCGCCGTCAGCGACCGCGCCTGGGACCGGATATCCGAGAAGCGGCCGTTCTACCTCGATATGGCCGCCTACCGAAAGAGCGGAAAGGGCACCCCGATGGAGACGCCCTACACCCCGGCCGTGCCCCTCTTCCTCGCGCTCCACGAGGCCTGCAAGATGATCGAGGAAGAAGGCGTCGAGGCCCGGATCGCCCGGCACCGCCGGATGGCCGACGCCGTCCGCGCCGCAGCAAAGGGCTGGGGCGTCGACCTCTTCCCGACGCTCGACGAACACCACGCCTACTCGAACACCGCGACCGCGATGCGGATCCCGGACGGCGTCACCGACAAGGACCTCCGGGGAACCGTCAAGAAGTTCGGGATCGAGATCGCCGGCGGCCAGGACCACCTCAAGGGCAAGATCTTCCGGGTCGGCACCATGGGCGGCGTCGGGGCGCAGGAGATCCTCGTCACCCTCGCGGCCATCCAGTTTGCCCTCAAAAAATCCGGCTTTGCGGCAGGCGACGGTGTCGAAGCAGCCGCAGAGGTGCTCTTCGGATGAAGATCGGGATCGCCGACACCACGTTCGCCCGCGTAGACATGGGCCGGATCGCCGCGGAAGAGATCCGCAAACACGCGAGCGTCGGGATCGAGCGCTACGTCGTCCCCGGCATCAAGGATCTCCCGGTGGCGTGCAAGAAGCTGATCGAGGAACGAGGGTGCGACCTCGTGATGGCGCTCGGGATGCCCGGGGGGGCGGAGAAGGACAAGGTCTGCGCCCACGAGGCCTCCCAGGGCCTCATCCTCTGCCAGCTGATGACCAACCGGCATATCATCGAGGTCTTCGTCCACGAGGACGAGGCAAAAGACGCAAAGGAGCTTGCCTGGCTGATGGAGCAGCGGACGAGGGAGCACGCGGTGAACGCCGTCCGGCTCGCGCTCCGCCCGAAGGAGCTCGAGAAGCTCGCCGGGACCGGCCAGCGGCAGGGGTTCGAGGACGTCGGGCCCGCACGCCTCTAGCGCAGAAAAGTGAGAATTATCAATAACCGGTGCGAGTAGTACCACAGGAAGGATTAGAGATGACGATAAACCTTGGATTCGTCGTCGCGGAGTTCAACCGCGACATCACCTACATGATGGAGATCGAGGCCCGGGAGCACGCCCGCTTCCTCAACGCGGAGGTCATCGATACGATCTACGTCCCCGGCGCCTACGACATGCCGCTCGCGATCAAGAAGATGCTCACGGAGGGGAAGGTCGACGCGGTCGTCACCATCGGCTGCGTCATCGAGGGCGCGACCCAGCACGACGAGATCGTCGTCCAGCACGCGGCGCGTAAGATCATCGACCTCTCCCTGGAGTTCGGCAAGCCCGTCTCCCTGGGCATCTCCGGGCCGGGGATGACCCGGATGGAAGCGACCGAGCGGATCGACTATGCGAAGCGTGCCGTCGAATCGGCCGTGAAGATGGTTCAGCGATTGGGATGAAGAGCCTCTCGGAGAAGGTTGCGGCCATCGCTCCTTCCGCGACGATCGAGATCTCGAACGCCGCAAAGCGGATGGCACAGGAGGGCGTCGACGTCATCAGCCTCTCCATCGGGGAGCCGGACTTCGATACCCCGGAGCATATTAAAGAAGCCTGCATCGACGCCCTCCGCCGGGGCGAGACCCACTACGCCCCGAGCGCCGGCATACCCGCCCTGACGTCCGCGATAGCGAGAAAGATCACCCGGGAGAACGGCTTTGCCGTGCAGCAGGACGAGGTGCTCGTCACCTGCGGTGCGAAAGACGCCATCTACGAGGCGATGGAGGCCGTCCTGAACCCCGGCGACGAGGTGCTCATCCTCGACCCCGCCTGGGTCTCCTACGAACCCTGCGCACAACTCGCAGGCGCCGTCGCCCGGCACCATCCGCTCTCTATGGAGACCTTCCAGGTCGACGACACCCTGCTTGAGGCCGTCGGGCCCCGGACGAAGATGATCGTGGTCAACTCCCCCTCGAACCCCTCCGGTGCGGTGCTGGATTGGGACTCACTCCGGCTCATCGCCGATATCTGCCGCGACCACGACCTCTACGCGCTCTCGGACGAGATCTACGAGAAACTCGTCTACGGGAAGGAGCACGTCTCCCTCGCCTCCCTCCCGGAGATGGCGGAGCGGACGATCACGATCAACGGGTTCTCGAAGGCCTACGCGATGACCGGGTGGCGGATCGGCTACGCGGTCGCTCCCCGGCCGATTCTGCGGCAGATGGAGAAGGTGCAGCAGCACACCATATCGCATCCGACGACGTTTGCGATGTTCGGCGCCGTCGCCGCGCTCGAGGGTCCCCAGGACTGCGTTGAGGCGATGCGGCGCGAGTTCGAGCGCCGGCGCGACTACCTGATCCCGGCGCTCCGCGACCTCGGCTACGCCACCGCCCCGGCCGACGGCGCCTTCTACGCCTATGTGCAGGTCGACGGCGACGATATGGCGGTCGCCCGGTCGTGGCTCAACGACGCCCACGTGGCCGTCACTCCGGGAACTGCGTTCTACACCCCCGGCTGGCTCCGCCTCTCCTACGCGACCTCGATGGAGAACCTCGAGGAAGCGGTCCGGCGGATCGCGCGGGTCTAAACCTCTTTTTCCTTTCCCGGGCTTCGCTCTCCCTTGCGCTTCCACCCCGGCAGCCGCTGAAGCCTCTCGTAGTATTTGACCGCCTCGGCAGGCCGGCCGAGGTTGATCAGGGCCACCGCCTTTCCGTTGAGGGCCTCGGCGTCGTCGGGGTTGATGGCGAGAACCCGGTCGTAGCAGGCGATCGCCTCATCGCAGCGCTCCAGGAGCACGAGGGCGTTCCCCTTCGTGATCCAGGCCTCGACCCTCGTGGGATCGATCTCGAGCGCGTGCGTATAGCAGGTGACGGCCTCGCCGTACCGCCCGAGGACGGAGAGCGCAAGCCCTTTGCTGTACCAGGCGTCTGCGTTCTCGGGATGCGCCCGGAGTTCCTGGTCGTAGCAGACGAGGGCCTTGTCGTAGTGCGACAGAACGGCGAGAACGCTTGCTTTGTTGTTCCAGACCCCCTGGTTCTCCGGGTCGATCTCGAGCGCCCGCTCGTAGCAGACGAGCGCCTCCTCGTAGTGCTCGAGCAGGTAGAGTGCGTTGCCGTAGTTGTTCCAGGCGATGGCATTATCGGGGTGCGCCCTGACCACGGAGCGGTAACTCTCGATTGCGGCCTCGTAGTCCCCGAGAGCGTAATGGCTCTCGCCGCGGTGGTATTCGGCGTCGGTGTGGTCGGGCCGGAGTTTGAGCGCCTGACCAAAGCACTCCAGTGCATCCTCGTATCGCTTCAGGGTACAGTAAAGCAGGCCCTTCTGGTACCAGATCTCCGCGTCGACGGCGTTCGCCCGGAGCGCACGGTCGAAGCAGGCGAGCGCGAGTTCGTGGCGCTTCAGCTTATTCAGGACCATGGCCTTCTGATACCAGATCCCGGGGTAGTCGGGGTTGATCCGGAACGCCCGCTCGTAGGAGTCGAGCGCCTCTTCGTAGTGCTCCAGGCTCTGCAGTGCCCGGCCCCGGTTGTACCAGGCCTCGAGATCTCCGGGACGGAGGGCGAGCGCCCGGTCGAAGCACCCGATCGCCTTGTCGTAGCGCTGCAGCGCCGAGAGCGTACACCCTTTGGTGTACCAGGTGTCGGCGTGGTTTGGGTCGATGGCGACGGCCCGGTCGTAGGAGGCGAGTGCGTCCTCGAACCGGGAGAGGAGAGCCTCGATGGTTCCCCTGGCGTACCAGACGTTTGCGTTCCCCGGGTCGAGCGCTGCCACCCGGTCGTAGCATTCGATCGCCGCCTCGTACCGGCGTTCGGTGGCAAGCGCCGTGCCGCGGGCGAGCCAGGCGTCGATCCGGTCCGGTTCGAGCGCGACCACCCGATCGTAGCACTCGATTGCCTCGGGGATGAGCCCGATCTTTCGGAGGGCGTGGCCCCGGATGAGCCAGGCGTCCGCGGCGTCCGGTGCAAGTTTCACCGCCTGGCCGGCAGACCCGACCGCCTCGCGGTACTCCCCGATCTCGTAGAGCGCCTGCCCCCGGGCCTGCCAGAACCAGGGGGAGGTGGGGTCGATCCTGATCGCCTGGTCGAAGCACTCGATCGCTCCCCGGTGGTTCCGGGCGGCGGTGAGGGCGAGCCCCTTCTGGTACCAGGCGGTACTGGTGCCGGGGCTCTGCTGAATCGCCCGGTCGTACTGCCCCTGCCTGGCGTACTCCTGTCCCTTCCTGCACCAGGCCTCGGCGCTCTTCCAGGGAAGTTCCATTTCGTGAGAGATAGTGCCACTGATTAAAAAGAGTTTCGGTAAGGATCTCAAGGATCTCTCCTCCCTTGAAAAAATATTTCGTTTCTGCGCTCTCCGTACCTGATTTTGGTTCGCGCGGTGTGCCGGATCGATTGACAACGTATACATGCTCCGGGATCCAAACCGAGGATAGAGGTAACCCGGACCAAGATGAGAAAGAAGATGCGCGATACCCCGAACCGCGATCGCCCACGCGAGAAGCTGGCGGCACGCGGACCGCAGGCGCTCACCGATGCCGAACTGATCGCCCTTCTCCTCGGGCGGGGCACGAAGGGGCGGGACGTCTGGCAGGTCGCGGGCGACGTCGAACGCTGCCTGAAGCATGCCGAAGGCTGCCCCTCCTACGATGATCTCCTCAGGATAGACGGTGTCGGCACGGCGAAAGCCTGTGAGATCATGGCCTGCTTCGAGCTCGGGCGGCGGTATCTCGGGGGCGACGGGGTCTCCGGGCACCGGATCACCCGCCCCGAGGACGTCCTCCCGCTGGTTGCGGAGTGGCGGGACAAGAAGCAGGAATACTTCATCTGCATCACTCTAAACGGCGCCGGGGAGGAGATCGCGTGCCGGGTGGTCACCGTCGGGATCCTGAACCAGAGCCTCGTCCATCCCCGGGAGGTCTTTGCCGAGGCGATCACCGACCGTGCGGCCTCAATCATCCTCGTCCACAACCATCCTTCGGGCACACTCGAGCCGTCCGCCCAGGATATCGGCATCACCCGGCAGCTCGTCGAGGCCGGGTCGATCCTCGGGATACGGGTGCTCGATCACATCATCGTCACGAAGAACGGCTACTCGAGTTTGAAGGAACTCGGGCATCTCTGAGCGGGATCGGCGCGGCGCTTCCAAAGGGCCGGCACTCTCCATCCCCGTTGGGCCGCTCACCCCCGGTGGATCCTGGAAATCCGATATAATCTTCGGTATTCTTTCCTGAGGCCCTTAAAAAGGTTTATCTGATCTCGTCTGCCAGAAATATGCGAGGCATACTGAACATGGATACCGGACTCATCCGGGTGCTGCTCGACCCCGGACATTTCTTTGAAGCGCGTATGCAGGATGAACCGAGCCTGAAGGTGCCGGCGCTGATCGCCCTCGTCATCGGCATAACAGGTGCCATCACGGGTGCAATCTCGGCAAACGCGATGATCGCAGCCTTCCCCGGCGATATGCAGGCCCTTGGTTCTATCGGGGTGGCCTTCGCCGTGGTCGGCGGCGTCATCGGGGGGTTCTTCACCTGGATCGCCGTCGGCATCGTCTTCCATATCGTCTCGATGCTCTTTGTGGGAGAGGGAACCCTCAAGCGGACACTGGAGTTCACGGGATACGGGTTCCTGCCCCAGGTCTTTGGGGGTATCATCGGGGCGATCTTCTCCTACCAGATCTTCTCGAACCTCCCGATCATGACCGCATCGAGACCCGAGGATATCGCGGTGGTGATAGAGTCCCTCACAGACGCCGTGCTGGCCGACCCTCTCACGAAGATCATCGGCATCGTCTCGATCCTCTTCCTGATCTGGAGCGCAAACATCTGGATCTTCGGCATGAGATATGCACGCAACCTCTCCACGCGGAATGCCGCCCTCACCGTCGGGATACCCGTGGGGTTCTATATCCTCTATATGCTCATTACACTTGCTGGATGGCTGTAACATGAGACCGATCTACCTTGCAATCATAACCCTCCTCTGCGCCGTGCTGGCGGTTGCCGGCCCGGCCAGCGCCGCTCCGGCGGACCTCACCGTGACCTCCTCCTCGCTCGACCCGGCGGTCCTGATGAAGGGCGATACCGGGATGCTCACGGTGACGATTCAGAACAACGGCGCCGAGCCGGTCGCCATCAGGAGCGCCCGGCTCCACGGCAGCGGGGTCGTGCCCTTGAGCGATCCCTACCCCTCGGTCGGGGAGATCGGCGCCGGGAACACCAAGACGTTCACCTTCACCGTCCGGGCTGACGGGGGCGAGGGGACGTTCTACCCGACGTTCGTCCTCGACTTCCGCGACGGCGGCGGCAATCTCCGCTACCCGGTCCCGATCCAGGTCGAGGATACCCCGCTCAGCGCGTCGGTGATCCGAAAACCGGACGCCTTTGCCGAGTCCCGGACGGCCGACATCACCATCCGGGTGGGCAACCCCCGCCCGAACAACGCCTCCGGCGTCCAGGTCGTCCCCCTGGGGAGCGGGTTTACCGTCACCCCGACCAGCGGGTTCATCGGTGCCCTCGCCCCTGACGCCTCCGGGACGGTCACGTTCAACCTGACCCCGACCGCGGAGACGGACGTCACGTTCCAGGTGGTCTGGCGCAACGGGATCAACACCCACACCACGGACCTCGTGCTGCCGGTCGCGTTCGGCGAGGACAAGAAGAAGGCCGACCCCATCATCACCAACGTCGAGGTCATGTCCGAGTCCGGCGGCTACCGGGTCGTGGGCGACATCATGAACGCCGGCCTCGAGTCCGCCCGCTCGGTGCTGGTCACCCCCGGGCAGCCCGCGACGCCAATCGACCCCTTCCGGGTCTACGTCGTCGGAACGCTCGATCCCGACGACATCTCGTCGTTTGAGGTGACGTTCAAGACCGACGGGACCGTGACCGAGATCCCGCTCGTCATCGAGTACCGGGACGACGACGGGAACCGCTACACGTCGACGCGGATGGTCGGGCTCGGTAGCGCACCCGCACCCATCGATGAGCGGGAAGACGGCGGGTTCCCGCTCGTCGGGGCTATCGTCGTGGTGCTGGTCGCGCTCGGGGTTGCCGGAGCGATCTACCACTCGTGGAGACGGGCGTAACGACGATGCCGGTCATCAGTTTCGAGCACGTGACAAAGGTCTACCCCCTCCCGGCGGGCGACGTCGTGGCACTGGACGGCGTCGATCTCGCGATCGAGAAGGGCGAGTTCGTCCTGATCATGGGGCCCTCGGGGTCGGGGAAGTCGACGCTCTTAAACATCATGGGCTCGCTCGACGTCCCGACCTCGGGCGAGGTCACCATCGCCGGAAAGAAGATCAGCAGGATGAGCGACGATGAACTTACCCTTCTCCGGCGGGACCACATCGGATTCGTCTTCCAGCAGTTCAACCTCATCCCGCTTCTCTCGGTGGTCGAGAACGTCGAGTATCCCCTGATCCTGAAGGGCGGGCAGAATGGATCCCGCGAGCGGGCGAAGGAGGTCCTGCGTGCCGTGGAGATCGCAGAGACCCACTTCACCCACAAACCGAGCGAGCTCTCCGGCGGGCAGCAGCAGCGGGTCGCGATCGCGAGAGCGCTCGTCAACGACCCCGACTTCCTCCTCTGCGACGAACCGACCGGGAACCTGGACTCGAAGACCGGCACCGCGATCATGAGCCTCCTCGACCGTATGAACCGCGAGGAGGGCAAGACCATCGTCATGGTCACCCACGACCCCCGCATGACCGAGTACGCCGACCGGACGATCCGGCTCGTCGACGGGAGGGTGGTGGAATGACGTTCTTCGACATCGCCCGCCGGAACGTCACCCGCCACTGGCTCCGGTCGACCCTTGCGGTCGTCGGGATCGTCATTGGTGTCATCGCGATCGCCTCCCTCGGGATCATGGGCAACAGCATCGGCCTGATGTTCGAGAATATGGTCAGCGACGTCGGCGATACCGTCATCGTCTCCCCGGCGACGGGTGTGGGCGGCGGCAAACTCACCGAGCGGCAGGTCTCCGATATCGCCCGGGCGGTCGGGTCAAACGACGTCATACCCTTCTCGAGCACCGCCGATAAGATATCCGTGGGCGATAAGGAGAGCGCCGCGATGATCTACGCCATCCCCGCCGGGGACATCCCCTCCCTCCTGGAGGTGGAGTCGGGGAGTTACCCGAAGGATACGGGTGGCGGGTGCCTTATCGGGAGCCAGCTTGCCGCGAACAGCCGGGAGAACGGCCTGAAACTCGGTGCCCGGGTCAGGATCGGCGGCGAAACCCTCCGGGTGGTGGGCGTGCTCAAGGAGCGGGGGATGGGGTTTGACATCAACCCCGACTACGCCATCGTCGTCCCGTACGCGTGGTATTCGAGCCACTACGACGAAGACGACTACGACCAGGCGATCGTGAAGGTCAGGGACGTCAACAACATCGACGCGGTCAAGGAGTCGATCGAGCAGAAGATGAACCGGCGGGAGGATACCGTCGCCGTCATGGATACCCGGGGGATCCTCGAGAGCGTCTTTGCGGCCACCGAGTCGATCACGATCTTCCTCGCCGGCATCGGCGCGATATCGCTCCTCGTCGCCGGGGTCTCGATCCTGAACGTGATGCTGATGTCGGTCACCGAGCGGACCAAGGAGATCGGCATCCTCCGGAGCATCGGCACCCGCCGGAGCGAGGTGATGCGGATGTTCATCTACGAGGCCCTCCTCCTCGGGCTTGCGGGCGCCGTCATCGGCGGTGCGCTCAGTTTCGGTACCGGGTACGTGGTGACGGCGCTCTTCGCCGGGAACGCAGACTACCTCTTCCACCCAACAAGCCTCCTCTACATCGCCTTCGGGATGGGATTCGGCGTCTTCACGAGTATCGCCTCCGGCCTCTACCCGGCCTGGAAGGCGGCGCAGTTGAACCCGATCCAGGCGCTGCGCCACGAGTGACGGTCTACCCCGTACACCTCTCTTTTTCCCGCTCGATCTCGTCGCGGAGCGTCTCGAAGATGTCTTCGATCCCCTCAGGAGCATCGGGGAGGCGGGCGAGGTACTCGCGCGTCCCCTCGACGACGACGATCGCAACCGGGGTCAGGCTGACCGTGGCGGCTCCCCCCAGACAGAGCGTGAACGTCCTGATGATGGGGATGACGCACCGTCCGTCTGCCATACGGCCGCCGCCGACGACGAGGCCGGGCTCCTCAGGCACCCGGGACACCCCCTCCCGATACCTGGCGGAGCCGTTCCCGGACCGGTCTATTCAGAAGCGCTTGTGCGACCGCGATCAGGATCAGGAGCGGTCGGCGGATCTGCATCCGGAGCAAGAACGTTCCCTCGAAGACCTCGCGATCGAAGACAGGGGTCACCACGAAGTCGACCGCCTCCACCGGCCAGAGTGCGTAGCGGGCGGCGGTGCAGTAGCCGTACACGACGCCGGTGTCGGCGGGGCTCTCGAGGCCGAGGACGATATCGGCCCTGAGCGATTCTAGATGAAGCGATCGGTAGACGGTCTTGAGGATCCTCCGGATATGCGGCCAGAGGTCGCCGGCGGCATCGAGGTACTCCCGCACCGGGCGGGCCGGCCGTCTCTCCTCGACCTCTCTCTCCTCCGGTCGCTCCGCCATCATCTCTCCGATGTCCCGGGCCATGATCCGGCGTTCGGCGAGGAGGATCTCAAGCACCTGCACTTCGTCGGTGACCTGGACCCTCGCTCCAACGATGCCCCAGGCTACGGTTGCCGTCGCCCGGGCTCTCTCCCGGCTGCAGTCGGCGATCGCCGAGACGGTCACCGGGACCAGGTAGAGGGCCAGCAGAAGAGCGAGGATGAGGGCGGCGACGGCGAGCAGGACGAAGAAAAGGATGGTCGCGACCATGGAGTGGAGGGTAAGAGATCCTTACGCCTCTCCCTCGCCGCCGATCGGTATCTCCTTTCCGCCTTCCGGCGCCGGGGACATCTTGCCGCCGCCCATGCGCTGCTGCACCATCTCGGAGCCCTTATCGAGCACCTTCTCGACATGCGGGCCGATCGTCTCCCCGAGCGTCGAGATCACCTCGGCCATCTGGCTCTTCTTCTTCAGCGAGACCACCTGGATGCCCTCGGGGCCACTGACGCCCTTGGTGATGATGATCAGGGCGACGGCCGTTATCCCGCCGCCGCCGCCGGTTGCGGCTCCACCGTGCGGAACGCCTTCTTTCCCTCCCGTACCTTCTCCGCCGCCGAATCCGAATCCGAACTCGGCGACCGGTATGATAACCCGCTCACCGGCCTCGATCGGGGCACCGAGGACGGCGCTCGCGCAGAGTGTTCGCGCAAGCTGATCGACGGTTAGCCGGAGCATCGATTCACCAGTCAAACAATTCACCACAGGTAATCCACTCTGCGGTCACGTATATAAGGGTTGGGGTTTTACGGCGGCAGACGTCCTCACGGCAGGAGCAGCCAGCCCGCGGCGAGGACGGCAAGGCCGAGTGCGGCGGCGAGTGCCAGGCGCATCGAGGAGCCTCCGAGGCCTCTGAGGGCGGATGCGAGTTCCCGGCGGTAGAGGTATACGAACAACCCTGTTATCAGGAAGAAGAAGAGCCACTCGCTCGGCTGGGCGAGTTCCCGGAGAACCGACTCCCAGAAGTAGTCTTCCGGGTAGCCGTGGTTCTGGAGAGGGCCGAGGAACGGCCAGAACCACTCGACCGGGTGCCGCCACATCCCGTCGAAGAACTGGTGGCTCGCCATCCCGGCGGCGAGGGCGAAGAGCTCGATCCGCCGGCGGTAGGAGTAGAGGACGAGGCCGGCGATGACGATTAAAAAGAGGATGGTGAGGCCGTGAAAGTAGATCCTGCCGTAGCCCAGGGTTCCGGCGAGGAGGATGTGCCCGAGCGGCTTGTCGATCAGGTCGGGGAGCACGGCGCCCAGCACGGCGAGCGCAAGAACCCGCCGGTCGCCGGCGATCGCTGCAAGCACGACGCCTATGAGGAGACCGACCATGGCGTGGGCGAAGAGGTACATCGGTATCTCGTGGCGGGGCGTGCATATACTCTTTTTCCCGTGCGGATCGGGCGGGGATCGGATCCGTGCTGTGCCATGATGATCTTGATTGAATGAAAATGTTGGATAATGTATATATATGTACAGAGTACACCATGATGCATGCAGACGAAGATCCTCCTTGACGAGGGGGAGATGCCGAAACGGTGGTACAACATCCAGGCAGATCTCCCGACGCCCATGGACCCGCCCCTTCACCCGGCTACCGGGAAGCCGGTGGCCCCCGACGATCTCCGCCACATCTTCCCGATGGAACTGATCCGGCAGGAGATGAGCACGGAGCGCTACATCGATATCCCCGGTGAGGTCCGCGATATCCTCACCCTCTGGAGACCGAGCCCCCTTTATCGGGCGCGGCGGCTCGAGGCGGCCTTAAAGACCCCGGCGAAGATCTACTACAAGTGGGAGGGCGTAAGCCCGCCGGGCTCGCACAAGCCGAACTCCGCCATCCCCCAGGCCTACTACAACCGCAAGGAGGGGATCGAGCGGCTGGCGACCGAGACCGGGGCGGGGCAGTGGGGGTCGTCGCTCGCGTTTGCGACGAGCCTCTTCGATATGGAGTGCACCGTCTACATGGTCAGGAGTTCCTACGACCAGAAACCCTACCGGAAGAGCATGATGCAGGTCTACGGCGCCGAGTGCATCCCGAGCCCGTCGAACCGGACCAGGTCCGGCCAGGCGGCGCTCGCCCGCGACCCGGATACGCCGGGTTCCCTCGGGATCGCCATATCCGAGGCTGTCGAGGATGCCGCGAGCCACGATAACACCAACTACGCCCTCGGCTCCGTCCTCAATCATGTCTGTCTCCACCAGACGATCATCGGCCAGGAGGCGCGGGAGCAGCTCGCGATGGTGGAGGAATACCCCGACGTCATCATAGGGAGCGTTGGCGGCGGCACCAACTTTGCCGGGCTCACCTTCCCGTTCGCGGGCGATAAACTGACCGGGAAACACCCCGAGACCGATATCGTCGCGGTGGAGCCCGCCGCCTGCCCGACCCTGACGAAGGGGCTCTACGCCTACGACTTCGGCGACGTCGCGGGGCTGACCCCGCTGCTGCGGATGTTCACCCTCGGCCACGACTTCGTCCCGCCGTCGATCCATGCCGGAGGACTCCGCTACCACGGGGCGTCGCCGCTCGTCTCCCGGCTCGTCCAGGATGGGGTCGTCCGCCCGGTCGCCTACCGGCAGACCGAGGTCTTCGAGGCCGCGGTGCTCTTCGCCCGGACGGAGGGGATCGTCGTCGCCCCCGAGGCGGCCCACGCGGTGAAGGCCGCGATCGACGAGGCCCTCAGGTGCCGGGAGACCGGCGAAGAAAAGACGATCCTCTTCAACAACT
>JASUSO010000053.1 GCA_030446015.1 Methanobacteriota archaeon
CTTGTTGTTGGTTTCGTCATTAACACAAGGAGCAACGGTTTTATAGATCTTTCCCCTCAGATGGAGCCGACCCTCGACTAGAGGGTTTCAACAGAGCCGCTTTCACTTTTTTTGCCCCCAATAGAATTGCGAAGCCGTCTCTGAGCTCGCCTGTTACAGCGTGAGTCAGATTCCAACTCCGCATCCCCTCCGTGGGACATCAAATATTTAAAGATTTTCATCGAATGTTTTTTCATCTGGAACGAATGAGGAGCGTGTTTTGCATATAGAACTGTTCATATACTGTAAATCGCATCTAAACCGGAGCCTGAACGGAGTTATAACCTTTACCGGCAGACATCTGTAAGATACGGAACGCTTCGGAGATTATACCACATATCCTCCAGAATATCCGGCAGACCATGCGATCTCATATGGCGGTTTCACGCACTCCAGAGGCCGGGAACGATCTTTTCGTAACAGATATATATCGATTGCCCGGGAGGGTGCGGCACCCCCTTTCCCGAAAGGGGATCATCCAGACACCCCGGGGCAATAATGCGATTTTTATAAAATAACTGTATATACATCATGAGGCCTCCGGCGCATGGCGTGTCCCCTCTCAAGATGCCCGGCCGCAACTCCCCGCAAAACCACCCGGCCATCGTCTCCCCGGCAGCCACCGGGCGCGAGGACCGGCAGCGCCGGGAGGAACAGCCATGGCTGATGGACCCGGTTTGGAGCCAGAGATCTTCGGCCGGTTCCTCCGTAACGCCCACTCCAGGTCGGGAGTCTCACCGCGACACCTCCGGACGGTGATCTCCGGCGAAGACCCCGGCCCCGCACCCGCCGGGAGGCCTTCCGTCCGCAGTTGCAAATAAGCCCTCTTCTTTGCGTTCACGGCATTCAGGGAAGAAATTGCCGAAATCCGGAACCCATCATGAGTTCCAGAACGAATTTATCATGTTGAATCATTACAAAACCTATAAAGCAGATATGAGACCACGCTGTAAGGTTCATTCCGACCTGCGGGTTCGGCTTTCCGAAGAACGGTCCATCTGCCAGAAACATGGACCGCAGCAACAGATGCTCATTAGATACCCACAATTTGAGGCGACAACATGGCAAAGAGAATGCTGAGCGAGTTCGAATCGTATGACCTCCTGAAACAGTACGGTGTGCCGGTACCGGAGCATGCAATCGTCCAGTCCCCTGCCGAAGCAGGCAAGGCGGCGGAGAAGATCGGGTTCCCGGTCGTCATGAAGATCTACTCGCCTCAGATCGTCCATAAAAGTGATGCAGGCGGCGTTATCGTCAGTATATCCTCAAAGCAGGCCGCGGAAGAGGCATTCAAAAAGATCGTCGAAAACGCGAAGGCATACAACCCCGAAGCCGAGATCAAGGGCGTCATCGTCGAACAGCAGGCGGCGCCGGGGCTTGAGCTGATCATCGGCGGGAAGACCGACCCGGCGTTCGGGAAGGTGCTCACCTTCGGTATGGGCGGCACCCTCGTCGAGTTGATGAAGGACGTCACCCTGCGGATCCTGCCGATCTCCGAGGAGGAGATCCGGCAGATGATCAAGGAGATCCACGGCTACCCGATCATCCAGGGTTACCGCGGATCGAAACCCCGGGACGAGGAGACGCTCGTCAAGATCATGTGGGCGATCAACTGCTTCTTCGCCGAGAACACCAACGTCGTGGAGTTCGACATCAACCCGGTCAGGCTGTACGAGTCGGGAGCCTGCATCGTCGACGCCCGTATCTTCGTCGACGACGAGGCGGTCGAGAAGGTGGCGAAAGAGCGGCCCTTCGTCCCGATCGAGTACTTCACCCCCCGATCGATCGCGGTCATCGGCGCCTCGTCCGAACCCAAGAAGATGGGTTACGCCGTGATGCACAACCTCCTCCACTTCCCCGGACAGCTCTACCCGGTGAACAACAAGCGCCCGGAGGTTCAGGGGCTCAAAGCGTATCCCTCCGTCCTCGACATCCCGAACCCCGTCGATATGGCGGTCATCACCGTCCCGGCCAAGCACGTCCCGAGCGTCATCGAGGAGTGCGGACAGAAAGGCGTCGTCATGGCGGTCATCATCACCGCCGGGTTCAAGGAGATGGGCGAGGGAGGAAAGGCGCTCGAGGACCGGGTCATCGAGATCGCAAAGCGGTACGGCACGCGGATCATCGGCCCGAACTGTCTTGGCCTGATCATCCCCCCGAAGGGCATCGACACCACCTACGTCCACCAGTCCCCGAAACCCGGCAACATCGCCTTCATCTCCCAGAGCGGGGCTATCGTCAATACGGTGGTCGACTGGAGCATCAAGCAGGACATTGGCTTCTCGGTCGTCGTCTCGGTGGGCAACCAGGCCGACCTCAACTTCATCGACTACCTCAGGTTCGTGGAGCGTGACCCCAAGACCAAAGGCATCATCCTCTACATCGAGGAGATCCAGGACGGCAAGACCTTCATGAAGGTGGCAAGCGAGGTCTCCAAGACCAAACCCATCGTCGCGATCAAGTCCGGCTCATCGGTGAAGGGGCAGGCGGCGGCCTCGTCCCACACGGGCTCGCTCTCGGGATCCTACGACGTCTACATGGAAGCCTTCCGCCAGTCCGGCGTCATCCCCGTCCACACCCTCTCCGGCACATTCCAGGTCGCGGAGATGCTGTCGAGCCCGAAGGGCTACCCCCGCGGCAAGCGGGCGGTCGTGATCACGAACGCCGGTGGATTCGCCGTTCTCTCCTCCGATTACGCCGAGCGCTACGGCATCGACCTGATCACCCTCCCACCGAAACTCCTCGAGGAGCTCAACGAGTCCCTGCCCGACTTCTGGAACAAGAACAACCCGATCGACCTCCTCGGCGACGCCAACGAGAAGAGGTTCGAGCAGACGTTCAACACGCTCATCAAGTACCAGGACTGCTGGGACATCGCCTTCGTGGTCGGGTTCCCGAACCTCGTCATCGGCTCGGAACAGCTTGCAAACCAGATCATCCGGTTCTCCGAGAAGACCGAGAACATGATCGTCGGGACGCTGCTCGGCGGCGACTCGATGGACCGGGGCCGCAAGATCCTCAAGGAGCACGGCATCCCGCTCTTCGACGAGCTCGACTTCACCTTCCGGGTTATGGGAAGAATCCTCTGGCAGAGATTCCGGTAACACCACCTCTACTCTTTTTCGTCCGCTCCGGGATGCCGGAACGCCCGGTCGATACCGGTTCCCGCCATCCGCTGCCCGTCCCTTCTCCAGACCACCAGAAACGACGAGAGAACGGCGAGCGTGTAGCAGGCCCAGAAGAGCGGGATCGACGTGCCGGCGTCCGGGCCCAGAGCAACCGCCCGCGTGATGCCGACGGCCATCGAGACCAGGACGGCCGCAATCACGAGGAGAATCGGCCCGATCCTGACACGGGAACGAGAGGCCGGGTTCGACGCCACCTTCGGCGTCACGACGAACGGGAGGCGCTTCCCCGAGACGGCATACCAGATCGCCCGGGCGTAAACGAAGGCGAGGGCGTTGAAGATCGCCTGCGAGAACGCGAGGTCGTGCAGGGAGTACTGCCGCTCGCGGATGCTGACGACGACCTGGATCGCAATCACCACGACGAGCACTACGGCAAACGTCGGGGGGACCAGGACTGGAAGGATCGGAATACCAAAGAAGAGCGTCGCAACGGGGAGGAGGAAGAGCACCACGTTCACCCCGCCAAGCAGATAAATCGAGACCGTAACGAGGAACTCAAGCCAGTGCGTCGCGGTCATGCTCCGGGGCTGCGCCACGAGCCGCCGGAGGATTGTCCCGAGGAGCTGGGTGTTTCCGTATGCCCAGCGGAGCTGCTGCGTGAAGTACGCGGCGAGGTCCGGCGGCGCGACGCCCTCCGCGTACACGGCATCGAGAAAGACCCCGCGGCGGCCCTTGAGGTGGAACGCAAACGCGGTCGCGATATCTTCGGCGATGCACGCCTCGTCCATCCCGCCGACGGCGGCGAGGTGGCTCACCCGGAAGATGCAGTTTGAGCCCGTCAGCATGGCGGTATCGTTGACGGAGAGCCCCCTGCAGACGTGCTTGTTGTAGATGTGCTGCTGGTAGGAGAATGTGACGCTTATCGGGTCGTGGGGCTCCGAACGGAAGAACTGCGGGGTCTGGATGAAGGATACGGCCGGGTCGGCCTCAAGGAGGGGGACGAGGTCGGCGAGGATCTCCGGCTTCACCCTCTGGTCGGCGTCGATGACCAGGAGGTACGGCGTATCGGCGCCGAGATGCGGGAGGGCATGGTTGATCGCTCCCGCCTTGAACCCGCACCGATGTTCGCGGTGGAGATACCGGAGGCCGTACCGCCGGCACATCTCCTGCAGTGAGGAGCGTTTCTGCGGATCCGTGGAGTCGTCGAGGAGAAAGATGCGAAAGTTCGGGTAGTCGATCACCGTGCATGCCTGGACGCAGGACTCGACCACGTCCGGCTCCTCGTTGTAGACCGGGATGAAGACCGCGACGGGAGGGGTCGGAACGCCCGGTACCTGCGGCGCCGGAGGACGGTAGGCATAGATCGACCGCAGGAGGTGATCGGCGTAGCTCACGAACTGGATCACCCCGAACGCCGTGACGGCGACGAGGAAGAGTGAGAGAATCCTAGCAAGAAAGCTCCAGCCGGCTCCGGTCAGTATGAGGTGCAGATCCCGCAGGAAGAGGAGCGCGAGCAGCACCATGAGCGTGGCGGTAAAGAGAGAGATACGTGCTGCCGTCTTCATGGAAGATCCACCGCGGTCTGGCTGGTATCATGCCGGGACACCCTGCGCAACCCGGGTGCAACGGAAGGCGCGAGGGGGTTCGGATACCAACCACCCTACCGGAGTAGTTAAAGGTTTCGGGCCGGGCCGATCCGTAGCCCGGATGCGGCCTTCCCGACCCCCCAGCCGTTACGGCGAACTGCAGGCCTTTGGACTTCACGATGACGATTTACGTGCATTCGAAAGCCCGTATATGGATATCGCGGCCGCTAATGGCGGCAAAAGGCTCAGGAAGGCTGGATATCCTACAGACCAGCAAACACCGACACTATGAAATAGATCGCGCTCCTTCTGACAAATGATTGTTATGATGGCAACTGCATCGTTGAGGAAGTACGAGCTGCCGCCGCTGCCGTATGCGGCCGACGCGCTCGAACCCTACATCTCAAAGGAGCAGCTCTCCCTGCACCACGATAAGCACCACCAGGCTTACGTGACCGGAGCGAACGCCGGCCTTGAGAAACTCGAGAAAGCGCGGCAGGAAGGCACCGAAGTCGATATGAAGGCGGCCTTAAAGGAACTCTCGTTCAACATCGGCGGCCATGTCCTGCACTCCCTCTTCTGGCCGACGATGGCCCCGGCAGGAAAGGGCGGCGGCGGAACCCCCGGCGGCGCGCTGGCCGACCGGATAGACCAGGAATGGGGTTCCTTCGACCGGTTCAAGGCCGAGTTCACGAAGACAGCCGCGAGCGTCGAGGGCTCCGGGTGGGCGGCACTGGCATACTGCAACATGACGAACCGCCCCATGATCATGCAGATCGAGAAGCACAACAACCACATCTACCCGTCGTTCCGCATCCTGATGGTGCTCGACGTCTGGGAGCACGCCTACTACATCGACCACCGGAACAACCGGGCCGGGTTCATCGACGCCTTCTGGAACGTCGTGAACTGGGGCACGGTGAACAAACGGTTCGAGAACCTCTGATCCCCACTTTTTTTCCGGATGCGGCCCAAAACAGGTTTTTGCGACCGCCAGCACCCGGTTATCCCCGAGGCGCCTGAGAGCGACCATATCAAAACAAATAAGTAGTCATCGCAAGAGATACCGGCGACGTCAACAGTGGGGGGAAGGAATGGATCGATACCGCAGGCGGTACACTCGTAGGTTAACCTCTGCCCGCTTCCCGGGAGGAGAGGAAGGCGGCCGTTCATATGTCTGCAGAGCAGGGGTGGTCCCCGGGATCGGCCATGCACGCTAGGGCGATCCCCGCACCGGATCGAGAGATGATCCGGAGCGCGATCACGGACGGAGCCATACGCACTCTCCTCCACGAAGAAGACCCGCGGCTCCGGAACTTCCGGCTCTGCAACGCATGCGGATCCTGCACGCCGTACTGCACGGCACGGATCAACAACCCCGGAGCGAACGGAGACCCGGGCTACCTTGCACGGCGGGTGACCGCGGCCCTCCAGGCGGGGAGAAGCCCCGGGATCGAACTCGACGACTGCGTCCAGTGCTACTCCTGCGCGACCGTCTGCCCGCGCTCCGTCAGCATCGGCGGGATCATCAACGCCGTCTACGAGGCAAAACGCCTGCAGCCGGTCTTTCGAAAGATGCTCCTCGACCGTGGGGGCCTTCCTCCCCGGGCCTTTCTTCCGCTCTACACGGAAAGGGGCAACTTCCGAAAGTTCATCGCGAAGGCGATCCGGTACCCGTACCCGGTGGACGGCCGGGCGGTCGACGAGGTCCGGCAGTTGCTGCTCCACCCGGTCAGTGCGTCGGCCTTCACGGCGTCCGGGGACCGCCCGCCGGGGCGGCCGCTTGCCCGACCCGACCGGGTCTTTCACCTCAAATCCTGCTGCGCCTTCAACTACCCAGGCGCCGACCTCTCGCAGAAGATGATCCTTACCGCCCTCGGCATCCGCTACGAGACCTCGACGATGCAGACATGCTGCGGGGGCGCCCCGCACTACATGGGCGGGGCCGGTTTTGCCGACCGGCTGCTCCTCACCGCACGCAACCTCAGCGTCATCCACGACGTCTTCGAGTCCGGCGGCGAGATCGCCGTCACCGGGATATGCCCGACCTGCAGCGACTCGTATGCCACCGCACTCGATATACTCTCGCGGGAAGCCAACAGGGGGGTGGTGAACGAAGCGCTGGCGAGGATCGGCCGGGAGGTGACCGAACCGGGGGCATTTACGGTGGCCAACATCCTCGATCTCTATCCCCTCTACCTCGACGAACTCCGGCAACTCGTCGAGACACGGCTCACCGGGCTCTCCGTCGGGGTGCACGTCAGCTGCCACTACCGGAAGATGAACGGCACCCTTGCCGTCCCGCCGGGGCTGCAGGACCTCACGGCGGCGACGGGGGCGAAGATCACAAGAAGCGTGATGGAGCACTACTGCTGCGGCGGGGTCAAGAACCTCTTCGACCGGCTCCAGAACGGCCGCCCCCGGGAACTCTCCCGGCTGAACCGGGTCGTCCGCCAGGACTTCGTGGACCGCCGCCTGGACGTGATGGTCGTCGACTGTCCGGGGTGCGAACTGGTCTACGACCACATGGGCGTGCCGGTGCTTCATATCGCCGAACTCCTGGCGCTTGCACTGGGCGCCGACCCGAGGGAGACGGTCTGCATCCAGGGCCACCTGACCTCGCTTTCTCCGGTACTCGACCGGATTGGGATCCTTTAGGGGTTTGGGATCCCGGGGGAGGATGCGCGATCCCCGTCATAAAGGGCGTTCGGGATGGCGGCGCGGGAAGGCCCGGCTGCGGTCTTCGAGCTGGCCGCAGCCACCGTTATGCGACCGGCCGAGGATGCAGATGGTCCGGTGCCGGCCGGGCCGCCACCGCAAATCACTTATTACCGGGGATATGATTTGTTTATATAATATTCACAGAATAAAAATATCGGGAGGCAGGATGCCTGTATGAATAAAGCTGATTCGAGATCTACCATACCATACGATGCATTTCGGATCCTCGACGAGCCCGGAACCGGCATTCTTGTACTCGATCAAAAGATGCAGGTCTTCTGGGCAAATGCATTTGCCATTGATCTCCTCTGCGCAAGCGAGGAGGAGATCCTCGGATTCGACGCCCGCCGGGTTCTCGACGCGCATCTGACTCCGCTCCTGCAGGAGAGGGACGCCGCCCACAGGCTTCTTTCCACGATGAGCAACGGAACCGAGATGCCCGGTCTCGACCTCTCAGTGCAGGACCCACGGGGGGAAGAGCGGCAGATCGTCTACTCCAGCCGCAAGATCGAGCGCGGAGCGTTCGCAGGGATGTGGGTGCTCTGCATGCGGGACGTCACCGGGCAACGACCGGCAAACGAAGGGCTGCTCTCCGCGAACAGGCAACTCCAGATCTTAAACCAGATCATGGGAGTAGCCGCGTCGTCCCTCTCCCTCGATGAACTGCTCGAAGCGTCGCTCTCAAAGACCCTCGACCTCCTCGGGTTCGACCTCGGGCTGACGTACCTCTTAAACCCGGAGCGGACGGTGGCGCTCACGCGCTACTACCGCGGTGTTCCGGAGAGTTACCTCACCCGGAACAGGAGCATCAAAGTGCACCACTGGCCCTGGAACTTCGTCTTCGTCGCCGGGCAGCCGCGCTACCTCGAACTGCAGGGGGAGGGGGGCACGATCGATGACGAGATCCTCGCCTCGCTCGGGGTCTCCGCCCTCGCCTGCATCCCGATCCTCGCCGAGTCGGTCGTGGTCGGCGCACTCTTCCTCGGGAGCAGGAAGGTCGAGGGATTCCGGGCCGAGGAGCGCCGCCTCTTCGAGGCTATCGGGCAGGAGATCGGCTCGGGCGTCCTGCGGAGCATGCTCCACAAGCGGCTGGAGGCGGCTCACCGCGAGACGAACCTCTACCTGGACGTCATGACCCACGACATCAAGAACGCGGAGAACGTCGCAAACCTCTACTGCGACCTCCTGATCGAGGTGCTGGAGGGCGACGCTGAACACTACGCACGAAAACTCAAGGACTGCGTCCGCAAAAGCACCGGCATCCTCCAGAACGTCTCGACCATCCGCCGGATCCACCAGGAACCGCCGGACTTAAAGCCGATCCCTCTCGGCCACGTGATCAGGGCGCAGATCGAACGCGCACCGGAGGCAGAGATCTCGTTTGACGGCACCGCGGCGGAGGTCATGGCCGATGATCTGCTCCCCGAGGTCTTCACGAACCTGATCGGCAACGCCGTGCAGCACGGCGGGCCGGACGCCAGGATCGCGATCCGCGTGGAGGACTGCCTCGATGAGGACCACGCGGTGGTGGTGACCGTGGAGGATACCGGCACCGGCATCCCCGACGAGATGAAGGAGCGGATCTTCGACCGGCTCAGACTGGGCGGGAACCGGGGGTGCGGAGAAGGGCTCGGCCTGTACATCGTCGGGCTGCTCGTCGAGCGCTACGGCGGCCGGATCTGGGTTGAGGACAGGGTGGAAGGCCGACCCGACCTTGGAGCGTCGTTTAAGTTCACGCTGCGCGAAGTGGTGCGCGGCGGGGACGACGGGTATGAGGAGTAAAGACCCCTCACGCCGCCACCGCTCCGGCCTGCCGGATCTGGAGACCTGCCGAGTACCGGCGCGCCCAGGCATACCCGAGCGCCGCGCCGATCGCGTTCCCTGCGGCAACCCCCCACCAGATGCCAGGAAGGCCAAGACCGAGACCGGCCGCAAATATCCAGGCGAAGAGGACGGATAAGACGACGTTCTGCAGGATCGTGATCGTGAGCGATCGTGCGCCAAGGCCCGTCCCCTGGAAGAACGACGCCGCAAAGAGCCCGAACCCGACCACGGGGTAGACGAGGCTCATCACCCGGAGGTAGGTCGTCAGCTCGGGAACAATCCCGGCGGCCTCGCCCGCCGCGAAGAATGCAGCAATCCCGGGGGCAAAGATGAACGTAGCCGCGGCAAGTCCAAGGCCTATCCCGAGACCGAGTTTTGCGGCGAACCGGAGTGCGGTCTCCATCCGTGCGTACGCATGCGCCCCGTAGGTGGCGGCGGTGACCGCGACCACCGCCGACGATATGGCAAGGATCGGGGTTAAACCGATGCTCACGACCCGCCATCCGACCGAGTATACGGCGACGCCGTCGGTGCTTGCTATGAGGACGATGACGCCGTTCAGGATCAGGGCCATCAGGGCAAGCGCCAGCTGCTCGGCCGCCGCGGGGAGACCGACCTGCAGGACATCCCGCGCGACCGCGGCGTCCGGGCGGAACTTCTTGAAGCAGAGTGTGATGTAGGTGTCTTTCTTCACGAAGAGCCAGTAAACCATCGGGACGGCGGCGATGATCTCCGCGATGATGGTCGCCCAGGCTGCTCCGGCGATCCCCATACCGAACCCGTAGATCAGGATCGGATCGAGGACGATGTTCGCCACCGCTCCCGCCGCCATGGCGTACATCGTCCGCTTTGCGTCGCCTTCGCCGTGCATGAGCGAGTAGGCGACCTCGCCGAAGAGGAGGGCGAACGTCCCGAGGAAGAGGATTCGCGCGTATTCCGTGGCGAGGCCGACGGCGTCGCCCGCCCCCATGAGAACGAAGATCTCGTGGGCAAGGAGGAAGAGCGGGATGGTGACGGCGACGGCGAGCACGGTCATCAGGATGAGGGTGTGCATCGCAACGCTGCTCGCGCCGGCCCGATCGTGGGCACCGACCATGCGTGCGAGCGCCGCCTCTCCACCGGTTCCAAGGCCGCTCGCGAGTCCGATGGTTATGATGATGAGCGGGAATGCGAACCCGACGGCGGCAAGAGCGTCTGCACCGAGGCCCGAGACCCAGAACGCGTCGACGACATTGTAGAGCGTCATGAGGGTCATCGCGATCATCATCGGCAGGGAGAGCCGGAGGATCGCGGTCTTCGGGTCGGCGAGGAGTATCTTTGTTCCTTCAGTTTCTTTCTGGTTACTACTTGAGGGTGTATCGTCTTCTGAGTCGCTAGTTGGCATACATATCGCCTGCTGGCGTGCCCGCGCCGCGGGTTCCCGGAAAGATAGGAACCGTATCTCTGGCGGATAGGGCATCGTGCCTGAATGTGGTTCTGGATTGCCGGATGCACCCGCGGAATGTGGCAGAACGGAGAGCGGCCGAGTTATAGCCGCCCCAAATTCTGTGATTTCCTGGAGTTATAGGGCAATACAAGACAGATATGAGCGCGGATCAGTAAATATACCTTCGCACCCCCTTGATCGAAGCGGGGTGCCGGACGTCCGGATCCGGCACCGCCGCACAAAAGAACGTTTCAGTAAAAAGGATGGATCAACGGGCAGGCACGCCTACGGCCGCCACCTCGCGCCTCTTCACGGCGCGGTCGTAGATGAGCCAGTTCTCCTCCCACTCCGGGTTTCGGTCGCGGAGCTGCTCGAGTACCCGGCGCCGGATCTCGCCGGAGGGCATGCCGTCGTAGGCGATCCGTTCGACGGCTTCGCCGATCGCCCTTGCCTCCTCCGGCGGCGCTCCCGACTTGAGCGCGCTCACGACCACCTTCTCCCGCACGAACGGCTCTCTCCTGCCGTCGGCCTTGACAACATCGACCAGTTCAATCACCTCGAAGAGGGCGGGAGGGGGCCAGGAGGCATAACGTTTCCGGTTCCCCTCACCGCGGGGCAGGCGGCCTGAGAAGCTCCGCTGCGGATGCGACCCCCTTCAGCCCCTCCCTGAGGAAGAGGATGCCGAAGACCGATTCGACCAGTGTCCCCTTGGTATGGTTGATCGTTTGTGCGCTCCCCGGGGTGCCCGTATCGAAGTGGATCCGGTGCTCGTACAGTCCCCAGCGGTCGCAGAGCAGGGCGAGGTTCGAGTTCCGGTCGTAGGCCTTCCGGTTTCGGGTCAGGACTCCCGCATTTGCGATCTCGGGGTCCCAGATCGCCGGGAGGAGGCCGATCTTTAAGGCTGCGTCACCGATCCACGCGAGCGCCCCCGCCACCTCGTGGAGCCCCGCGAGTTCCCGGAGTTCCGCATCGGTGAGGGTGCACCAGGTGTTGCCCCGGGCATGTTCCGCTATCTCGTCAAAGAGGTTGCGGGTGCTCGGCCGGAACATGGCGATGATGAACTGCTCGCGATCCCCGAGCGAGTAGCCGAGGTCAGCCTCGACCTCCAGTTGCACCGTCCCCGCGATCACGGCCGCCTTCGCGGAGATCATCTCGATATCCCGGATCCAGCGCCGGAATCTCGCGGCGTCTCCCGTGGAGAGGGACGGAACCTCCCGGACGAGATCGTCCCTGAGCGTTGCAAGCCGCTCCTCGATCCCCGGGAGGTTCCACGTAAGCGAACGGTGCATCGCCATGACCGTTAGCCCCGTGGGGCATGAGCCTTTCGGGGACCGCTCGTAAGGAGAGATTGGGTCTAAAAAGAGTGGAGAGTTACTCTGTGCTTTTCTTTCGCAGCCGCGCGATCCTCTCGGCCACCCGTTGCCTCGCCTCCTCCGTCGCCGCGACGTCCCGGCGGAGCGCAATCTCCAGGATATCGCCCTCCCGGGCACCGGCGGGGAGGAGGGAGCGGGGGAGCGTGAACCGGACCGACTCGTCCTCGCGGACAAGGAGGACGGCAAGGCCCTCCTCGACGCGGTCGAGGCTCACCCGGAAGGCCGACTCGTCCTCCGCCATCATCACCGCTCCAGGGTGCTGACGACGGTGCCGTTCGCGTCGGCGAGCGTGGCGACGTCACCGTCGTTGTTCCAGACCGAACTTCCCCGGCCCCAGTAGAGGTCGGTCGCGGTATCGTTCCCCGCCCCGGAGTGGACGGTGACGCCGGCGCCCGCATCAAGCGTGAAGACCGGGAAGGTGTAGGTGTTGCGCGCCCCCTCGGCGGTGATCGTCCAGCCGGTGAGGTTGACCGCCGTCTCATCCGCGTTCGCGACGGCGACCCACTCCTCCTGGAGGTCGAGGTCGGCGATGTAGACACCGGATGCGGGGGTCGGTGCCGGGGTCGGAGCTGCCGTCGGGGTCGTCGTCGCGGGGACGGTCGTCGCCCCGGCCGTCACGGTGGCGGCAGGCGCCCCGCCGGCCGCAACGGTGAGCGCCGTGCCGTCGGTGGCAACGATGACCGTGCCGTCAAGGTCGGTCCGGTAGATCCGCGACCCGGTCGACTCGATACGTGCGACCGCTTCCTCGTGGGGGTGGCCGTAGTCGTTCCCCGCGCCGACCTGGATGACGCTGATCGCGGGGCTGACCGCGGAGAGGAACTCCGCCGAACTGCCGTACCGGCTCGCGTGGTGGCCGACCTTCAGGACGTCGGCGTCGAGGTCGAGGCCGGCCTCCATCATGCTCTTCTCCGCGGGCCTCTCGGCATCGCCCGTAAAGAGGTACGATATCTCCCCATACGTCACCTTCAGGACGACCGAGTCCTGGTTGACCTCGCCGAGCGGCTCTGTGCCCGGGTTTAAGATCAGGATCTCGAGATCGGGATCGAGGGCAATCGTCTGCCCGCGCTCCGCTGCGGTGTAGGGTATCCCCTTGTCTTCGACCAGAGCGAGCAGGTTCTCGTAGGTCGCGGTCGGGTGCGGCTGCGCGGCGTCGACGAACTGCCCTACCGGGTAAGCGGAGATGACGCGGGCAAGGCCGCCGATGTGGTCGGAGTGCGCATGGGTCGCAACGACCACGTCGAGGCGCTCGATCCCCCGCTCATCGAGATACGCGACGACGCGCTCTCCCATGTTGCGCTCGCCGGCATCGATGAGCATGGTCTTATCGCGGAACTCGATCAGGATCGAGTCGCCCTGCCCGACGTCGATGAAATGGACGACGAGATCGCCGGAGAGGTCGGAGCCGATCTCCGGCTGCCCGGACTGGCTGGAACAGCCTGCCGTGAGAAGGCAGGCGACGGTGCATGCACAGAGTGCTATGCAGATCAGGTATCGTGCAGATATGGACGGCATTGATCTCTACAAAATAGAGGACGCCTGACTATAAGTCTGCTGAGGTCGGGCATCGGCATCGCGTCCGACATTGCGGACACGTGCCCGATCCCTCAGCAGTCCGGGGCTTCCATGTGGGGTTACGCCGTTCGTCGGGCGGTATCTCCGGAGGCCTCCCCCGCCCCGGTAAAATCCTGGCTGCCCGGGCTCTTTCGCCGCAGCACAGCAAGGGCGGCGTACATCAGCATGAGGGCGACGGGGAGGGCGATATCGAAGACAAGCACCATACCGGCGTTGTTCGGCGCGAGGTTGCCGTATGCATAGATCTGATGGAGATGCCCGAGCCCGGCGCCGATGAAGAAGACGCTCCCGGCGATGATCGCCGCGAGCCAGAACGAGTCGCGGAACCGGAACGCAAGCAGGCCAAGGACCCCGATAGCCAGGTTCGCAAACGCCACCTCCTGCTGGAAGGGGTTGCCCGCCGGCCAGCCGATGGACGCAGCGATCTCGTCGGCCATGAACGTATGGCCGAAGAAACTAAAGACACCTCCGACGCCGAACCCGATGACGAGCGACCAGAGGATGAGGATCTCGAGCACTCTCGTGCGGGAGAGCGATTTGCGGTCGACGATCAGGTGTATGGCGGCGGCAAGAAGAATCAGGATCAGAAACAACGACCAGATCGAGGGCATATTTGAAGTTTACACTTTTTCGAGATAAATTTTTCCAGAAACTGCCTCCACCGCCGCCCTCGCCGGGACTCCGGCTCCCGGCAAGAGGGAGAAGGGGATCGAGACCCACAACGTTTTTCTGATCCGCCCGCTATCCCGTGGCCTGATCGCCATGCCGGGCGCAGACTACATCTATCCGAACGTCACGGAGGTGACCCAGCGGGGCGGGCTCCTCGAGCGCTGGCGCCTCGCCGAACCGCTCGGGTGTGCGTACATCGAGGTCCCCGCCGACTTCATCAAGAACAGGACGGAGGTGGAACGGACGGGGCAGGAGATCGGGTCGATGCTCAGCCGGTCGTCCGTCGAGCTCCTGTATGAGCAGGATGCGGCCCTCCCGGGCACCCTCAGGTACCTCCTGCACACCGAACCGGCCATCCCCAGGCGAGACCAGCACGGCAGGCAGGTGACGGCAACCTTACGGTGGCGCGACCCCGGATGGGTGGCCGATCTCGGGGATATGCTCCTTGAGATCGAGGACGTTCTGGGTATCCCCCCGGAGATCATCGAGATCCACCCCGGCGACCGGAGGAACACCCATGCCGATATCGTCACGGCGATGCACACTCTGATCACCGCCCACTGGAATGCCTTCGGGACGGAACCGATGGTACTGCTCGAACACCATAGCGACCAGGGCATCTCCACAGGGAGGCAGTTACGGTCGTTCTGGGCGACACTCAAAGAGACCCATCCCGAGATCGCCGGACTGACCGGGATAGTGCTCGATCCCTGGCACCTCCGCGCCGCCACAAAAGAGGAGTTCCCTGAAACGCTAGGCGAGGTGCCGCTCGACGCCCTGCAGGCCTTCCACATCCATAGCGACCTCCATCCTCCGTCGCCGGACGACGGGATGCCCTGGCCGCAGGTCTTTGCGACGATCGCGAACGTCCCCGCGACGCCCCGCATCAAGCCCGTGGTCTACCAGAAGAGCAGGGTTCCCGCGGCGATTGCCTTCTGCGGAGAGATGCTTGCGCCGCAGCGAACGGCGTACGCAGCGCCGCCTGCGTGACGGTGCGGCCCGGCCCTGATCCTCGCCAACATTCATAACCTCCAACTGTCACA
>JASUSO010000054.1 GCA_030446015.1 Methanobacteriota archaeon
GAAGCCGCGAAGTCGCGAAGGGAGACAGTAAATACTCATTCAGACTTCGTGTTCTTCGCGTCTCGAAGCCTACGGCTTCTCAAACTCCTTCCCAAAGGGGAAGTCGTTCTTCGCGTGCGTCGGGAGATAGGTGTATCTGGAGATTATTCACCCTCCGGAAGAGGGTTTCAACAAAGCCGTAAATCCAGAACATTCGGTTTTCTCCAGCGATATCCCGTAGGGGCATCGCCTATCGCCATGACTACCCTCGCCCCTTGTGGGCGGAACGACTGCCGGAACGGCAGGAGTTTGAGCACCGTCAGGTGCGAGTTGCGATGGGCACGAGCGTAGCGAGTGGCCGGAGCATGAGCACCGAAGGTGCGATTGAGGAGCGCGAAGCGCGGGTGGGGTGGGGGCTGCACCCCTCAAAGACCTTCGGTCTTCTCATGCTCACTCCGTTCGCACCTCGAAGCCTACCGGCTTCTCGTGCTCCGTTCCTGTCGGAACATCGCACCTCGCACCTATCGGTGCTCAAGCTCGCTGCGCTCGCACTCCCCGTCAGCCCTCGATATGAGAAGAACCGTGGCCGGAGAAAAACAAAGGCTCTAGACCGACGACTGACCGAGGGTGCGGCATCTGATGGGACTCTTCCCCCCCGGGGAGCCCTTGCTCACCCTATGCGCCGCTCGAAAACGCTTCGCGTTTTCTCATGCTCCGGCCCTACGGCCCGTCGCACCCCGCTATCCTCTCCGGGTGGGTATACACCGCCATCTCCGGCGTCCCCGCGAACCCGACGATACAGAGCCCGCTATCCTCCGCAACTGCCGCGGCAAGTGCGGTCGGGGCGCCGGTAGAGGCGAGCACCGGGATGCCGGCGATCAGGCACTTCCTGACCATCTCGGAGGTGACCGTCCCGGTGCAGGCGGCGGCCGTCCGGGAGAAGTCGAGGAACTCCCGCAGCCCCCGGCCGATCACCCGATCAAGGGCGTTGTGCCGGTCGAGGTCTTCCGCCCGGGCGACGATCCGGCCGTTCCGGGCAAGAACGACCGCTTCGAGCGGTTCGCGGGCGGTGAGGGCGGCGACGGCGGCCTCGATTTCCGGTATGGCAACCGAGAGGTCGGAGTCGATCGCGGGCAGTTTCCCGGTGTCGATGTAGGAGACGGATCCCCCGCACCCGGAGAGGATGGTCTTTTTTACGCTGACCCGCTTGAAGATGTTCTTCGTGATGACGCTGATCCGGTTCTCCTCGACCCTGACCGACTCAATCTCGTCAGCGCTCCAGATAATCTCTTCGGTGTAGAGGTAGCCGGTGATGAACTCCTCAAACCCGCCGGGGCTCAAGATAACGGTCGTCAGGTGCCGGCCGTTGACGAAGACCGCGACCGGCGTCTCTTCGGCGGCATCGCGGGCGGCGTCTCCGCCGCCGACCGGGGTGCAGGGGATCTTTCGAAACATGGCGCTCACGTTGGGTTCATGCATGTGCGATTACTCTTCCGTGCCGGCTCATGCGTACTGCCGGACGAACTCCTCGGGCATCGAGGTGCGTCGTGCGGTCTCTTCGACCGAGAGCCCGCTCGCAAGGTACCTCGCTACCACGCTCTCCATCGGTTCGCCGACCTCGATGATGTGCATGTCGGGGTCGTAGATCCTGACGGCCCGCTGCCCCCAGGGCTGCTCGATCGGTCCATGCACGTACCTCACGGAGGCCATCCCGCTCAGCCGTTCGAGGAAGCCGTCCAGGTCCTCCTCCTCGAAGTAGAGTTCGGCGTTGTTCGATCCGCGGACGATATCGCTCTCGGCGACCCCGATGAGGCTTGAGAAATGCGCCCTCTGGTGTATCGCGAACCCTCCCTCAAACGCCACGTTCTCGCCGTGATCGTGGAGAACCCGCTGGCCCAGAACCTCTTCGTTGAACGCCCGGGAGACCCCTATGTCACGGACGACGATAAGCGGGCATACGAACTTCATACCGATATCTCATACGATATCGCAGCAGTTCAGCCTTCCGATTCTCCCGTTGCGCAAACGAGATCCGCCGGGATTCTCTGGAGGTATCATAAAAAAAGGCTTTCATAGGTTTCCGGCGGCGTGAAGAGATGACAGGGGAAATCCTCCCCGCCGCCGGGTATTGCCAGACACGTCCCTTTGCGCCCCGGCACGGGCGCGTTGAGGTGTTTTATGGATCTCAAGTTGTTGTTGATCACACACCCGGCCGAACGGGTCGGGCAGAGGCAGGGGAGCGGGGCGTTGCCCCGCCACTGCCCGTCCCATCCGTCGTTCGCACCTTCGGTGCTCAAGCTCCGGACATTCCGTCCGTCGCTCGCTCGAAAATTGCTGGCGCAATTTTCTCGAACTCCGTTCCTTCGAAGCCTGACGGCTTCTCGGAACGTCGTTACTTGAAGATATCGAAGATCTGGTCGTCGCCGGTCGCGGAGAGCCGCTCCCGCTCCGCCCTCTCCTCAACGAGCGCAAGCACCGGGAGATCCATGTTCACACCGGGGGTGTGGCCGAACATCTTCTCCATGTCCGCCTGCAGGGCGTGCATGTAGAGCGAGTTCGCGATCTCCATCGGGCAGTTCTCCTCGCACTGGCCGCAGTTGACACATGAGTCAGCCACGTGAGCGTAGCGGATCAGGTGGAACATGAACGGCACGGGGAGCACGCCGGGCGCTACCAGGTAGGGCTTCTTCGTGCTGCACTCGACGCAGTAGCAGATCGGGCAGTTCTCGATGCAGGCGTAGCACTTGGTGCACCGGCTCGAGTCCTCCATGATCTTCTGGAGGCGCTCCTTGCCTTCCCCGAGGCTCTCGAAGTAGCGCGCCCGCCACTTGTCGCCGAGTTTCAGCATGGCGTTCTCGACCTTGCCGCGGATCTCGATACCCTTCGGGTTCGCGGGCTCGGTGGCGATCGCTCCTGCCTTCACGGCACCGTCGAGGAGGTTTGCACCCTTCTCGGAGCAGACCTCGACAAAGGTCGCCTTGCCGGCCTTGTCACCGATGACACCCCAGTTGCCGCAGGCGAGGTCCGTCTGGCGGGGGATCTTCATCTTGCAGCGGCGGCAGTTCGAGCGGCGGCCGAAGCCCTCTTCCTCGAGCTCGTCGATCGAGATGCCCTTGTGCTGGCCGTCCTTCGTGACAATGATGAACTGACCCTTGTCGATCTCTTCCTTGACGACGTCGTCGGGGTTGACCCCGAACTTCTCGGCGATCATCTTCCGGGCGGTGACCGGGCTGACGGACCCACCACAGTTGACGCCGATCATCAGGAGGTTGTCCAGGTTGATCTGGTTGCGCTTCGCGAGTTCGTAGATGCCCATCGCATCGCAGCCCTTCACCGTCACGCCGAGGCGCATGTCATTGGCCCCGTCCAGGTACTTCTTGATCAGTTTCGAGAGCAGGAGCGTCCCGCAGTGGAGCGAGCCTGCCGTCTGTCCGATCTCAGCCGGGTCGGTGATGATCGTGGGGACCGCATCGTAGAGGTCCACGCCCTTCTTCACGGCGAGGACCGCGTCGACGATCTTGTTCTCCAGGGCGTACTTGAGAAGCCCGGTCACCGCGCCGCCGCACTCCGCGACCTCGGCGATCTCGGGGCTGGTCGTCCAGGCGTATACCATATCTCCCTTTGCTGCCATTTACTGCACCCCCGTGATCTTCTCGACGGCAACAGCACTGTGCTTCAACTCCGGCATCTTGGAGAGCGGGTCGAGCGCTGTGTTCGTCAGCTGGTTCACGGATCCTGCACCACCGAAGTGCATCGTCATCATCAGCACGCCGGGCGCGACCTCATCGGTCACCCTGGCAACGGCCTCTGCCTGTCCACGCCTGCTCCGGAGCCGGATCATCTCTCCGTTCTGGATCTTCAGCCGCGCGGCGTCCTCCTTGTTGATCTGCACGTAGGCTTCCGGCACCTCCTGGTGGAGGATCTTCGCCCGGCCGGTCTGGGTCCGGGTGTGGTAGTGGAAGAGCAGACGTCCGGTCATCAGGGTGAACGGATACTCCTCGTCGGCGACCTCAGCGGGCGGCCGGTACTCGATGCCGAAGAAGTGGCCGAGACCGTCGGCGGACGAGAACTTCTCGCGGTGGAGGATCGGCGTTCCGGGGTGGTCCTCGGTGGGGCAGGGCCAGTGGACGGACTCCGGCTTCTCCATCCGTGCATAGGAGATACCGGCCATCGACGGGGTGACCCGGCGCATGTCGTTCCAGATATCCTCCGGCGAGTTGAAGTCGAAGCCGTTGAGCCCGAGTTTGTGGGCGAGGTCGACGAAGATCTGCCAGTCTTCCTTCGCATCTCCGGGGGTGTCCACGGCCTTCCTGATACGGTTGACCCGCCGCTCGCCGCTGGTGAACGTCCCGTCCTTCTCGGCGAAGGATGCGCCGGGCAGGATGACGTCGGCGTACTGGGCCGTCTCGGTCATGAAGATGTCCTGCACGACAAGGAAGTCGAGTTTCTCAAGCGACTGCATGACGTGGTTCGAGTCGGGGTAGGAGACGACCGGGTTTAACGCGAAGATGTACATCGCCTTGATCGGGTCGCCGCACTGCTTGATCTGCTCAATCAAGGTCGCGCCGTACTCCTTCGCAAGTCCGGTGACGCCCCAGAGTTCCTCCATGCGCGCCCTGACCGCGTCGTCCTCGCACTTCTGGTAGCCGGAGAAGACGTTCGGGTACGCACCCATGTCGCAGGCGCCCTGGACGTTGTTCTGGCCGCGGAGCGGGTTGACACCGGTGCCGGGTCTCCCGACGTTGCCGGTCAGCATCGCGAGGTTGCCGAGCGAGCGGACGTTGTCCGTGCCGGTGGTGAGTTCCGTGATGCCGAGGCAGTAGATGATCACCGCGTTCTTGGCGCTGGCGTAGATCCGCGCGATCTCCTTGACCCGCTCGGTCGGCACGCCGGTGATCGACTCGACATCCGCGTACTTCTCCACGGTCGCCTTCAGCTCCTCGAATCCCGTCGTCCTCTTCTCGATGAACTCCTTGTCATGGAGATCCTGCTGGATGATCCAGTACATGATCGAGTTGATGAGAGCGATGTTCGTCGAGGGGTTGTAGCGGACGTACTCGTCGGCGAGACGCGCCGTGGGCGTGTAGCGCGGGTCGCAGACGATGATCTTCTTGCCCGCCTTCTTGGCCTGGACGATCCGGCGGCCCGCGAGCGGGTGTGCCTCGATCGTGTTCGCACCGATCATGAAGATGACGTCGGCGTTCAGGGCGTCCTCGAAGGGGTTCGTCGCGGCGCCAGAGCCGAACGAGAGCGAGAGCCCCGCGACGGACGGACCGTGGCAGATACGCGCGCAGTTGTCGATGTTGTTGGTCTTGAAGGCCACCCGCGCGAGTTTCTGCATGATGTAGCACTCCTCGTTCGGGGTCCGGCACGAGACCTGGAAACCGAGGGCTTTCGGCCCGTACTTCTCGCTGATCTCCTTGAACTTCGAGGCGATGAGGTCGTATGCCTCGTCCCAGGACGCCTCGACAAACTCACCGTTCTTCTTGATGAGTGGCTTTGTCAGACGGTCGGGGCTCTGCACGAACTCCCAACAGGTGGCGCCCTTCGGACAGAGTTTGCCTTCGTTGATCGGACTCCTCTTGAGGGGTTCCACCCCCACGAGTTTGCCGTCATTCACCACAAGGTTGAGCCCGCACCCCACGCCGCAGTACGGGCAGGTTGTGGGAACATAACGTAATTTACCATTAGCGTCAGCCATGTAAATTCTCCCGATAGTTGTATTCAACGTCGGTTTTGCCAGGCATGTCCAGCTAGAACGGACATGTTAACAGTGGCTTTACTCTACTAAGTAGTATATAAATTTAAACTTACTCTTTTACTTTTGACCTGATATTCATGCTATATAATTGATGCCAGTCTGACCCATTTTTCCTGCACCCAAAAGACCGGTCCCCAGATCCATGATTATGCGATTGGGCGACACTTCCTCGATGATATGCCGCAACAACCCGTTTTATGTCAATTAAATTACATTTACCGATCCAAAATGTTTACAACCAACCTTGACCAAACAGATCCCCGTGCAACCGAGACTGAATCACACATGGGAAGATATCAAGACCCGGCTCGAGTCGAGAGGCACCTCTCCTGAGCTGATGGAGGACTTCAGGCGCTGCATCGATTTTCACACCTACGCGGCCCCCGGACTCCTGGTCGGGGTCTACATGGTCGACTACGCCCTGGAGCTCCTGAAGATCCCCCGGGGCAAGAAGATCTATGCCGTCTGCGAGACCACCAAATGCCTGCCCGACCCCCTGCAGGTGATGGCCCACTGTACGACCGGGAATCACCGCCTCCGGGTGCTCCCGATCGGGAAGTTCGCCATCACCATGAACGGACCGGCCGACGCCCCGTACGTGAACGGGATCCGGGTCTCCCTCGACGGCGATAAGATCGAGCGCTACCCGACGTTCGCCCTCTGGTACACGAAAGACCCGCTCTTCGACCCGAGGACCAGGGGCAACGACCTGATCGACGAGATCATCGGCGCAGGCCGGGACTTCCTCACCGCTGAACGGGTCCGGGTGAAAGTCCCCCAGAAATGGCCGTGGAAGTCCGCGGTCTGCTCCATCTGCGGCGAGATGGTGCCCGACAACCTGCTCGTCAACGGCGCCTGCTCCGACTGCCGGTCCCAGTCCTACTACGAGAAGGTGGCGTACTGAGGGGTTTCCCCCCTCTCGCGGTAGGCATACATCTTTATCGAGCCAGAAGACACCACATGGAACTCTCTCCGATCGGACTCGTGCATTCAGCCATCCGTTTCAGGAGTGATATGCCGGTCCAGGGCGTCGACGCCGAGATCGAGATCTACCCCCGATACGCCGGGGGACTCTCCGGCATCGAGGAGAACTCGCACCTGATCCTCGTCTGCTGGATGCACGAGGCCGGCCGGGACGTCCTCACGGCGGTCGCCCGGAAGGTCTCGAATGACCTGCCGGAGAAAGGCGTCTTCTCTCTCCGCTCTCCGGTGCGGCCGAACCCCCTCTCCGTCTCGGTGGTGCGGCTCCGCGGCGTGCGGGAGGGCCGGTTCCTCGATCTTGCGAATGTCGACCTGATCGACGGGACCCCGGTGATCGATATCAAACCCTACCAGACGGGATGGGACTGTGTCTTCTCCGCGACCGGCCACGACCGGACGGAGAAGATCCGGAAGATGAGCTCCGCCGAGTACCGGGCCGGCCTCGTCCGCGAGGCCGTGAACTACCACGGGGAACTCTGCCCCGGGGTAGCGGTCGGGGTGCGGCTTGCGGAGGCGGCGACGCGGGTCTTCGAGCGCGATCTGCGCAACCCGCAGGTCTCGGTCGCGCCCGGCCCCGACCCCTGCATCGCCGACGCGCTCATCGGGATCACCGGCGCGAGCCCCGGGAACCGCCGGTTGGGGTCTTCTGGAGGAGACCGGTACGTCTTCTCCTGCCCCGGAAAAGAGGCGGTCTTTACTCTCCGGGAGGTGCCGGAGAGTGTCGATACGATATTCGCGGCCGACGAGGCGTCGCTCTTCGACTGCACTGTTCGCTCCCGGCCGCACGAGAAACGATAATTTAAGAGTCACGAATATGCCACGCAGGTACCTGAACCTTACCCCGCTCTCCGAGGCTCTCGCGATGATGCGGCGGGAGTTCCCGTCGCCGGGCCGCGCCGAGAGCGTGCCGCTCGCAGAGGCTGTCGGCAGGGTGACGGCCGAGCCCCTGTATGCGCGGTATTCCGTTCCCGTTGCCGATATCGCGAAGTTCGACGGCTACGCGGTGAAGAGCGCCGAGACCCGCGGAGCGCAGGACCAGCGGCCGCTCTCTCTTGCCGAGTATGCCCGCGTCAACACCGGCGAGGTGATCCCCCGGCCGTTCGACGCGGTCGTCATGATCGAGGATACCTGGGACGAGGGCGGCGTCCCCCGGATCCGGAAATCCGCCGCGCCCGGGCAGAACATCCGCCGTACCGGCGAGGATGTCCGGGCGGGGGAACTCGTCCTCCCGAAAGGCCACCGCATCCGGCCGTTCGATATCGGTGCGCTCGCGACCTACGGGATAGGCCGGGTGAGTGTGCGGTCGGTCCGGGTCGGGATCGTCCCGACGGGGAGCGACCTCGTGCCGCTCGGCACGGCGCCCGGCCCTGGCCAGACGATCGAGACGAACACCCTGATGGCGGAGGCGTTCCTCACCGGGCTCGGGGCGACCTGCCGCCGGTATGGGATCATCCCTGATGAGCCCGACCGTATCCGGGAGGCGGTGAGGACGGCGGTCGCCGAGAACGATCTCGTCCTCCTCTCGGCGGGCTCGTCGGCCGGCACCCGCGACTTCTCCCGGGAAGCCGTCGAGGAGCTCGGGGAGATCGTCTTCCACGGGATTGCGGTCAGGCCGGGGAAGCCGGTGCTGCTCGCAAACGTCGGCGGCAAGCCGGTTCTCGGGATGCCGGGGTATCCCGTCGCCGCCCAGACGGTTCTCCGCGAGGTTGCCGGGGACCTCCTCTCGTGGTGGGGGCTTGCGCCGCTCCCGAGCGGGGAGCTGGACGTCCGGATCTCGCGGCGGCTGGCATCCGATCTCGGGTTCGACGAGTTCGTCCCGGTCTCGGTCGGGCGGGTCGACGGCATCTGCTGGGCGACACCCCATCCCCGGGGCGGGGGAATCCAGATGGCGGTCGTCCGGGCGAACGGCTACATCCACATCCCGGCCGCCCGGGAGGGGTTCGAGGCGGGCGAAGAGGTGCGCGTCCGGCTCACCGTCCCGCCCGATTCACTCGCCCGGACGCTCGTCTGCGTTGGGAGGCGCGACCCGGTCCTCGGCGAGCTCGGCAACCGTCTCGCGGAGGACGGCTACCATCTCCACTGCTGCAACGCCTCGACGATCGGAGCGGTGCTCGCCCTGCGGGCGAAGACCTGCCACGCGGCGTCGGTCGCCCTCCCGGAGACCGCGTCGGCATGGAGCGACCAGGTGCTCCGCTATCTGCCCGATACGCCTCTCCTCCGGGTGCCGGTGGCCCGGACGGAGTTCGGGATTGCGTCGGCCGACCCGCTCGATGCCGGGAGCCTCTCCTCACTCCGGGTTGCCAACCGCCCGAAGAGTGCGGCGGTGCAGACCCTCCTCGATGTCTGGCTCGACCGGGAGGGGATCGACGCATCCCCGTCAGGCGTTCCCGGGGACGTCCGGGTCTGTTCGGCCCGTGAAGCGCGGGAGGCGGGGCTCCGGTTCACCTCGATCGGCTGCGAGTCGTGCGACCTGGTGGTCCGGGAGGAACTTGCCGCGGACGAAGGTGTCGCTGCCCTCATCGAGGCCGCACGCTCACCGGAGTTCCGCGCGTACCTCCGGTCGATCGGGAGGGACTCGCGGGACGGGGACGCACCCGGCGCCTTCCCGGCCTGAACCGCCGCACCTGCTCGAAACGCATATCCTTTTCTGGCATGACCATTCCTCATGCGAGTCAGCGAGCAGACACAGGAACAGATCATGGCGGTGCTCCGGCGGATGACGGAGGCCATGGGCAGGAAGGATGTCGAGACCCTGGCAGCGCTCGCCGATCCTGACCTCCGGGCTTTCGGCACGGGCGCCGGCGAGAAGGTGATCGGGAGGGAGGAGTACCGCCGATACCTCGAGCGCGGCTTTGCGCAGGCTGAGGAGGTCGCGCTCGACCTCTCCGACATCCGTATCGGTGCCGAGGGGACGATCGCCTGGGTGATGGCCGAGATGACCTGGCGTTTTGCCGCGGGCGGGGTCCCGCGGACGATGAACGGGCGGATGACGGCGGTGCTCCGGGGGACCGGGCACGCGTGGGTCTTTGCCCAGATGCACTACTCCCTTCCGGCAGAGGGGGGGCTGTTCCCGGCGTAAACTCTTTTTTGCTGAAGTTCCGGCTCTAAGGAGAGGTGGATAAAAAAAGGGGGTCAGGGCCTGCCCGCGCTGAACGTGAGCAGGGCTGCTCCTCCTTCATCGAGGAGATCGAGCCGGTTCCCATCGATCCGGTAGCCTGCAACCGAGGTGAGGAGGTTGAGGTACCGGTTCTCCTGCTCCATGAGGCCTTCGGGCTCGCCGCAGTACATCTTCGTGCTGACCGGCGGCTCGATGGTGAGGTTCATGCCGTCGATCCGGTAGCCGGCCCCGTAGGAGTTGCACCCGGCGTTGCCGGTGACCTTTCCATCGGAGAAGACCGCCGTGATCGTGGTCCCGGCGATCACCGAGGAGACCGCCTCCCCGCCGAGGCTGTAGGACTCAAGCGTCCATGCCGTCCCGGTGAGCGGTGCCGGCGGCACCTCTTTTGCCTGCACGAAGAAGAGGAGGTCGTTCCCCTCCGCGTCCGCGAGGATCAGCCGGTCGCCCTCGACCCGGTAGGAGGAGACGTTCCCGAGGTGGCCGAGGAACGCCGCTTCCTGCTCCATGACGCCCGGTGTCTCGCAGTACATCAGGGTGCTGAAGAGCGAGGAGACGGCAAGGTTCGCGCCTTCGAGGGTGTACTCGCCGCCGTAGTGGTTGCACCCGGCGTTGCCGCCGACGCTGCCGTCGGCATCGAAAGTCACGGTGACGGTCGTGCCGGCGACTACCGAGGAGATCGCGTCCCCGCCGAGGCTATAGGAGTCAAGCACCCACTTCGTCCCGACGAGCGGGAGATTGGGCTTCGGGAGGTCGAGTTCGAAGACCAGGATGTCGTTGCCCTCGCTGTCCGTGAGGGTCAGCCGGTCGCTCGTCGTCCTTGAGGAGAAGAAAGCGGTGAGGGGGATCCTCTCGCCGTCCGGCAGCACCCGCTCAACGCGGTAGGATGCGGCGTCCGCGAGGAGCGCGAGGTAGCGGTCCTCCTGCTCCATGATGCCGGGCGGCTCGTTGCAGTACATCTCGGTCCGTGTGACCGGTTCGATCGCGAGGTTCGCGCCGTTTGCGGTGTAGCGTGCGCTGTAGTGGTTGCACCCGGCGTTGCCGCGGACGTTCCCGGTATCGAAGGACGCGGTGACGGTTGTGCCGGGGATGATCGGGGCCAGAGTGCCGTTCTCATCGGCGAGGCTTACGAGTCTCCAGGACGTTCCGGGGAGCATCACGGGTACGAAGGAGTCCTGCACGAAGACGAGGACGTCGGCGCCTTCTGCGTCGGTGATGACGAGCCGGCCGTTCTCGATCCGGTATCCGGCTGCCGAGCCGAGGAGATCGACGAACCGCGCCTCCTGCTCCATGATGCCTTCGGGCTCCAGGCAGAATTTCAGCGTCTGCTCAATCGGGGAGATCGAAAGGCTCGTCCCTTCAAGCCGGTAGTCGCCGCCGTAGCTGTTGCACCCGGCCGAGCCGGTGACCCTGCCGTCGGTGCCGAAGGCCGCCGTGACCTCTGTTCCCGGCAGGACCGCGATGAGCGTGCCGTTCTCATCGAGGTACGAATCGAGTGTCCAGGACGTCCCGGCAAGCCCGGCGGACGCTCCCGGCGTCGACGTGCCTCCGGTGCACCCCGCGGTGACGATGCACGCCAGAGCGATGACGAGGAGCGATGCCGCCGTGAGGATGACGTTCCTGTTCCTTCTTCTGTTCGGTGCCATACACCTGCATATGGGCGGGAATGAGTGATAAATGAATGGTAGGCTACGAAAAATATCGAACCTATCCATGGCCGGTTTGCCAAACCCGGTGATTATACAGGGTATCCAGGTGCGGTCATTGTATCTCGCACACCGGCTGAAGACGTGCTGTCCATCCGTTTCTGGACATTCCGGCACCGCTCACCGGCCGTGTCCCGGTCCATGCAGGGGCTTTATCCGGCGGGGCGTCCACACGGGGTATGGGAGAAGAGTGCTATGGCAACGCTGATCCTGCTGCGGCACGGCGAGAGCACCTGGAACCGGGAGAACCGGTTCACGGGCTGGACGGACGTCGACCTCTCGCCGCAGGGTATCAAGGAGGCCCATAGGGCGGCGGAACTTCTTCGGGACGGCGGGTACACGTTCCGCGTCGCCTACACCTCCGTCCTGAAGCGTGCGATCCGGACTCTCTGGGTGGTCATGGACGATCTCGACCTCATGTACGTCCCCGTGCACCGGTCGTGGCGGCTGAACGAGAAGAGTTACGGTGCCCTGCAGGGCCTGAACAAGCAGGAGACCGCGGAAAAGTACGGCGCGGACCAGGTGCACCTCTGGCGCCGGGCATACGACGTGCGGCCGCCGCCGCTCGCGTGGGACGACCCGAGGCATCCCCGGTTCGACCCCCGCTACGCAGATCTCGACCCGGCGACGCTCCCCGCGACCGAGTCGCTGCACGACACGCTCAAGCGGGTGCTCCCCTGCTGGGAGAGCCATATCAGGAGAGACCTTGCGGCGGGCAGACCCGTCCTGGTCTCCGCCCACGGCAACAGCCTCCGGGCCCTCGTCAAGCACCTGGACAACGTTCCGGACGACGAGATCGCAGGCCTGAACATCCCCACCGGCTACCCGCTCGTCTACGAACTGGACGGGGACTTAAACGCGGTCGGGCACCACTACCTCGGCGACCCGGAGGAGGTCGCGGCGGCCGCCCGGGGCGTGGCCCGACAGGCGGGGTCGGGGTAACCGGCAAAGATCATATATACCGCCCCGCACAGGAGACCCCCGGCCCGATGGGGGATGTGTATGGAAAAGGTTGCCATCAACGGGTTCGGGCGGATCGGGCGGCAGATCCTCCGCAGTTACCTCACCGATCCGCCGGAGGAGATCGAGATTGTCGCGGTGAACGACCCAAACCCGGCGGAAGAACTCGCCTACCTGATGCGGTACGACTCGGTCTACGGCCGGGCGCCGTTCCCGGTCGAGGCCGGCCCGGACCATATCCGGTTCGGGCCGGAGGAGGTGCGGATGCTGCACGAGCGCGACCCCGCCCGCCTCCCGTGGAAGGACCTCGGCGTGGAGATGGTGCTCGAGTGCACGGGGCACTTCACGGAGCGGGCGGGCGCCGCAAAACACCTGGACGCCGGGGCATCGCGGGTCGTCATCAGCGCACCCTCGCCCGACGCCGACCATACGGTCGTGCTCGGCGTCAACGAGGGCACTTACGACCCAGCAAAGCACATCGTCGTCTCGAACGCCTCCTGCACGACCAACGCGCTCGCGCCGGCGGCGAAGGTCTTGAACGACGCCTTCGGCGTCGAAAGGCTGATGGCGACGGCGATCCACGCCTACACCGCCACCCAGGCGCTGGTCGATAGGGCAGCGAAGAAACCGCGCCGGGGGCGGGCCGCGGCCGTCTCGCTCATCCCGACGACGACCGGGGCCGCCGTCGCCACCACCCGGGTCCTCCCCGAACTCACCGGGAGGATGGACGCGATAGCCATCCGGGCCCCGATCCCCGACGGCTCCGTCATCGATATTGTTGCAGACCTCTCGCGGGAGACGTCGGCGGGCGCGGTGAACGCCGCGATGAAGGAGGCGGCCGAAGGGGGGATGAAGGGGATCCTCGCGTATACCGAGGACCCGCTGGTGTCGGCCGATATCGTCGGCGACCCGCACTCCGGGGTCGTCGACGGGCTCTCCACGAGCGTCGTCGGCGGGCGGATGGCCCGGGTCCTGGTCTGGTACGACAACGAGTTTGCGTATGCAAAGCGGATGGTCGATATCGCTGCCTACATGGCATCCCGGGAGTGAGGGGGCTGAACCATGGCGAAACTGGTCTTCTTCGGCCTCGATGAGCACGAGAAGGACGTGATCTGGAAGGCCTTTGCCGGCCCGAGCGGCTACGAGATTGCCCTGCACACCGAACCGCTCACGGTCGAGAACGCCTCGCTCGCCCGCGATGCCGACGCCGTCGGGATCTTCGTCCTCTCGCGCGTCACCCGGGAGGTCATCAAGCGCCTCCCGAACCTCAAGATGGTCGCCGCCATGTCCACCGGGTTCGACCACATCGACGTCGAGGCCTGCCGGGAGCACGGCGTCACCGTCTGCAACGTGCCGCACTACGGGGAGACCACCGTTGCGGAGTTCGCGTTCGGGCTCATCCTGGCCCTTGCCCGGCGGTTTCGGCCGACGTTTGCGCGGGTTGACCGGGGCGACTTCTCCCGGGCCGGGCTCCAGGGGATGGACCTCGCCGGCAAGACCCTCGGCCTGGTCGGGACCGGGCGCATCGGGTCGCACCTCGCCCGCATCGCCCACGCGGCGGGGATGGGGGTGATCGCCTACGACCTCCGCCCGAACCCGGCCCTCACGGAAGACTACGGCGTCCGCTACATGGATCTTGATGACGTCCTCCGGCAGGCGGACGTCATCAGCCTGCACGTCCCCTACACGGAGGCCACCCACCACCTGATCGACGCCGACCGGCTGCGGCTGGTCAAGGACACCGCGCTCCTCGTCAACACCTCCCGCGGCGGGGTGGTGGACACGACGGCGGTTGCCGACGCCCTCCGCGAAGGCCGGCTCGGTGGGGTCGCGCTCGATACCTTCGAGGGGGAGGATGTCTGGATCGGCGAGGAGTTCCAGGGGGCCGGCGAGGCGTCGGCGGACGAACTCCGGGATGCGCTCGAGAGTTTCGGCCTCCTGCACTCGGACCGGGCGATTCTCACGCCGCACAACGCCTTCAACACGCGGGAGGCGGTCGACCGGATCATCGCCACGAGCGTCGAGAACATCAGGGCGTTCTTCGCCGGGAACCCGCAGAACGTCGTCGCCGGAACCTATCAGGTGCCGGCACCGCCGGCCGGGGGCGGGAGGGCGTGAGACCGGTAACCTGATCCGGGGCACAAGTAGGGAGGATTTTTAGCCCCGGATCCGATTTTTGGGCTTATGTAACAGGAATGTTACACTATCTCCGGAACTGTTACAATTCTGTTACATCTCAGACCCCACATGTAACAAAACTGTAACACATAAATCCGGGGCCGCAGAACCTCATCATCATGTCCAGGGTCGTCCGGGTTGACGAAGAGGCGCTGGAGGTCGCCCTGCGGTACGGGAAGAACCTCTCTGAGGGGATCATGAAGATGGAAGAGATGCTCAAAAAGCAGGAGAAGGCGAAG
>JASUSO010000055.1 GCA_030446015.1 Methanobacteriota archaeon
TTCTTCCCCGCCGCACAGACGTTATACGCCAGGTAGGGCAGTTTCTCCTCGATGATCGGCTCCACCTTCCGTGCGAGTTTGAAGACCGGGTCGGCAAGGTTTAGGTGTGCAAACGAGCAGCGGCCGACCGAGACGTCTTCGAATCCCGCCTCGCGGAAGAGCCCGGCGATCTCGGCGTTGGTGTAGTAGTGCTCGTCGAAAGCCCCGACGCCCACCTTCTTCAGGCCGACCTTCTCCCCCACCTGGTAGACGATAGGAACGATGCTCGTAAAGATCGTCCGCGAGAGGGTGCAGACGGCGATCCGGCCGCCGGGCTTTAAGACCCGGTAGCACTCCCGGAGCATCCCCTCCGGGTCGGGGACGTAGCTGAAGGCGAGCAGGCTTGCAAGGGCGTCGAATGTGTTATCCTTGAACGGGAGGACGTCGGCGGTCCCGACGCAGAACCCGCAATCCGGGCAGCGCTGCCGCCCGTGCCTGACCATTCCCGGGCTGATATCAAGCCCCACCGCCCGGCCGCCTTCCCGGATGTAGCGCTGCACAAAAAGCCCGGTTCCGCACCCGACGTCGAGGAGGAACCCGCCTTTCGGGAGCTCCCGCATCACATGGTCGGAGATGTGTCCGTGGTAATACTTCCCGCGGCTGCCGTCGTAGCGCTCGTCGTAGATGTCCGCGACTTCGTCATAATGTTGCTGTACTTTCTTCACTGAACACCTCCCGGGCTATCCGGGCAAGTAGTGCGTTGACCTGCACAAAATCGTTTGCGTTATGGGTGAGCCGGAGATCCGCGTCGGCGAGCGCGACGGCAAGGGCCGGGTGGTTGTACTCGCGCCGAACCACCTGCCGGAGTTCGCCGACGACCTCCCGCGCCGAGAGCCCGTACTCGATCATCAGCGACTCGGCGATCCGGCGGGCGGCCTCGAAGTTGCCGTCACGGAGAGCGACGAACGCCGACGTAGCGACGTTCGCGGTCTCGGAACGCGAGATCTCCGCGAGGTCGAACTCCTCCTTTGCTCTCGCGGCGATCTGCAGGTACATGATCGCACGCCGCAGGTCTCCCTGCGCGGCATACACGATCAGGTCGATGTCGTCGGACGGGACCGCCGCCCCTTCCGCGGCCAGGATCTCCTCAAGCCGTGCCCGGACGAGATCGCTCCTGATCGGAGCGAAGAAGAGCGGCAGGCAGCGCGACGCGATGGCGGGGATGATCACCGAGGGCCGGACGGTGACGAAGACGAACCGGCAGGTGGCGCTGTATCGCTCCATCGTCCGGCGCAGGGCCTGCTGCGCCTCGAACGTCAGGCCGTGCGCGTCCTCAAAGACCATCAGCTTGAACTCGGCGTCGAGCGGCCGCATTGAGGCGTACCACTTCACGATCTGCTTGAAGTTGACGATCAGGCTCTGGTCTTTGCGGTAGACCATGCTGAACCGCTCGTCTGTCTCGAGCGCGCTCCTCCCCCTCCCGAGGAGATCGGTCGCGCTGAAGACGGTCGTGTTTGCCTTCCAGTTCTCGCCGTAGAGCCGCTTTGCGAGGCACTCGACGGCCGCGGATTTGCCGGTGCCATGCGGGCCGGAGATGAGCATATGGGGCACGCTGCCGGAGTCCGCAAACGCCGTCAGATGGCGGACGACCTCCTCCTGTCCGATGATCTCGCCGCACCCCTTCGGGCGGTAGACCTCACTCCAGAGCATGAGCCAGTCTCTCTCTCATCTCATCTATTGCCGCCCGGAGGAGATAGGTATTGTCAAGCGATGCTATCAGGCGTTCACCCTCGCCGGGCTCGAGGGTGGTGCACGCCGCGGTGATCGCGGGGAGAGCGCGCGTCACCTCGTCGACGATCGTCAGCGTCGCCGTGCGGGCGGTCCGGGAGAGCGGGTTGAGATCGATCGTGATGACCGCTTTGCCCATCGCCCGGAGCGCGGCGCACCGGTCGCCGTCCTCGAGCGGCACCAGCACAACGTCGGCGTCCCCGATCCCCTCCGGCAGCGAGAGCCCCCGGTCGTGGGAGAGCGGGACGATCCGCTCCGGCGTCCCCGATAGAACGCGGACGCCGTGCGCCGTAAGGTGCCGGGTGATCCGCTCGATCCGCTCCTCTGTCCGGTGGAAGAGGTTCACCTCGACGTCGGCGCCGCTCGCCTGCTGGAGCGCCGCGATCTCCGCCGCCGCAAGCGCCGCCGTGTTGCCGTTCACCGATATCACCGCGTGCCGGGCGGCAAGCAGCATCGCCGCGGCCGTCCGCTCGGCGAGGGCGGCGCTCTCGGTCGTCCTCTCGCCGATCAGGTAGTCGAACGCCTCCCCCCGCCCGTGGGCGGCGAGCCCTTCCAGTGCGACGATCCCCTCCTGGGCGCACCGGGCAATCCGTTCGCGGGCGACAAGGGAGCGATAGCGTGGATGGTCTTTCGGAATCATGGTTTCACCTCGATCAGGTATGCGCCGCGGCGGGCGACGTGGAGACGGTAGACCTCCCCGAACAAAGAGAGCACCCGCTCCGCAGCCTCACCGCAGGCGAAGACGCCGTTCCCGAGCATCGTCATGCTCGCCGGGACCCCTGCGGCGTCGCAGGCGTCGAGAACCCGCCGCACCTTCGGCGCGATGAGCCCGCTCTTCTCGGCGAACTCCCGCGAGAGCCGGCAGAAGTCGGGGAGGTCGCGGGGGCAGCGGCCCGGGAACGCGGCGGCTATCCGCTCCATGGTTTCCGCCGACGAGAGGACCGAAGCGGTCGGGAGCGCCCCGAGGCTCACGGCGTAGAGCGGTTCCTCAGGGTAGATGCGGATGATCTCCGCGTGGATCCCCGGCCCCTTCCGGCAGACGACACCGCCGGAGAGGCTCGCGGCGACGTCCCCGAGCCCGGTGCGGTGGAGGACCTCGGCCTCGTGCGCCCGCGCGGCCACCTCGTCCGCGGAGAGGTCGAGGTCGAAGAGGTGGTTCGCCGCCGTGAGCGTCGCAAGCAGCGCCGCCGCCGAGAGGCCGAACCCGGCGCCGATGGGGAGCCGGCACTCCGTCGTGACGCGGGCGGCGACGCCCAGCCGCTCAAGGGCGTACTCGATCGGCGGCGACCCGGCGCTCGCGTGCCCCTGCCGGACGACCCGGACACTCGTTTCTCGGGCGGGTTCGACCGTCGAGCGCACCCCCTCACTGATGACCACGCCGGCCCCGACGCTCCCGATCGTCGCAGGATCGCTCCCCTCCACGCGCTTGAAGCAGCCGGATATGTGCCCGGGAGAGAATGCTACAGCAGTCCTGACCATATCGCCCTGGCGACCTCCTCTTTGCTCCCGGTGACGTCAGTCGTCCCGGCAGCGGTCATAATCCGGAACGACCCCTCCGCCGCGCCCATCGCCGGGGGAGCGTTCACGACGACCATCCGCGCACCCTCTTCAAGCATCGCTCGCGCACGACCCTCCTCGTCCCAGCCCAGTTTGAACGCCACCACGGTGGGGCTGCATGCCGCCATCACCTCGTCGATGACCTTCGGGAGGGGCTCGAGCCGGACGGTCCGGGGCGAACCGCTCGGGATCTTCCCCTCGTATCGTTCGGGCGCAAAGTCCGATATCGCGGCCGCGCTGATGTAGATATCGACCCCCTCCTCCCGGCAGACCGAGAGGACCGCCTCCCGCATCTCGGCCGCGGTCGTGGCGTGGATATTTCTGACGCAGGGGAACAACCCCGCGTGTACCGCCGTCACGTCCGCGCCGAGCCGGAAGGCCTCGAGCGCGAGCGCTCTTCCCATCTGCCCGGTCGAGCGGGTGGTGAGGACCCGGACGTCGTCGAGGGGCTCCGCGCACGCCCCGCTCGTGATGAGGACGCGTCTCCCCGCAAGCGGCCGGCCCAGGACCGCACGCTCGGCGTGGAGGACGATGGTGTCGGTATCGGCGATCTTCGCCTTCCCCTCCTCGATCCGGGGATCGACGACGTCGATGCCCCAGGAGCGGAGCCGTCCGAGGTTCTCCGCGACCCCGGGGTGGCGGTACATGCTCTCGTGCATCGCCGGGACGACCACCACCGGCATCCCCCGGCCGAGCGCCGTCGTGGCGAAGGTCGTGACTGGCGTGTCGTCGATCCCGCAGGCGATCTTGCCGATGGTGTTCGCCGTAGCGGGCGCGACGAGCAGGAGGTCGGCCTCTCCCCCTTCCCCGCAGTAGAGGACGTGCTCCACGAGACCGGTGATCCTCGTGATCGCCGGTCGCCCCGTCGCGTAGGTCAGGGCGTCGGGGTGGACGATCCCGGCTGCCGCCTCCGTCATCACCGCCTGCACCGTTGCGCCCCGGCGGCGCAGGGCGTGGGCGAGCTTCACCGTCTCGACGGCCGCGATGCTCCCCGTCACGGCGAGCACCACCGTCTTTCCCGAAAGCGTCTTCACGATATCGTCACATCCTGCACCATGTGCCACGCGTGAGGGCCGTACTTCTTCACCCTCCGGGAGACCACCGCCGCCGAGAACCCGGCGCTTGCGACCTCTTTTTTAATCGTCTCGCTCACGTCCCCGATGCTGTGGACGTGGAGCACGCTCCCCTCCCGGACGTGGGCGAGGGCGTCGGCGAGCATCGAGGGAGCGTCGAAGTGGCCCATCAGGACCCGGTCGTAGACCCCGGAGAGGAGGTCCCGGCAGTCGCCGAGCTCCGGTGTGACCCGATCTTGAACGTGGTTTGCCATAATGTTACGTTGCAGGTATTCAAAGGCTATTGGGTTGATCTCCATCGCGTGGACCCGGGCGCCGCTCGCGGCCGCCGGTATGGTGAAGTAGCCGATCCCGGCGAACATATCGGCGACCCGCTCGCCGGGCCGGACGAGAGCTGCGATCCTGGCCTTCTCGTTGCGGTTTCCTTGAGCAAACATCACCCTCGTCGGGTCGAGGAAGAAGGTGTAACCCTGCTCGCGGTGCCGCACCTCGCCGGCGGTTCCGTAGAGGACCTCGACCCGGGGGATGCGCATCTCGCTTGAAAATCCCTTCACCCAGACGACGCCCCGGGGACGGCAGTGCTCCACGATAGCGGCAAGTTCCTCATCCGTCGGCGCGTCGCCGTGGAGGACTGCGACGTCGCCGACGAGGTGGTAGCCGCGGCCGCGGTAGGCCTCCCGCTCGGGAAGGTCCGTATCGGCAGGATACCCCCCCCTGACCGGGACCCAGGCGGTCCCGCCCTCGACATACGGACGGCGGGAGGTGTCCACCCACTCCGCGTCCGCGATATCGGCGAGGGCGGCTGCCGGCACCTTCCGCGCACGCATGGCGAGGCTCACCCGACGATGACCAGCCGGTCCTGCTCCTCGTCGCGGAGCACCCGGATCGGCTGCCCCTCCACCGGGAACGTCCAGGGGACCGCGTTCAATTCCCGCGTCTGGTAGGTCTTCGGGTCCATCAGCCCCACGACGCCCGGCTGCGTGAAGACGACGAGCGCGGACTCGGCCTCGCGGACGTTGCCGATGAGGCGCTCGACCTCGCTCTCGGTGATAGTCCGGGCAGCGCCGGCCGCGAGATCGAAGACCCGGAGCCGCTGCCCGTCGATCTCGCGGACCTCGAAGTAGTTGCCGCGGGAGACCACAACGTCCCCCTTCTGGTAGAACGGCAGCCGGATCGAGTAGGTGATCCGGTAGAGCGCTTTGCCGTCCTTCTCCCCGACCAGCTTCGGGTGGGTCGTGAACCGCCCGCCGAGCGCCCCCGTGATCGCCCTCGCGATCTCCTGGCCGAGGTGCTGCGTCCCGACGGTGATATCGACGCCGTCCTTTGTGTCGTCGAGCTCCGCTATGAACGAGAACCGGTCACCCGACTGCTGGAGCGAATCTTCGGCCTGCTGCGCCAGGCTTGCGGCGACCTCCCGCTCGTAGGCGTTGATCTTCCTGCCCGTGGCCCGCACCTGGACGATCCCCTCGTAGTAGCCCCCGGAGATGCGGCTGCACCGGTCGCAGGACTCCTTCTGCCAGCGGATCTCCGTCCTGCAGGTCTCCCGGACCGGGACACCGTAGAGGCTCGCCTCAACCTCGACGGTGCAGGCCGTCCTGTTCGACGCGATCTCCTCGGAGCGGACGGTGATCCGGATCTCCTTCGCGTCCTCGTGGATACTGACCGCCGAGACGGCGAGTTCGGTGATCAGGTCTTCGCGCGGCATCTGCAGGTCGGACCAGGTCTTGCCGCGTTTCTGCGACTCGCAGACCGGGCAGTAGACGGCGGTCACGTACGGCTCGCAGGTCAGCAGCCGGACGTCCGCGGCCCGGCACTCCGGGCAGAGCCCTTCCTCGCTCGGCTTTCCGCAGCGGGGGCAGATGCTCGTCTGGATGGTCATGGTTCAGATCCTGAATATCTGGGCGTGCGGGACGTCGCCGATCATGATGCAGTCCTTCTCGGCGATGAGGCCCATGGCGACGGCGAGGGCTACGACACGCTTGCCGATGATGTTGACGTTCTCCGCGCACGCGAGCGCCCCCCGGACGTCCTCTTCGCCGGCACGCTCCGTGCCGTAAAAACCTCTGGTGATGCGGACCTCGACGTCTCCGTGCATCAGGGTGGCGTCCATGAGTTCGGCGTCGCAGGCAGCCACCACTTCACCGGCGCCCGGTATGCGGTGCACTTTTAAGTACATCACATACCGTTTGGCGGGAGTCGTCAAAAAGGTGCGCAGTTCCGTTAAGGAAGCGCGATCTCCACGCCGTAGGTACGCGACGGCGTCTCCGCGTGGATGCGCCAGGCGTCCTCTTCGGAGATGAGCCCCTCTTCGAGGTACCGGCGCGTGAACCGCGGCACGGACTTTGGCCCGATGACCGCGCCGGGCCGGGAGTTCTCGTCCATGTAGTCGCTCTCCATCGTGAACCGCCGCCCGCTCCGGGCGAGAGCGGGGATCTCCTCGTGCCGCGCGATGAAGGAGGGCATGAGGGGCGTGTCGGGCGTTGCGAAGTGTTTGACGACCCGCTCGACCGGGATGCCGGCCCGCCGCGCCATATCGACGACGTCGGCACACGGCCCGCTCTCGGCGTGGAGCTGGACGGCACAGCCGCAGTCGGCGGCGAGTTCGAGGGCATGGAAGAGGATCGCGTTCGAGGCGGCAAGCACCTCGGGCGCGACCTCGTAGTGGGGCCGGCCGCTCTTGAGGGCGACGGCCCGCCCCTCCTCGACGTAGCGGGCGGCAAGGTCGAGCCCGGCCATCATCACGGCGGCTGCCTCGTCCAGAGTCATCCGCGCCGTAAGCCGGTTCATCTCCGCCGGGTGGACGCCGAGGACCGGGTAGACGACGAGCCCGGTCTCGCGGACCATCTCCGCAACCCGGAGGGTCGCGTCGAAGACCTCGCGGTAGTCTTCGCCCGAAGAGGGCTCGACCCCGAGTGACCAGGAGGGTTTTGCGACCAGGAAGATGTGCGTCCCCCCGCTGCGGCGGAAGTCCTTTGCGGCCTCGAGCCCCCGGCCGTTTACTGGGTCGATGTGGATATGGTCGTCAGTGATCGGTATCGCGGGGGGTCTCATGGAACTCGACGATCTCCATCATGGGGTAGTCGTCCTCGAGGTGCAGCCGGGCGCGGCAGATGGTCTCCCCGACCGTGGTCGTGATCTCAACGTTAAACATCTTCCCGGCAAGTTCCGAGTAGCCGAACCGGTTCGAGACCATCATGTCGCGGTTCAGCCGGACGGTGATGCCGGTCACGTAGGGCTGGAGGCTAACGGCCTGCTCGATTGCGGCCTCGACGGCCGCGGCGGTCTCGCGGGCGATGGGAGTCCCGACGAACTGGTGGTAGAGGGCGCCGAGTTTGATACCGGCTTCGAAGGCCGCTCTCTCGCGGTCGGTGATCATGGTTAGTAGGTTAGGGGGTATGGGAGTAAGAAGGTGCGCCCCTGCACTGAGGAATGTTTATGACCGGTCCTCGTGCTCTTCGCGTGAGGTAAAGGGGCACGAAGTGATCTAGAAGAAGTTAAATGACCCATGAACGTAATCAGCGCCGTGGTGTTTCGCGCTGTATTATAATTAAGTATAAGCCCTATGATTTGATAGGGTAGAGTATGAGACTGCGTGTAGTGCTTGAACCCAGTGAGGAAGGGGGATATACGGTCTATGTACCGAGCCTTCCCGGATGTATCAGCGAGGGCGATACGAGGGAAGAGGCATTGGAGAATATCAGGGAAGCTATCGATCTGTATCTTGAAGTTGTTGAGGATGATCTTGTTTGTAGTGAAACAGCTGAGCAGGTTGAGATTGCTGTATGAGCAAGATTCCTGTTCTTGATTATGACAGGGTCGTGATCGCTCTTCAAAGGGGCGGATGGGTTGTCGTCCGCACGCGTGGCAGTCACATCCGTCTGCATAAGCGCCTGCCGGATAGAATACTCAAACTGACAGTCCCCATGCATAAGCCGATCAAGCGCTCAACGCTTTCGCACATTTTAAAGCAGGCCGAGCTGACAGTCGAAGAGTTAAACGATCTGCTATAGGCCGGCGACCTGCGAGCATCAACTCCGCCGGACTACGTGGATCGAAACCCGGCCTACACGAGACCGGGCTGTCCTTTGCAAAAAGAGCAATTTCTCCCTTACCCGATCAGCTTCACCAGCCCGTGTCGGGGCTCGAGCACCTCGCCGCCGCGCTTGAGCTGTTCGAGGGTGTGTTCGATCTTGTCGCGGGAGAAACCCTGCTGCACCAGGACCTCGATCACCTCGTCGACCCGCGCCTGGCCGCCTCCGTCAGCGGAGGCGTTCCGAATCGCCTCCTTCACCGACCGGATGATGTCGCGCTGCGACTTCGTGACCCCGGTCACGAGCTTGTCGATGTCGAAACTCCCGGTCTCTGCATCGTAAGCGACCTGCCGGAGACAGGCGTCCACGATCTTCAAGATCCGGTCGGTATCCTCCGTATCGACGGTGTTTGAGAGCCGCATCCGGGCGCTCGCCTCCGCAAGCCGCACCAGCGCCTCGAGCTGCCGGGCGGTGACCGGGACGGGCTTGTTCCCGCTTGCGAGGTTGCGCAGGCGCATGTAGTAGGCGATCAGCGCCTCCTTCGCCCCGTCGGAGAGGATGGGGAAGCACGTCCGTTTCGCGTAGGCGATGTACTTCCGTAAGAGTGTCGGGTCGATGTCGGGGGTGACCGGCGCAAGCGCCCGCTGGATATACTCGTCGTCGACGTCCGGCAGCGGTTCGTACTCGTGCTGCTTGATGAGCTCGCCCACGCTGTGGGTCTTGATGATGTGCTGCGCAATCGCCTCGTCGCGCTGGGCCTCCGGCTGATCGGTCATCACGAAGATGAGGTCGAACCGGGAGAGGAGCGACGGCGGCATGTTGATCTGCTCGCCGATCGGGACGAACTGGTCGAACCGCCCGAGCTTCGGGTTTGCCGCACCGAGGAGGGCGCACCGGGACTTTAAGGTCGCGGTGATGCCGGCCTTTGCGACCGAGATCGAGTTGCCGCACCAGACCGGGATGCCGTTTCGCCGGACGTAGAGGATGTGGTTTGGAACCTCAAGGCAGTAGATCATGCCCTTATACGGCCGCTTTTCGATATGCCGCTGCCCGTTCGTATTGATGTTCGGCTCGTTCTGGCCGTCGCGGAGGAACGTCACCTGGTAGATGTCGTGGGTCGCGGCCGAGGTCCCGCCCCGGGGGTTGGACGAGACGGTTCCCGCTTCCCGCCTGAGGTGGACGTTCCCCGACCAGCCCTTCTTCAGCAGAAGCTCGGTGACGTCGTCGGCCAGTCTCTTCGACGAGGTGGTGTAGATCGAGACTCCGGTCGCCTTGTTGACGTAGCCGTCCCCGAGCATCAGCGCGTCGAGGAGGATCCCGATCTGCTCCGGGGGGAGGTTCTTCGCGTAACCGGGGACGTACTTCTCGTGGCATTTCCCGAACGGTGCGAGGTGTTCCGCGAGCTGCTTTGCGTTGATCGCGAAGTTCTTACCGTCGTAGGAGAACCGGAACGGCAGCCGTTCGAGGCATCGCCGGATCTTCTCGGCAGACTCGGGGTTTGTCTGCGATATGATCACGCGGTAGGGAACCCCGGTCTGGTAGTGCCGCTGGACCGACCCCTCGGAGAGGAAGTAACCCAGGAACTCAAGCCAGTCGTCCATCCTGACGGTGACGGGCTCGGTCGGTCTTCCCTCGTCGTTCTGGTTCGCGAACTTGACGACGGGCGGGATCACGTAGGTCTCCTGCCGCTCCCCTGTCCATACGGCGTTCTTCTTGAACCGCATCCGTTTGTGGATGGGGAGTTCGTCCATGCGGACGAGCCGGAACCCCTCCCACTCGTCGGCACGCCGGTTCAGGTTGACGTACATCCGGTGGTTCGGCGTGACCGCGAGGTCGACCTGCCGCGACTTGACGTAGTAGAGATCGCCTTCATACTCCGACGCCACGAAGTTCGACGGCGATGCGTACTCGAGCCTGCCGTCGGGAGAGAGCGTCGCGACACGGTCGCCCGCGGTTACATCGCGGAAGATTTTCCACCCGGCTTGTGTGAGGACCTCGGTCTTGTCGTCGTAGCACTGCTGCTCCATCGCCTCGTGCAGCGCGCTCCGGTCCTCTTTCTGCATCTTGTCCATCTCATCGACGGCGGCGATCCCCATATCCGCGAGGACCAGCGCACCGGCCTCGAGCGTCCACCGGCCGTCGCCGAACTCGTCCTTGACCGCCGTCGCCGTCAACCCGGCGGAGGTCGACGACTTGCCGCTCGTGTAGATCCCGCGGGGTGAGAGTTTCACGACGTAGCGCAGGATCTGACTCTTTGCGATACCCGGGTCTCCGACCAGCAGGACGTGGATGTCGCCGCGGAGGCGGGAGCCGTCCGGCATATCCTTCGCGATACCGCCGAAGAGCTGGAGCGCGATCGCCTCTTTCACGTCGTCCGTCCCGTAGATCGTCGGCGCGATCGACCGGGCGATCTTTTTGTAGACCTGTGGGTCGCGGGCGAGCGCCATGATCTTCGCTTCGTCCTCCTCGGTGATCGAGACCTCCTCGAACTCCTTCTCGGCGACCTCGATCGAGTTGCACTCGAGATAGATGTCAAAGAGCGTGCTCTTCTGGCCGTAGTTGATCCGCTGCACCGACCGCAGGATGCCGTTCACCACCACCCGGTCGCCTGGCGAGACCATCCCGGTCAGGTCGTCGGTGACGTCGATATCGAGCGTCTGCGGCTGCTCGCCGCCCCGGAGGCCTTCCGGGGACTCCTGGATCCGGAGTTTCTGGGCGTCTACGAACCGGCACCGGTTCATAACCAGGTCGAGACGGGTCTTCCTCTCGCAGTTCGGGCAGAACTCAGGCTCGTCGAACCTCCCGTAGCCCTGGGGGATGGGATCGGTATTCTTGCCGCAGGAGCGGCACCGGAAGACCGCGCTGACGATCCGCGGACGGACCTCCGTGGTCTTTCGGAGGATCCCCTCGATGGCGATGAAGGTATTGATCTGGTCGGCCCGGATGTCGCGGACGTTGGTCTTCTGCGGCAGGTTCGTGAACCGGATGTTGAGTTGGTCCGGGTCCTGGCCGTCCTTCAACTTGAGGAGTTTGTTCTGGACGATCGCGTCCCGGATATCCCCGATGACCTTCCCCGGGCTCTTCAGGAGCTCAAACGCCAGTTTGTTGTTTAAGATCTTGCGGTAATCGATGAGGAGCGAACGGTTGTGAGGGTACTCGCGGGAGAGTTCGGCAAGCTCGCGCTTATACTGCTTCTTTAGAAACTTCGTCCACTCACCGACGTTGTCGGTGACTTCGACGGTTATCTCTTCGGTCACAACAGAATCCTCAGCGGTGCTGCTCCGCGGCGAGGACGAACCGTGCGAGCAGCGCCTCCATCTGGATATCGCTGCTCGCCCCTTCCGAGAGGCGGAAGTCGGTCTCGCCGAGAGCGTCGATCAGTTTCACTTTGAGCGTCCGGTCGATATCGCGCTGGACAAGCGCGCGATAGCACTGGTTGATCAGTTCGTTCGGGGCGATGCCCCGGACACGGGTCAGTTCGACGAGCGCCTGCTCCGCCTCGTCGAACCTGCCTGCAATCGAGAGGTCGAGGAGTTCGTTGATCTCCTCCGGGCGGGCGGTCGAGGTGATCTCGTAGACCGTCTTCTCGTCGATGTCGGAGCGGAGGATGGCGGCGCCCTGCAGGGCGTTGATCGCCTTCCTCATGTCCCCCGAGGCGACGTAGACGATGGCGTCGAGCGCACCCTGTGTGACCGTGAGACCCTCGGCCGCGGCAATCCTCCGGATCTCCTCGATGACCGCCTCCGCATCAAGCGGCCTGAACCGGTAGATGGCGCACCGGCTCTGGATGGGGTCGATGATCTTCGAGGAGTAGTTGCACGAGAGGATGAACCGGCAGGTTCGGGCGTAGGTCTCCATCGTCCGGCGGAGAGCCGCCTGCGCGTCCGTCGTCAGCGCATCCGCTTCGTCGAGGAAGAGGATCTTGAACGCCGCCCCGCCGAGCGGCGACGTCCGGGCGAACTCCTTGATCTGGTTCCGAACGACGTCGATGCCCCGCTCGTCGGAGGCGTTCATCTCGCGGAAGTTCGTCTGCCAGGTGTCGCCGAAGAACTCCCGGGCGAGCGCAACGGCGGCGGTGGTCTTCCCGATCCCCGCGCTGCCCGTAAAGAGGAGGTGCGGCAGGCTGCCGGCCTTGACGTAGGACTGGAGGCGCACCACGATATCCTTCTGCCCGACCATCTCGTCGAGTCTCCGGGGCCGATACTTCTCTATCCAGATGGTGTGGTTGCCGTCCATTTGCATAGGTGTTGGTGCTTGTCCATCGTAAAAGGATCGTCATCCGTTCCGGTGATCCTTTTTAGTGGGTTGAGGTCGAAGAGATGGGTACGGAATCGTTATGGAAATACCGGGAGTTCGCGTGGAGGGCCGGCAGGTTCTCCCGCCCTGGCATATCCGCACCCCTTCCTCGAACGGACGGTTTTATGGAACCTGCAGAACGGGTATTTGCGCAGGACTTTGCCGCCGCGCGGCATACGGCAGACTCCGGTGACGGCCGGGACGGCCTGTACGTGGTGACGCCCGGGGCCGCCTGGTGCCGCCGCCTCTTCATCGTCGGAGCCCTGACCGAGAAGCGGGGGAGCGGCGACGTCATGCAGGCCCGGCTTGCCGATCCGACCGGCGCGTTTCAGGTCTCGGTCGACTGGCAGAGTCCGGACGCGGTTGAGACGCTCGGCTACATCGAGCCGCCTGCGTTCGTCGCCGTCACCGGCCGGGCGGTGCTTGCCGGGACCGGTGAGCGAGCGTGCGCGACGGTGGAGGTCGAGGCGCTCTCTGTGGTGAACCGCACAGCCCGCGACCTCTGGGTGCTTGCAACCGCCGGCGCCACCCTCGACCGGCTCGAAGCGCTCCGGGACGGCGACGACGAGCAGGTTGCGGCCGCCCGCCGCCTCTATGGGACCACGGATGAGGATATCCGCGGGATGGCCGAGATGGTGCGTACAGCCCTTGCAACCGTCCGCCCGGACATCGCTGTCGGCGAGATCGCGCCCCTCGTCGCCCGCGACCTCCTCCTTGACGCTCTTGAGGGGGAGGGCGGCGCCCGTGGCGTCGAGATCGAAGACGCCGTCGCCGCCGGGGTGCGCTCGGGCCTCTCCGCGCAGGAGGCCCGGCGAGCGCTTGAGGAACTCCTTGCGGCAGGGGAGTGCTACCAGCCCTCATCGGGCATGATAAAACTGATCTGAGACAATAATGCACCTTCATTTCATCGAGAGCGGCCCGGCCCTCCTGGTCGAGGGCGACCGGCGGGTGCTGGTCGTCGCCGACCTGCACATGGGCATAGAATCGGGCCTCGAACGTCACGGCGTCCATATCGCGAGCCGGAGCGCCGCCCGGGCCGACCGGGTGATCGCCTGCATCGAGGAGACACGTCCCGACCTCCTCCTCCTCCTCGGGGACGTCAAGCACAACGTCCCGGTCACGAGCAGGCAGGAGTACCGGGAACTTCCCGGCATCCTCCAGTCGTTTCGGGACCGGGTACCGATTGCCGTCGCCCCGGGCAACCACGACGGAGGTATCGGGCGGTTCCTCGAGCCCGGCGAACTCCTGCCCGCCGAGGGCACGCTCATCGACGGTGTCGGCTACCTGCACGGCCACACCCACCCCGCCCCGGAACTCCCCGGCCACCTCGTCGTCCTCGGCCACCACCATCCGGTCGTCTCGCTCGTGGATACCGTCGGGTGCGCCGCACGCGCCCGGCCGGCCTACCTCTACTCGGTGGTCGAGGAGCCGTCGGGGGAGCGCACCCGGCTCCTCTTCGTCCCGGCCTTCAACGAGTTCGCGGGCGGGATAGACGTCGGGCGGCTGCGCGAGAGCGGGCTCGGCCCCCTCTCCCGGTGCATCGACCCCAATTCCGCGGAGGTGTTCTTAGCAGATGGCACGTACGTCGGCTCACCGGCCACGCTCTGCCCCGCAGACGACTGCTGACCTCCTCGACCCGCGGGTGCTGGAGGTCGTTCGGAAGCGCGGGTTCACCGAGTTCTCGGAGGCACAGGAGCAGGCCATCCCGCGGCTTCTTTCGGGGGAGAACCTGGTCCTGGTGGCGCCGACCGGGACGGGGAAGACCGAGAGCGCGATGCTCCCGGTCTTCGACCGGCTCCTCGAGACCACCGGCGCGGGGTTCAAGGCGCT